>CAZUBX010000003.1:0-83601 GCA_964619035.1 uncultured Syntrophaceae bacterium | reverse complement strand
GCGCGTCGAGGAGCGGGGGGCCATGCTGCTGCCCAAGACCCTTGTTTCGGACGTGATCCGTGAAAACGGAAAAATCACCGGCGTGATTGCCGGAGGCGACGAACTCCGTGCCGACGTGGTCATCGCCTGCGACGGGGCGCTCTCCCTCATCCCGGAGAAGGCGGGCCTGCGGGCACAGGGACGGGCGCATGACAATGCCGTTGGCGTCAAGGAACTCATCGAGCTCGACCCCAACCTGATCAACGATCGCTTCAACGTAGCCGACGGCGAAGGGGCGGCCCATCTCTTCGTGGGGGATGTGACAAAAGGCCTCTTCGGCGGCGGCTTTCTCTATACGAACCGCGACAGTGTGAGCCTGGGCCTCGTCGTCTCCATTGAAGACATTGCGAAGGAAGAGGCGGCAGGCGACATCCCCGCGCTTTTCGAGTTTTTCAAGGCCCGGCCCGAGATCGAGCCCCTCCTCCGGGGCGGGAAAACCGTGGAATACGGCGCCCACGTGATCCCCGAAGGCGGCTACCGTTCTCTCTGTCCTCTTGTCGGCGACGGGATCCTCGTGGCGGGGGATTCGGCGGGATTCGCCCTTAACCTGGGGTTTACGGTGCGGGGGATGGAGTACGCAATGGCGTCTGGCTATTTCGCGGCGAAGACCGTCATCCAGGCGAAAGCGGCGGGACGCTTCGATGCCGCCACATTATCGATCTACCAGAAACTGCTCGAGGAAAGCTTCGTACTCAAGGACTTCCGCACGTACCAGGAGACTCCGAAGGTGCTCTCGAACCCCCATCTGTTCGGGCACTACCCGGAGCTCGCGGGAAATCTGCTGCGCGATCTCTACACGGTGCCCGCCGGGCCCAAGTCGCCGATCTTCACGACGCTGCGGCGGCATCTGACACTGAGCCAGCTCTGGACCATGCTCAAGGACGCAAAGGAGGTCACGAAGATATGACCGACCTCAAGGCGAAACTGGGGCTCAATGTCTTCAAACCGCTCCCGACGCCCCACATCAAGATCCGTCCGGGCATGGAACGCGACCCCCGGCTGAAAGCGGCCGTGAGGGCCTGTCCCGCGGGGCTTTACAGCGTGAGCGAAACGGGCGAATTTGTATTGACCATCGACGGCTGCCTCGAGTGCGGCACCTGCCGCATCGCCTGCGGCACCGAGGTGCTCGAGTGGAACTACCCCGAAGGCGGCACGGGAGTGCAGTTCAGGTTCGGCTAGAAAAAACCGGGTACAGGGTCAAGGGTCAAACGCAGGAACTGGGTATTGGGTACTGGGTATAGCCCATATCTGAATTCAATACCCAATAACCCAATTTCCCAATTACCAATTACTTATTTGTACGAAGGAGGGAGATCATGAATTTCAAGCTGACCGAGGAACAGGAACTCATCCGTAAAAACATCCGGGAATTCTGCGTGAAGAACGTGGAGCCCATCGCCGCGGAGATCGACGAGAAGGAGATGCATCCGGCCGATCTCTTCAAGAAGCTCGCCGAGGGCGGCTGGATGGGGATCCCCATCCCGACGCAGTACGGCGGCGCCGGCGCCGATTACCTGACCAACGCCATCGTCGTGGAGGAGCTCTCGCGCTCGTGCTCGTCGACGGGGTTCACCGTGTCGATCCACGTGGGGATCGCCTGCATGCTGATCAACCTCTTCGGCAACGAAGACCAGAAGAAGAAATACCTCACCCCGCTGGCAACGGGAAAGCACCTGGGCGCCTTCGTCCTCACCGAGCCGGGGGCGGGAACGGACGTCATGGCCGCCACGACGACGGCAACGAAGGACGGCGATGGCTATGTGCTCAACGGCACCAAGACCTTCATCTCCAACGGCCCTATCGCAGACACCTACCTTGTCTTCTGCTGGACCGACAAGGCGGCGGGCCGCAAGGGCATGAGCTCCTTCATCATCCCCAAGGGGACGGCGGGGATGAAGCCTGGCGAGCACTTCCACAAGATGGGGCTTCGCTCGTCGCAGACCTCGGAAGTGGTCTTCAAGGACTGCCGCGTGACGAAGGAAAACCTGCTCGGAGCCGAGGGCGCCGGAATGGTGAACGCCGGGGCGGCCTTCGACCACGGCCGCGTGGGCATTTCCGCCCAGGGCGTGGGCATCCTCCAGGCGGCGCTTGACGAATCCATCAAGTATTCGAAGGAGCGCGTCCAGATGGGGAGCCCCATCGCGCGCCACCAGGCCATCTCGTGGATGATCGCCGACATGGCGACGGATCTCCAGGCCGCCCGCTTCCTGACCTACCATGCCGCCTGGCTGAAGGACAACAAACTGCCCTTCACCAAGGAGGCGGCGATGGCGAAGCTCTTTGCCGCCGAGAAGGCCATGCACCACACCACGAAGGCCGTCCAGATCCACGGCGGCTACGGCTACATCAAGGGCGCCAAGGTGGAGCGGATCATGCGCGACGCCAAGATCCTGGAGATCTACGAGGGCACCTCGGAGGCCCAGCGGATGATCATCTCGGGCACGGTGTTAAGATAAATAATGGCATAAGGCTAAGGGCGAAGGGCTTATGGTAAAGGAACAATCCTTTTCCATTTCTTCCTTAAGCCTTAAGCCATACGCCTTAAGCCCTGGAGGCATTACATGCCGACTCTTATTGCCTGTTTCAAATGGGTCGTCGACGAGGCCTATATACGGAAGGGCTCCGACGGCAAGCTTGACTTCTCGTCGGTGGACTACAAGATCGGGGAGTATGACCGAAACGCCATCGAGGAGGCTGCACGCCTGAGGGATGCCGGCGGCGGGAGCGTCATTGGCATCACCGTCGGCGCCCCCGAGTCCGCAAAAGGAGTGAAGGACGGCCTTTCGCGCGGGATGGACCAGGCCTTCTTCGTCTCCGACCCGTCTTTCAAAGACCTGGAGCCCTCGCAGACGGCGGCGATCCTCGCCGAGATCATCCGGACGCGCATCCCGCAATACGACCTCATCACCTGCGGCGAGGGGTCGAGCGACCTCTATGCCCAGCAGGTGGGGCCGAGACTAGCCGAGCTTCTCGGGATCCCCTGCGTCTGCTTCGTCCAGAAGTTCTCCCTCGAAGGCGGAAAGCTCGTTGCCGATCGGCGTGTCGAGGACGGCATCGAGGTTGTCGAGGCGCCGCTCCCTGCCCTGGTGACGGTTCTTCCCGACATCAACACGCCCCGGATTCCCGGAGTGAAGGACACGCTGATGGCCGGCAAGAAACCCGTCACGACCGTCAAGAAGGAAGAGCTTGCGGGGGGCTTCGAAGGGGTGCTGAAGACTGCGGCCATGACGGCGGCTAGCCTGGAGCGCACGGGGGAAAAACTCGCGGCCGATGCCGCCGGGATCACCCGTTTTGTCGATTCGCTGCGCAAGAGCGGCGTGATCCGTTAGGAGGAAGCGATGGCAGGTGTCTGGATCATAGCGGAAACGCGGGAGCAGGCGCTGGAGCTGCTCGGAGCCGGACGATCGCTGGCCCCGGACATGGGGGCGGCGATCACGGCCATCGTCAGGAAGGAAGCCGGCCCGCCGGAGGACTACATCGCCCGCGGGGCCGACGAGGTCTTCCTGCTGCCGGAGCTGCCTCCGGAAGAGCCTTTCGGGGCGCATCTGCCGGTCATGGAGCAGGAGGCGAAAACAGCCTCCCCGGATCTCATCCTGTTCATCTCGACGGCACGGGGGAAAGAACTGGCTGCGCGGCTGGCTGCACGGCTGAATTGCGGGCTCTGCAGCGGCTGCACGGCACTGGCCTTCGACAAGGGTGCAGGTGCGCTCGTGATGGAGCGCCTCGCCTACGGCGGTGCAGCGATCCAGAAGCTCAGCGCTTCCGCCAGGCCCGTCATCGTCACCGTCCCACTCCGGAGCTTCGAGCCCGCCCAGCCCATGGACGGCAGGCAGGGCAAGACGCGGGAGCTGCCCTCCCCGCCCCCGTCGGCAGTGAGGATCATCGAGAAAAAGCCAAAGGAGAAAGTGGCAAAGGACATCACCGAGGCCCGGGTGATCGTCTGCGCAGGCCGCGGTTTCGACAAGAAGGAAGACCTGGCCCTCGCGCAGGAGCTGGCCGACGCGCTGGGCGGCGAGCTGGGCGCCACAAGGCCGCTCACCGAGGAAATGCACTGGCTCCCGGAGGATCTCTGCATCGGGCTCTCCGGCGTGCAGGTGAAGCCTGAGCTTTACGTCGGACTGGGCGTGTCGGGCCAGGTCCAGCACATGACGGGCGTTCGCAACGCGAAGCTCGTCTGCGCCGTCAACCGCGACGAGAACGCGCCGATCTTCGCGCTTTGTGACTTCGGCATCGTGGGCAGCCTCTACGACGTGGTTCCGAAGCTGATCGCGGAGCTGAAAAAGTAAGCTTCACCCTGGCGAGACAAGCTCCCCCACGCATGAGGGGAGCTTTTTTGATCCAGCGATAAGTTGAAAAACATCTGCGTCTCCTGTCATTCCGAGCACCTGAAAGGTGCGTGGGAATCTCATGCAAAAACGAGATCGCCGCGCTTCGCTCGCGATGACGTCGTGTTATCGCTGGATCCCGGTATTCCAGGGGTGCGAAATTGCCGTTGTCATTTGATTCGGGATTTAGTATGCATGCCCCGTCACAAAATGCGAATCGGGGTGGGGAAAAGGGACGATTGATGAACGACGTCAACGAGATCCTGCAGGTCATCTGCCGCAACGAGGAGGTTGCCCGGAAATTCTTCGAGATCGAGACGAGCATCTTGTCGATCCACAATTTCCGTGATCTCTTCGAGAGGCTTCTCACGGAGATTCACGAGAAGTTCAGTGTCCCCCACGTCTGGGTGGCCATGACGGAAGACAACGACGTCTACCGGCTCCTGGACCGCATGACACCGGCGAATACCTTCGGGGAGCGCCTGAGGGTCATTGACGCAAAGGTCTTCGGCGAGCTGGTGGGAGACGGTGCTTCGCCGATTCTGATCAACGAAGGGCTGGACCGCTTCGCCGCCCTGCTGCCGGAGGGGGCGAAATACCCCCTGGAGTCCCTCGCCGTGGTGCCCCTCACCTACGACGGGAAGGCCATCGGGAGCCTCAACCTGGGGGATTCATCGCCCGAGCGTTATGCCCCGGGCATGGAGGTGGGCCTGCTGCGGCAGCTTTCCGTCAAGGTGTCCATCTGCCTCTCCAACGTGATGGCCCATGAGAGGCTTGCCATGCTTGCCTTCCGGGACCCCCTGACGGATCTGCTGAACCGGCGGGTCATGGAACAGGTCCTGCGAAGGGAGTTCGACCGGGCGAGGCGCTACGGGACGGAGCTTGCCGTCGTCTTCCTCGACATCGACCGGTTCAAGGCGATCAACGACCGCTACGGCCACGACATGGGCGACGAGGTGCTCAAGTGGGTGGGAAACCGCCTGCTGGCCATGAGCCGCCAGAGCGACGTGGTCGCCCGGTTCGCCGGCGACGAGTTCGTCATTATCCTGCCGAACACGATCGCCGATCGGGCCTACCGCTTTGTCGACCGGCTGCAGACCTTTTTTCTCTCCACGCATCTGGCCCATGACGAAAAGGTGATCCCCGTCTCGGTGAGCTGCGGCATCTCCACGATGGCCGACGCCGGCATGACCGACGCGATCGCCATGCTCAAGAAGGCCGACGAGCGCCTCTATCAGAGCAAGAACTCGAAGAAGGAATAAAAGAATCCCCCTTTCTATTCCAGAGGAAAAGAAAGGGGGATTCTTCTCTTGATCACGATCCTATCGTCTCAGGTGCTGAGCCCGATAAGCCCGATCGGGGATCGGGCCCTACTCAAATACATGCGGGAAAAATCCCCCTCCCGCCCGTACACTAAGGAAGAAGGGGGATCTGTCTTTTGCCCTTCGCCGTTAGCCTTTTTCCTATTTCTGTGCCGCGTAACCCTTTGCCAGCGCCTTGTTCACATGGCAGACACCCTTGTTGAGGTTTTTCAGGGGGTAGTCGTCGGTGATCGCGGGCAGCTTGTCCGCCACGGCCTGGTCCCTCAGGACGGTACCGGCCGGCACGTAACGGCCGTCGGGAACGGAGACGCCCATGAGGATGCAGCCGGGCTCCACAACGCAGCCCTTGCCGACCTTGGAGCGGAAGACGAGCACCTTCATCCCGACGAAGCTGTCGTCGAGGACGACAGCCGGGCCGTGGATCTGGACCTGGTGGGCCAGCGACACGCGGTTTCCGACATAGACGGCGTACTTTTTCCCGCCCACTTCCATGAGGTTCTTCTCGACGGGCTTGCCGTGCTCTTCTGTCTCGAGAGCGTGGATCACGACGCCGTCCTGCACGTTGGAATCGTCGCCCACGTGAAGGGGCTGGCCCTCGTCTCCGCGAACGGCCGCGAAGGGCGCCACGAAGACGTTTTTCCCGATGATGACGTTGCCGATGACGGCCCCCATGGGGTGCACGTATGCCGTGGGGTCGATCACGGGGTCACATACCTTCGAGCTGAAATCGGTCTGTACGTTTTTTCCTATCATCTCTATCCTCCCGTACAAAATAGTGATCAGTGACCAGTGGCCAGTGGCCAGTGAATAGAGGGGATTGGACCCTCTGACCTGTCACCTGTCACCTGTCACCTGTTACCTGTTACCTTTTCTTTTTCTCCCGCGCCAGAAGCTCCTGCCAGACTTCTTCGGCGCGCTTTTCGAGTTCCCTCATCGTGCCGTCGTTGCGGATGGCGAGATCGGCAAATTTCAATTTCTCGTCGATGGGCATCTGGGCCCTGAGCCTGGCCTCCGCCTCCTCCCGGGTCATTTTGTTGCGCTTCACGACGCGACGGATCTGAACATCCGGCGGGGCGTAGACGAGCAGGATCAGGTCAAAGCACTCCTGCATCCCCACTTCCAGGAGCAGGGGAATATCGGACAAAACAATCGCCTGCTCATCCTCCTTGCCTATCCGGTCACGCTGGCGCTGCGCCTCCTCCAGCACGGCAGGATGGACGATGCCTTCCAGCACCTTGCGCCGCGGTTCATTCTCAAAGACGAGGGAGCCCAGCTTCTTGCGGTCGATCCGCTCATCGGTATCGAGGATATCGCGCCCGAAGGTCTCAACGATCCGCTCCCAGACGGGCTGTCCCGGCTCCTGCAGGGCGTGGACGAGGCCATCGTGATCGATCACCCGGGCACCCCTCTTGACGAGCATCCGGACCACCGTCGATTTGCCGGTCGCGATTCCCCCTGTCAGTCCCACGTTCAGCATCGGCACGCTTCTACCACAAGGCCCCCGTTCCATCAACACAAAACCCCAGGGGGTGGGCTTCGGGATTCGGGATTCAGGAATCGGGATTAAAAAAGCCGGGAGCCGGAATCCGGATGCCCGAGTCCCACCGCGAAGCGGTTTTGGCAGGTCTTTTGCAATGAATCTCCGGGCATAGCTGCAACCGGATACAATCATGATAAATGTCAAGAATCTGAGGAAAACCTATGGCGATCTCGTCGCCGTCGACGACGTCTCTTTCGAGGCGAAGAAGGGCGACATCGTGGGCTTTATCGGCCCCAACGGCGCCGGGAAAACGACAACCCTGCGGATGCTTTCCTGCTTCATCGAGCCGGACAGCGGCTCGGCTACCGTCGGGGGGTTCGACATCCGGACCCAGCCGGTCGAGGTGCGTCGCGCCCTGGGATACGTGTCCGAGAAATGCCCCTTCTACGGGGAGATGACGCCCCGGTGGTTCCTGCAATTCGTCTGCGACGTCCGGGGCATCAACGGCAACCGCTACAAACCCGAGATCGAGCGGGTCGCGGCCATCAGCTCCCTGCAGAGCGTCATGGATCGCCGGATCGAGACCCTGTCGAAAGGGTTCCAGCGTCGCCTGGGGCTGGCCCAGTCGCTTTTGGGGGACCCCCCGATCCTTATCCTCGACGAGCCCATGTCGGGTCTCGACCCCAACCAGAAACAGGAAATCATCGAACTGATCCGGTTCATGTCCGCCGACAAGTGCTTCATCATCTCCACCCACGTCATGGAGGAGTTGGAGACGATCTGCAACCGGGCCATCCTGATCAGCAAGGGAAGAATCGTGGCCGACTCCACGCCGCAGGACTTCAAGGAGAAGGGCCAGGGAAAGATCGACGCCTTCTTCCGCCAAGTGACCAACGGAGCCTGATATGGGAACAGTCCGGGCCATCTTCAAACGGGAATTCCGGAGTTTCTTCACGACCTCCATGGGGTACGTGATCCTTGTGGTGTTTCTCTTTCTGGCGGGATTTCTCACGATCAAGGGCCGCTTCTTCGAGATGCGGCAGGCGGACCTGAGGGTCTTTTTCGACAACCTGCCCCTGCTCTACATCTTCTTCATCCCGGCGGCCGGGATGCGCCTCTGGGCCGAGGAGCGCAAGGCGGGCACCATCGAGTTTCTTTTCACGCAGCCCGTGACGATCCCCCAGGCCGTACTCGGCAAGTTTGCGGCCGCGTGGATGTTCCTCGTCGTGGCCCTTGCGCTGACGGTGCCGCTCGTGATCACCGTCTCCTGGCTCGGCAGCCCCGACCCCTTCGTCATCCTGACGGGCTACCTGGGAGCCTTGCTGATGGGGGGCGCCTACCTGGCCGTGAGCATCTTCTGCTCGGCCCTCACCCGGAGCCAGATCGTGAGCTTCGTGCTCTCCATCGGGATGATCGGCCTGCTGGCCTACACGGACTCGCCGGCCGTCCTGACCTGGCTCAACGGCATTTTGCCCCCCTTCATGATCGAGGCCATGGCCAACATGAGCTTCACCGGGCACTTCGAGTCCATGCGGCGGGGCGTTCTCGAGTTCCGTGACCTGACATTCTACGGCATCCTGATTGCCGGTCTGATTGCCATCACCTGTCTTGTCGTCGACAACCGAAGGGAGTCATGCTGAAGAAGAACCTCAAGGTCCTCACGGCCATCTTCCTGATCGCGCTGATCGCCTTTTCGTCCATCACGCTGCTGGCCAAGGTGGGCCGGGCGCTGAAGCTCGATTTCACGGAGGACCGCATCTACTCGCTCTCCGACGAAACCAGGCAGATCATCGGCGGGCTGACCCACCCCGTGCGCCTGAAGCTCTTCTTCTCCCGCACCGAGGCGCTCAAGGGATTCGACTCCCTGAGGGCGTACAACAACTATTTCTTCTACATCCGCGACCTCGCCAGGGAGTATGCGTCGCGCTCCCACGGGAAGATCTCCCTTGAGATCATCGACCCCAGGCGGGACTCCCGGGAGGAACGGGAAGCCCTCCAGTACGGCCTGCGGCCGATCCCCACGGCGGGCGACGACCGGTTCTTCTTCGGACTGGTGCTCACCACCGAGTTCGGCCAGGAGAAGGCCATCACCCTGCTTGCGCCGGAGCGGCAGCAGCTGGCCGAGTACGACATCACGGAAATGATCTACGGCGCCACGTCCCGGGCGAAAAAGAAAATCGGGATCCTCACCTCGGTGAACCTCGCGGCAAGCACATACCCCGCCGAGCTGGCCCGATCGATGGGGATAGCAACCGAGTCAGGCCAGAAGGGCCAGTCGGTTCTGGAACAGCTCCAGTCACATTTCGACGTGACGACGCTCACCCCCGACGGGGCCTCCTTTCAGAAGCTCGACGCCGTCGTGGTCGTTCACCCCCGAAACCTCTCCGAGCAGACCCTTGCAACCCTGGACCAGTATGTCGTGGGCGGCGGGAAGCTCGTCGTATTCCAGGATCCCGCTTTCATGGCCGACCCGCTTGCCGGTGCCGCCGGCAGCACATACGCGCCCGGACAGAACGCATCGAATCTCAACCGGCTACTTTCCGCCTGGGGCTGCGAGATGCCGGCGGAGCTGCTCGCCGCAGACGCGGGGCTTGCCGTCAGGAGCCCATCCGGCCAGGATGCCGCACCCGAAAGACCGGCAACCCTGATGGCGCTGAAAGGCAACGCCATCCATCACGAGGGGGGCATCAACACCGGCGTCACCCGGGTCCGGGTGTTCAACGCAGGGACGCTGAAGCTCAAAGCGGTTGCGGGAATCACGGCCGAACCCCTTCTGCGCACCTCGGAAACGGGGTACACCGTCCGCGTGGACAATCCGCAGCACAGGGCCTCCGAGGGCAAAGAGCCCCTCTGCCTGGGCGTTCGCCTCACGGGGTCCTTCCCGAGCGCCCTGGCGAGTGATTCGGCGCAGGACGCCCCGAAGGCAGGCCCGGAGGCCGGGACGAAGCCCTCGGCAGGAAAGGCTGCCGCCGTCGTGGTCGTCTTCTCCGACGTGGACATGCTAACGGGACCCCTGGCCGCACCGGAGAGCGCAACGGCGCTTGCGGGCGGCAACGCGGATCTCGTCCTGTCCACCATGGAGAGTCTTACGGGGTCAGTTTCGCTTGCCAGCATCAAGGCCCGCGGGAGAATCATGCGGCCCTTCAACGCCGTCGACCGGATGGAAGAGAACTACGATCAGTCAACCGCACCGACGGTGGCCGCCCTGCAGAGCGAGATCGCCGCGGGCGAAAGAGAATTGAATTCCCTGGCCCGCAAAACGCAGGACGGCGAGGAATCCCTGCTGAAGGAGGAGATCCTTCGCAGCCGCAAGATGACCGAGACGAAAATCTCGCGCGCGCGGGAGGAACTCGCCGCCATCCAGCACAAAAAGAGGGTCATGGTGGAGGGCCTCTTCACGAAAGGGAAGGCCTTCATCCTGCTGGCAGGACCTCTCGCCGTCCTGCTCATTCCGGCACTGATGCTTGCTACCCGCCTTTTCAGGCGGATCGAACTGCCCAAGAGGAAGCTATGGTCACGAGGCATCTGATCATCCTCGCCGCCGTCGCCGTCGTCCTCACCGGGGCCGTCGTCGTCTTCGGGGTGCTGGAGAACCGCCAGGAGGTGACCCTGAAGGAGGGAAGTTACCTGCTCCAGGGGTTCAACCCGGAGAAGGTCTACGGAATTTACATCAAGAAGGGTGACGAGTCGCTCACCTTCAAGCGCCTCGACGAGCGTTTCATCCTCACGGGGAAGTACGATTACCCCGTTTCGAACGAGCAGATCAACCGGATCGTGAAGGCGATCGCCGATATCCGCTGCGACGAGAAGGTAACCTCCGACGAGCGCAACCACGCGGCACTGGGGGTTATGGGCGAAAAGGGAAGCCTGGTCGTCCGCTTCTTCAACGAATCGGGCCAGAAGATAACGGGCATCGTCATCGGCAGGGACCGCCCCGGGTTTCCGGGTTTCTACGCCCGCCTCGAGGACGAGAAGCAGGTCTACCTGAGCACGGACGCGCTGCCGGCTGTGAGCACGAACTATGTCGATTACATCCGCCGCGATCTCCCGCCGGGCAGGAAGAGCGATTATGTCCGCATCGCCTGCCAAAACGGCGCGGGGGCATTTGCCCTCGACCTGCGGGAAGGAAAGCACGTCCTCGAGGACGTGCCGAAGAAACAGCGCCAGGACGAAGGCGTCATTACCGAAGTATTGAAAACCCTGCAGCAGTTCCCCGTCCGGAACATCCACCGCAAGGGCGATCTGCCGGCACTGAGCTACCCGACCCGCCTGGATTTTCAACGAAAGGACGGCACCGTTTACCGAGTCGAGCTTGCCGAGAAGGATGGCCGGCATTTCGCCCGCACCGTGGCGATGATGAATGACGCCGCCGCCTCGCCGAAGGGAGAAGCGGCAGGGGAGGACAAAGGGCAGGAAGCACTTCAACTGGCCCGCGACTCCGTGGGGGCCTTCAACCGGGACCACGAGCCCTGGGTCTACGAAATCGATGCCGCCTACGCCCGTGCCGCACAGAAGAAACAGGCGGACCTGCTTGAATGAAATACAGAAGGTGCGAAGGTAAGAGGTTGAGAAAGAACTCGACCTCTTACCCTCTTACCCTCTTACCTTCTCACCCTCTCAACTTCTTCCCCTTCCCCGTCGGGAAAGTCAATTCCCCCCCGTAATACCCGATGACGCTCGTGACCGGGGCCAGCGACAGAAGCATCGCGATGTAGATCCAGTGGCCGGCGCCCGCCTCGTCCATCACGCCCGGAATCAAGAATCGCCACAGGAAAGCAGCCACGGCAAGCACGAGGAGAACCCAGGAGAGACGCTGTTTGATCGTGACGGGCCTCATGGGCTTTGCCGCATAGTTGAGCCACCAGGTGAACCATCCCGTGAGCATGGCCGGCGGTGTGAAGAGGATCCCGCCTGCAAGACAATAAAACGCCATCACCTCGAAGGACTTCTCCCCCGTGATCATGTAGAGGATATCGAAGAACGTCGCCGAGACCATAAAGACGATGGGAAAGTGAACGACCATCGGGTGGGGGTGGCGCCGCAGGAAGGGAAATTTCTCGAGGAGCCCGTCGATCCAGGCCGGCATGGGCCTTTCGCCTGCCGTCTCTTTTTTAAGTGAGCCCACCCGGCGCACCTTTTCCAGCACCTCTTTGCCGTGGGGCGCCGCGGTGATGTCCCCGGAGAGATCCCGTCCCGCATGGTGGCGCTTCATGTGGAGGCCGCCCTTCCAGAGCTTGCTTGCGCTCACGTCGTAGACGAAGCCGTCGACGGCCACACAGGCCGGCTTCGAGTCGTTTCCGTCGCACTCGCCAAGCGCCTTGCCGTCGAATTCCTTCAGCTCCGGTTCAGCCACGGGGGATCTCCGAACGATCAGTTCTGCGCCTTGTCCGATTGATAGCCTTCCGTCACCTTGCCGCGGAAGACGAGATACTGCCAGGCATTGTAGGCGAGCATCACGGGCAGCAGCACGGCGCTCACGACAAAGAGAAACCAAAGCGACCGCGCAGGGGCTGCCGCCTCGAAGATCGTCAGCGACGGCGGGATAGCCGTGGGGTAGAGGGCCGCGGCAAGCCCGACCACGAGGGTGAGAAAGAGAAGGACACTCCATTGGAAGGGCTTGTCCTGTTCCGCCTTCTTGAGGCTGCGCAGCAGCATGGCAAACTCGAAGAGAAAGATGGGCAGGGTGAAGTAGATGTAATGGCCCTGCCTCAGCGACAGCAGGGAATAGCGGCCTTCATGGTGCTGCAGGGACATCCAGAGCAGGATCAGGGAAAGCCCGGCCAGGACGGCCCACGCGGCCAAGACGGCGGTCTTGATCGAGCGCTCCCGGAGCGCCCCATCCGTTTTCATGGCCAGGTAAGTCGTGCCCAGAAGGACAAACCCCGCCGCCCCGCCAACGGCGATGAGGGCCGAAAAGGGGTTGAGCCAGTCCCCGTAACCCCCCGCGAAGAGGCCGTTTACTACGGGCATGCCGCTCAAAAGCCCCCCCAGGATGAACCCCTGGGCGATCGTTGCGACAAGACTCCCCAGCCCGAAGGCGCGGCCCCAGCGTGCGCGGTTGGGCGATTCGTCGTAGAACTCGATGGCGACACCCCGGAAGGCAAGCCCCGCAAGCATGAGCATGACGGGGATGTAGAGGGCCGACATGGCCACCCCGTAGACGACGGGGAAGGAACCGAAGAGCAGCCCGCCCAGAATGACGAGCCACGTCTGGCTCGCGTGCCAGGTGAAGGCGATGCTGTGGATCATGATGCCCCGCTCTTCCTCGCTGCGGGCCGTAAGCGAGAAGATCCCCAGCCCCAGGTTATAGCCGTCGGTGACCATGTAGAGAAAGAGGACCACTCCCAACATCAGGAAGAAATAATCTGGCAGATAGGTCAGCAGGGTTTCCATGGGCATCCTCCTCTCAATCCGCTGCCGTCTTTGCCGGCGGCGGCGCCATCATCGCGGCATCGGGCCCGTGAGCCAGCACCCTGCACGCCAGGACCAGGAATGCCGCCGCGAGCAGGCCGGCAATCACGAGATATCCCGCAAGCGATACCGCAACCATGCCCGCCGGGAGTGCCGTGGCCGACTCGCCTGTTCTCACGAGGTTGTAGACGATCCAGGGCTGGCGGCCCACCTCGCGGGTGACCCAGCCGCCTTCCACGGCCGCCCAGGCAAGCGGTCCCGCCGCCATCCAGGCCCAGAGAAGCCACTTCTCCCCGGGGAGCCTTTCGGCCGTGAGGGCCCCCTTCTTCCACCTCCAGATTGTCCACAGCGCAAGGCCCACCAGGGCAAAGCCGGCAATGACCATGACGCGGAAGGTGTAGAAGGTGATGAGAACGGGCGGGTGCACGTCCTTCGGGAATTCCTTGAGCCCCTTCACCTCGCCCGTGGGCGAGTGCGTGAGAAGAAGGCTCAGCGCGTACGGGACCTCCACGGCCCAGACATTTTTCTGGTTCGCCTCGTCAGGCCAGGCCGCTATGATCCAGGCGGCTCCTTCACCCGGGGGATTCGTGTCCCAGTGGGCCTCCATGGCGGCAAGCTTGATCGGCTGGTGTTTTGCCACATGCCGGCCCGTCTCGTCGCCGATGAGGGCCTGCAGGGGCGCGATCACGAGGGCGGCGATCAGGGCCACCTGGAAGGACCGGGTGAAGAACTCCACGTGGCGGCGGCGCAGCACATACCAGGCGCTGATCCCGCCGATGACGAAGAGGCTCGTCTCGAGGCAGGCCACATACATGTGGGAAACGGCGAAGACCATGTCGGGGTTGAAGATGGCCTCGCGGTAGCTCGTGAGGATCAGGCGGCCGTCCTGCAGGGTAACCCCGGCCGGGGTCTGCATCCAGGAGTTGACCACCATGATCCAGAAGACCGAAAGCGACGAGCCCACGACGACCATGCAGGTGGCGAAGAAGTGGAGCTTCGGCGGCAACCGGTTCCACCCGAAGATCATGATCCCCAGGAAACCGGCCTCGAGCATGAAGGCAGACAGGGTCTCCGTGCCCAGGATCTCGCCGAAGAAGGTGCTCCTCGCCGCGAAAGGCGCCCAGTTGTTGCCGAAGGAAAACTCCAGGGGAAGCCCCGTGACGACACCGATGCCGAAGTTCAGCAGTAAAAGCCGGCTCCAGAAGCGGGCATGGCCGTAATAGACGGGGTCCTTCGTCTTGAGCCACAGGCCTTCCATCACGGCGATGAAGAGGGCAAGCCCGATGGTGATGACCGAGAAGGAGATGTGCACCATGGCCATGGCGGCAAACTGGAGTCGGGAAAGCATCACGGAATCCAGGAACGTATCCATCAACCCTCACCCCTCATGAAAACCCCGGCCTGAAACCGGGATGGTATAAATCGAGAAGGTAAGAAGGTGAGACCCTCTTACCCTCTTGCTGCGCGGCACTTTGGGCGTTTGCCCAATATTCACTGGGTCCGGGTCACGAGAAGTGTCGCCGTGTCGAACCCCTCCACGGACAGAAGCCGGATCTCGTAACGGGCTCCGTCGGGGCACTCGTAATGGACGAACTCGCCGAGGTTGAGCCGCTCGATCTCGAGATTCTCGGCCCCCACGGCCCCGATCCGGATGTGGGCAAAGCTGTGGGCCACACTCACGATGCTGACAAAGAGGGCCCCCTGGGCGGCGACTGCCGTGGAGTATTGCTTGACCGTGATCGATTCACTCGGATACGTCATGTTCCGTTCTCCGCTGTCCTCTTTGAGTCGATATCCTTCGAGCGCAGAAAAAGCGAAGGGCTCTGGCCCCTGTCAAGTCTTTGGCCTGCATGTGATTTCAGGCATCGGGAAGGCAGGCGCCGTCATTTTAGCAAATCACCGCCTTAATACCAGTTTTTTTTGCTGAAGGCTCAGGCGATGCCTCATAAAAGACGAAATGAATCAACCGCTTAAAAATGGCCGACAAAAAACTGGGTGGGGTCTATTGCTTTTGCCGCGGGGTTCACTATATTAAGTGCACAAGTGATACACCGGTTTCGGTATCGCTCTTCACTTTAGGGCTCGGTCTAGACTTCTCGCATGGAACGACAGATTATCGCCCCAGCCCTACCGAAGCCAGCAGGCATCCAGCCTCCCCCCTCCTTGGCTGTTTGCCTTCTCGGGGGCCTTTCCTTCCTCCTTTGGCCCCCTGATCGACGGTAGGGCCGGGCCAAAAACAGCCTGCCCGCACACCGCTGGCAAAACGGGCACAAAAAAGCAGGGCCATTCGCCCTGCTTTTTTTATGGACGGAAGGAGGAAGTGAGATTAGTTCATGGCCTCACGGAAAGGGGTGATCAGGTAACCCTCGTCGAAGCCGATGGCCATCCCCGCCAGCCCCGACCGGATTACGGTCCCGTTGACCTTGATGAGCCCCCTCGTGTTGTCGCTGATGGCGCTGACATTGCGCACCGGAAGCAGGATGTCGAGCTTGACCTTCGTCCCCGGTGGAAGGGGTGCTTTGGTCGGGAAATATGCGCCCCCCGCGCAGATATCGCTAGTCAGAAGTTCGGTGATGGGCACCGTGTCCGCTGAGGACAACACCTCGATCTTGGCCGGGACCTGGAGCTCGAAGCGCTCCAGCCTCCTGCGTTCGGAAACGAGGTCATAGGAGTCAGCCGTTCGCGTTATCTTCCTCATCGCACCATTTTCCTTTCCTTTCCCTTGTCAGCCTGGCTTGCAAGAAAAAGAGGTTCGCCTGTCCCGAAAAAATAGTCGAACTCACAGAAGTTTCATTCAGAATTCGTGCCAACCGGGGAAGGGTATAGGGTTCAGGGTACAGGATTCAAGGGGAAGGAAAAGTTACAATCAGTGCAGGCGGTTACGCTCAGGCCGGCTCCGGCAACATTCATTAACGACAAAAAAAGGACCGGGCTGAATCTCCCGGTCCTTCGATCTCATGTCTCTGAAACCTCTATGTTTTGATGCTTTTGCCTCGATCCTTTGTCCTCGGACCTCGTTCCTGCCATCTCTTAACCGGGCAGTTTGGCGTCGAGGATTTCCCTCACCTTCTCCAGCATGTCCTTGAGCTGGTAGGGCTTGCTCACGAAGCCCACGGGGTGAGGGCTGAAGGCCTCCCGGACCTGCTCCTCCGCCGAGGCGCCCGTCGAGATGATGACTTTGATCTTCGGGTTGATCTTCAGGAGCTCCTGGAAGCACTTCTGGCCGCCCATGCCGGGCATGATGAGATCGAGAATGACGAGGTCGATCCGGTCCTTCTCCTGGCGGTAGATCTCGATGGCTTTCTCGCCCCCGTCGGCCAGGATGGTCTCGTAGCCGTACTGGCGCAGGAGGTCCTGGCCAATGTCGAGGACGGTCTTCTCGTCGTCCACGAGCAGGATCCTCTCCTTGCCCCGGGGCGACTCTTTCTGGACCTTCGCCTCGGCCTTCTCCAAGCCGTCGCCTTTCAGGACGGGGAAATAGATGCGGAAGGTCGTCCCCCCGCCGAGGCGGCTGTCGACCTGGATGTAGCCGTTGTGGTTCTGAACGATGCCGTAAACGATGGCGAGGCCCAGCCCCGTGCCCTTGCCGGCCTCCTTCGTCGTGTAGAAGGGCTCGAAGATGTGCTGCAGGGTCTCCTTGTCCATCCCGTGGCCCGTGTCCGACACGGTGAGAAGGATGTACTCGCCGGGGGTCGCCCCGAGCATGGAGGTCGCGTAACCCCGGTCGAGGTAGACGTTTTCCGTCTGGAAGGTGAGGGAGCCTCCGTCGGCCATGGCGTCACGGGCGTTGACGCCCAGGTTCATGAGGATCTGCTCGAGCTGGGCCGAGTCGGCGTTGACGACCTTCAGGCTCTCGGAGAGCTTGAGGTCGAACGTGATCATTCTCGGGATCGTGCGCTGGAGGATCTTGCAGACCTGCAGGACCTCGTGATTGAGGTCCAGGGGCTTGAGCTTGCTCTCCATCTTGCGGCTGAAGATGAGGAGCTGCTTCGTCAGCTCGCTTGCCTTCAGGGTGGAGCTCTGGATGACCTCGAGCTTGCTGAAATCAGGGTCGCTTGCATCCTTGCGCATGAGCAGCAGCTGCGTGTAGCCCGAGATGGCCTGGAGCAGGTTGTTGAAGTCGTGGGCGATGCCGCCGGCCAGGGTCCCGATGGCTTCCATCTTCTGGGCGTGCAGGAGCTGGTTCTCCAGTCTCTTCTTCTGCTCCTCGGCCTGCTTGCGCTCGCGGATCTCTTTCTGGAGCTCCTCGTTGGTGCGGCTCAGCTCCGCCGTCCGGATCTGGACCCTCTCTTCGAGCTCGTCGTGGGCGTGCTGGAGGGCCTCCTCGGCCTCGCGGCGCTGGTTGATGAGAAACTGGGTCATCATGCCATAAGTGAAGATGAGGACCACCACCAGCAGGCGTGTCCAGAACTGGTCCGTCACCATGGAGTCGAAGATCCAGTAGATGAGGGCCATCGCCACGGCGATGATGAGCAGTCCGTTCTGCTCGACCTGGTTCCGAAGGGTCACGTTTCTGCGGATGTCCATCCTCATGCTGAGTCTGCTTATGCTCATGCCGGCGTCGCTTCCTTTTCCTCTCCCGGGCTCGTTGAAGAAACGGCCCGAATGGCAATCATCAGGGTCCGGAACCTATCCCTCTGTCCCCTTGCAGTCCCTTTGCTTTACCTTTGCTTTCCCTTTGCAAGGAATTTGCCGATTTTCCCCTTTTTATCCATTTATTTAGAGGAGATACGCAAACAAGATCGGCAAATCCGCCCACACTCTGTAGTTTTTTACTGAAATTTTCAACAAAAATTTAGCATAAACGGGGCATGATTGGATGTGAAATACGGCGGCTGGCGCCGCACGATGGGTGCAACGGCGGGGTGCCGGCGGAACTCCCTGTCCAGAAAGGTCCGCACCTCCCGTCTGCCCCACCCCGCCGGGTGGTCGAAATCGGCGTAAAGCGATAGATCCCCCTCGGAGAAGGGGTGGACGCACAGGTTGGCCGCCTCGTCGGAGCCGGCGGGAAGGTTGAAGATCGCCAGGTTGAGAAAATCGATCACATCGGCATGTCCTGCGGCAAACTCCAGGGTGCGCTGCGCCGCCGCGGGGCTCTCAGCCGGGGTCCCGAAGAGAAGGTAGACATAGGTACCGATACCGGCCCCTTTCAAGGCCTTCAGGGCCTGTGAGGCATCGTCGACGCGGATTCCCTTCTCGAGGGCATCGAGCACCCCCTGGTCACCCGACTCGAGACCGAGTTTCAGCATGGCGCAGCCCGACGCCTTCAGGGCCCGGCAGAAATCCGCATCGGCAAACCGGGGGCTCACCCGGGTAAAACCGTACCAGGGAACCCCCGGGGGATGATCGGCCAGGTGCTCCAGGAGCCGCGGGCTCATTGTACTGTCGAGAAAGTGGATGAGGGACGGGTGCCTCTGCCGGATGAGTGCTTCCAGATCGGTGTGGACCTGCTCCTTCGGGACGGGGCTGTAGCAGCCCCCTTCGGCCTTCTCCGGGCAGAAGGTGCACCTGCGCCACCAGCAGCCCCGGGAGGCGCTGTAGGGGAGGATCGGACCGGGCGCAAGGTAGTCC
Source organism: uncultured Syntrophaceae bacterium (assembly GCA_964619035.1). Classification (GTDB taxonomy): domain Bacteria; phylum Desulfobacterota; class Syntrophia; order Syntrophales; family UBA2192; genus UBA2192. Next base: position 64,453 of record CAZUBX010000003.1, on the reverse strand, counting down.
CCTGAGGCAAAATTGCTGTAGTCGGGGCGGGGAATACGCTCCCCGCATGGTCCGACCCCGGCAAACCCCAGGAGGAAGTCCTCCCCCGGGCCGGCGACACAGTGGTCGACGAGCCCCGGAAAGGGGTTTCGGCCTTCAGTCCCCTTCAGCCACGACGTCACGAGCCCGCCGCCCAGCACGATGACGATCCGGGGGAAGTGCTCCCGGAGGAAGCCGATCATGGCAAAGGCGCAGAGGGCCTGGCTCAGGTAGTTCAGGGAGATGCCGGCGACGTTTGGATTGTGCTTGTCGACGAGGGCCTCAATCCTGCGACTGAACCAGGGATGGAAGGGGTTGGATTCATGCTCGCGGGCGGCCCGGAGAAGGTCTTCGGACTTGAGGGGGGAATACCGGGGGTCCTGGTAATCGGCCAGGCTGAGGGAAAGGCCCGCCTGCCGCCCCCGCCGCGCAAGCAGGCGGTTGATGTCATTGACGCAGCGGCGGTACCGGTCCACATGGCCATAAAGCTCCGGGCTTCTCAGCCGGGCAAGATGCTCCGGGAGCCTGCGCCGGGCCCGGTTCGTCCAGGTGTCAAATATCTGACTGGCGGGTCCGGCCACCTCTCCGAGCAGAGCCAGCTGGCCTTCCAGGTTTGCATCCAGAACGGTGCACCCGACATCGTGCTCCCTCAGGCAGCCGGCCAGCCGCGCAATCCCGCCCGGCGGCTCGCAGGCCTTCGCAACGGGGGGGTGGATTAAAAGAAAGTGGGCGATGGTTGCTCTCCTTGCATCGGCTGAAGCAATGTCTCGGCCGGTGGATTCTATCTTACCTGTAGGTGTCAGGTGTCAGGTATCGGGTATCAGGGAAAAAACATGGTCAAAGGAAAACCTGTTACCTGTTACCTGTTACCTGTTACCTATCCCATCAAAATATGATTTGACAAGGCACAAATCGTGTGCAAATTAACCGCAAGTTATTTTCTCCGGAGGAAAATTAAATGTTCGAAATTACACCCAAAGCGGAAGAGATGATGATTGCGTTTTTCAAGGAACGCGACGAGAAAGCCCTCGTCAGGATATTCCTCAACGAGGGTGGCTGAGCGGGGCCCTCCCTGGGCATGGCTCTGGATGAGTCACGCGACGGAGATGAGATTTTCAACCAGAACGGGCTGACCTTCATGATCGAGAAGGCGCTTTTGGAAGACGTGAAACCCGTCAAGATCGATTTCGTTGAAACACCCCGCGGGGCGGGGTACGCGATCACCTCCAGCCTTCAGAAAGCAGACGGTTGCGGCGGCTGCGGCGGTTCCTGCGACTGATCAGCACGGCGCTTGACCGGATACGGGAAAGGGGAGCCTTTGGCTCCCCTTTTTTTTATGCTCACAATTCCCCCGCCTCAGCCATCTCCTGCTCAATCGCGTCGATCTTTTCCTGCACCACCGACCACTGCTGATACAGCGCGTCGAGGACCGGCGCGATCTCCCGGTACTCGGAGCCTGCCGAGCGCGCCTGATTCGCGTCCCCGTATGTCCGCGGATCGGCGAGCATCGATTCCAACTCCTCCTTGCGTTTCTCCATCTGCCCGATCCGGGAAAGCAGGTTCTCGACGTCGTCCTTGAGCGGCCTGAGCCTTCGATAGCGCTCCTGGCGGCGTTCGGCCTCGCGACGTTTGCGTTCCCGCTCGCCCTGATTTCCGCTCCTGCTGCCGGCATCGGGGTCTGCGCCGGTTTTCCCGAGCTGTTCCCCGGTCTCTTTCTCGTGCCAGATCCGCAGGTAGTCGTCAACGGAGCCCGGGTAAACCACAAGCCCCCGATCCTTTGCCACGATGACCTTTGTGATGAGGCCGGCCAGGAAGTCGCGATCATGGGAGACGATGGCGAAGGTCCCGTTGAAGTTCCGCAGGGCCTCCTTGAGCACCTCCTTGGAGCGCAGATCGAGGTGGTTCGTCGGCTCGTCGAGGATCAGGAAGTTGGCCGGCACCAGGAGCATCCGCGCCAGTGCGAGCCGGCTCTTCTCTCCGCCGGACAGGACCGACACCCGTTTGAACACGTCGTCTTCGGAAAAGAGAAAATGACCCAGCAAGGTCCTGAGGTTTCCCCCCGTGCCGAAGGCCGCCACCTCCTCGACGCTCTCGAGCACCGTCTTCGCGGGGTTGAGCGCATCGGCCTGGTTCTGGGCATAGTAGGAGGCAATGACCTGGTGCCCCTCGGTGCGGCGCCCGCCCTGGATCGGCTCGGTTCCCGCCAGGACCCTCGCCAGCGTTGACTTGCCGGCGCCGTTGACACCGAGCACGGCGACGCGGTCCCCCCGCTCGATGATGAGCGAGACCCCGTCGAGCACGCGAGTGTCTCCGTAACGTTTGTCCACGCCCTCGAGGTGCAGGACGACCCTGCCCGACCGGGGTGGCGTTGGGAAGCGGAAGGCGATCTCCTCTTCATCCGTCTCGAGCTCGATGAGTTCGACCTTCTCGATGCGCTTCATCCGGCTCTGGACCTGTTTTGCCTTCGTGCTCTTGGCCCGGAAACGTTCGATGAAGCGCTCCGTCTCGCGGATCATCTTCTGTTGGTTCTCGAAGGCCGCCTCGAGGAGTCCGCGCCGGTTTTCCTTCTCGCGCAGATAGTCGGAGTAGTTGCCCGCATACTCCGTCCCCCTTCCCTGGGTGATCTCGACGGTGCGTCGGACCAGGTTGTCCAGGAAGCGCCTGTCGTGCGAGACGAGCAGAATGGCCCCCGCGTAGGACTTCAGGTAGGCCTCGAGCCACTCGAGGGATTCAATGTCGAGGTGGTTTGTCGGCTCGTCGAGAAGCAGCACCGACGGCTCCCTCAGGAGAAGCCTTGCCAGCTCGATCCGCATCTGCCAGCCGCTGCTGAACTCCCCCGAGGGCCGGTGCAGATCCGACTCCCCGAAGCCGAGCCCGAAAAGGATCTCCTTGGCCCTGGCCTCGATCCTCCATCCTTCGCCGTCCTCGAGCTGGTGCTGGATGCGCCCCATGTCGGCAAGCAGGCTCGCGATTTCCGGGCCGGATTCCCCGGCAGCGGTCCTTGCCTGGATCTCCATGGAGATCTCGTCAAAGCGAGCCTGGAGCTGCTGCAGATCCTCGAAGGCCTTCAGGGTCTCCTCGAGGAGCGTCCGGCCGGCATGCCCGATGAGCTCCTGGGGCAGGTAGCCGACGGTCGAAAAGCGGGACTTGTGGATCGCGCCCGCGTCGGCCTCGACCTCGCCCGTGACGATCTTCATCAGCGTCGATTTTCCCGTCCCGTTGGACCCGACAAGGGCAATCCGGTCGCGCTCGCCGATAAACAGGGAAAGGCCCTCGAAGAGGACCTTCGGGCCGTACTGCTTGGAGATGTTCTGGAGTGAAAGCATTCTCTGGTCTGTTTCGTCTTTTCGTCTATTTCGTCTGTTTGGTCTTTCTAGTCTGTCCGGTCCATTTCGTCAACTCGATTGATAGACATTGTTTCCTTCTTTGGACGAAATGGACCAAAGAGACGAAAAGGACGAGATGGACGAAAAAAGGCGAGGACCGCAATCCCCGCCTCTTGTTTGTTCAGAGTCCCTCGCCTTTTTTCAGGCGTATTCCGTGTTCGACGTCAGGGTCGCCAGGGCCCTCTCGCCGATGAGCAGCACCCGGGTGTGATTGAGCCTCGAGGCCAGCAGCCTGGTGAGCCCCTTCATGATCCCGAATCCCATGTCGCATTCCTCATCCATCAGGGCCTTGAGCTTGCCGCCATCGAAGAGGATCATCTTGGTCGGTTCCGCGACGAGGGCGCTCAGGGTGTGGAGATTGGGCTCCACGAAAGCGGACCATCCGAAGGCCTCCCGGCGGGTGACCACGTCGATGATGACCTGCATGGGGGGTCGCGTGGGTCCCATGTCGCATTTCATTTCCAGAAAGACTTTCCCCTGCTGTACCAGAAACAGGTGGGTCGAGGGGTCGCCTTCCTTGTAGAGCAGGGCCCCGGTCGGGAAAGATTCCTCCTTGGCAATCGCAACGAGCTTCTCGATCTGCGCTTCGTTCAATCCCTCGAAGATATTACACTCCTTTAAAAAAGCCGCTGATACCATGGGACCTCACCTCCTTTTCAGAATGAGCGATGAAAAATGAATACAAGACGGAATGTAATTCTTTTATATCAGCCTTTTGACATGAATTCTATCAGAAATTTCCGGGCGCCCGCCGACCGGAGCACCCCTTAAAAAAAAAGAGGCGGCACCGGGAAGGCACCGCCTTTTTCTGGGTCTATTTTTTCTTACATCATCTCCACGTTCTTCGCCTTCGGGCCCCTGTCCGATGTCTCAATCTCGAACTGGACCCGCTGCCCCTCCTGCAGGCTCCTGAATCCAGCGGCCTTGATCGCCGTGTAATGGACGAAGAGATCACCGCCCCCGTCCTGCTGAATGAAGCCAAACCCTTTCTTCTCGTTGAACCACTTGACGATTCCCTGCGCCATCGTGCTCCCTCCTGTAAAAAAAATTCTCGATGGCCGGGAGCAGACACTCTGACAGAAAAACCGGGAACCGTTGACAGACCCTCGATCACCGGCCCCTATTCCCTCCAGAATGGTCCCCCCCGTAGACCACAGGGCGAAACATATCGCCACGCCGCAATGCCTGTCAAGCACATTTTCAGGGCGCCGCGGGCACGGGGAAACGTCCGGAAACCCATGGCTGTTGCAGGGTTTGCGGGTTTATGCCATACTCGAGTCATGACGTTCCCCCTTCGCATGACAGAGCGGGGCCTTGCCTGCGAGGGCGGCGGCTTCCACATCGACCCCAGGGGCCCCGTGGATCGCGCCGTCGTCACCCACGCGCATGCCGATCACACCTGCAAGGGGTGCGGGCACTACCTGGCCTCGCGCGAGGGCAGCCACGTCCTGAGGACACGCCTGGGGAACGAGGCCACGATCCAACTGCTGGAATACGGGGAGGCCATCGACCTCAACGGCTATCGCCTGTCGCTGCACCCTGCCGGCCACATCCTGGGCTCGGCCCAGGTGCGGATCGAGCACCGGGGACAGGTGACGGTCTTCAGCGGCGACTACAAGCGCCAGCCCGACCCCACCTGCACGCCTTTCGAGCTTATTCGATGCCACAGCTTCATCACCGAGTCGACCTTCGGGCTGCCCGTCTATCGCTGGGACGAGCCGGCACGTGTCTTTGAAGAGATCCGTGCCTGGTGGGGATCGAACCAGGAAGTGGGCCGCGCCAGCGTGATCCTGGCCTATGTCCTCGGCAAGGCGCAGAGCGTCCTCATGGGGCTCGATCCGTCCATGGGTCCCGTGTACACGCACAGCCTGGTGGAGGAGATGAACCGGCGCTACCGGATGAGCGGCGTGGGGCTTCCGAACACGCTCCCCGTGGAGAAGGCGACAAAAAAAAGTGATTTCAGCCGGGCGATCATCCTCGCACCGCCCTCTGCTCGCGGTACGACCTGGATGAGGCAGTTCGGCGATTGCTCGACGGCCCTCGCCTCAGGCTGGATGCGCATCCGCGGGATGAGACACCGACGGGGCGTCGATCGCGGCTTTGTTCTCTCGGACCACGTGGACTGGCCCGGCCTGATGGAGACGATTGCGGCAACGGGGGCCGAAGAGGTCCATGTCACCCACGGCTTCGTCTCCCCCGTCGTGCGCATGCTCCGGGAGAAAGGCATCGACGCCAAACCGCTGAAGGCCAGGTTTGCGGCCGATGAGACGACGGAAGATTAAGCAAGATTGGAATACTGGAATATTGGAATAATGGAGTAATGGGTCATATAAAGAATCCCGTTCCTCTTAACCCCATCATTCCATCATTCCATTACTCCATTACTCCAAGACCCCGGCTTCATATGGAACGGTTCACCACACTCTACTTCACCCTCGACGAGACGACAAAGACCGCAGGAAAGGTCGATGCGCTGAAGCGCTACTTTGCCGAGGCGCCGCCCGACGATGCGGCCTGGGCCCTCTGCTTTCTTATCGGCGACAAAGTCAAACGCACTGTCCCCTCGACAAAACTCAAAGAATGGGCCTGCTCGGAGGCAGGCGTCCCGGATTGGCTTTTCGACGAATGCAATGAGGCGGTAGGCGATGTGGCAGAAACGATCGCACTGCTGCTCCCGACGGCCGACGGGGCGTCGAGCCCCCTGGGGCTGCGGGCAATAGTGGAGGAGAGGCTTGTGCCGCTGCAGGATGACGATGAAAGTTCCCTCAGGGACTCCGTTATCGTCACCTGGCGGGAGATGGACGACAGGCAGCGGCTTGTCTTGAACAAGTTGCTCACGGGAGAGTTTCGCGTCAGCATCTCGCGCCAGACGATCATCCGGGCACTCGGCGAGCTCGCCGGTCTGGAAGCCACTGTCATCTCGCACCGGCTCATGAGTGCCTGGGATCCCACAGAAGAGTTTTTCCGCTGGCTCCTCTCACCGGACCGGGGGGACACGGATGTGAGCCGCCCCTACCCGCTCCAGCTTGCCTTCCCGCTCGAAGCGCTGCCCGAGACTCTCGGAGACAGGCGCCAGTGGTGCGCCGAATGGAAACGGGACGGAATCCGGGCACAGGTCGTCAAACGTGGCGGGATGGCCTTCATCTGGTCCCGGGGCGAGGAGCTGCTTGGACGGACATTCCCCGAGCTTGCGGTCGCTGCGGCAACCCTGCCGGATGGCACGGTTATCGACGGGGAGATCCTCCCCTGGAAGGACGAAAGCCCCCTGCCCTTCAGCCTGCTGCAGAAACGGATCGGGCGCCAGTCCCCGACCCGGAAAGTCCTTGACGAGATTCCCGTGATCTTCATGGCCTTCGACCTTTTCGAGTCGCAGGGAAAGGACATCCGGACGGAGCCCTTACGAAATCGGCGGGCCGATTTGGAGAGGATTCTCGGACAGCTCGGCTCTGAGGACCGATTCCGTCTGTCGGAAATCCTGGAAGATGCAAGCTGGGAAGATCTGACCGCCAGGCGCCGGGAGTGTCGCGCCGTGCAAGCCGAGGGGCTCATGCTCAAGCACCTCGATTCGCCCTACGCGGCGGGGCGGCACCGGGGCAGCTGGTGGAAGTGGAAGATCGAGCCTCACACGATCGACGCAATCCTCATCTACGCCCGGCCCGGCCAGGCTGGGAGGGAAAACCTTTTTACCGACTACACCTTCGGGGTTTGGCGCCGGGGAGACCTCGTTCCCGTGGCCAGGGCCTGCTCGGGGCTCACCGATGACGAAATCGGGCGCATCGACGCCTTCATCCGGCAGAACACCCTCGAGAAATTCGGCCCCGTTCGCTCCGTGAGTCCGCAGCTCGTCTTCGAGATCGCCTTCGAAGGCATCGAGACGTCTGCGCGACACAAATCGGGCCTGACCCTCCGCTCGCCCCGTATCGTGAAGCGGAAGGACAAGCCGCCCGAGGAGGCGGATACGCTGGAGGCGCTCAAAATGCTGCTGCGACATCACAGTGTATAAATTCCGATTCAATGGTTGCTTTACGATCAGTGCTCTGTCAAGGCGCGTCTTACCTGCACACCATGCAGGATCTCCGTCCCGAAGCTGCATTGTTTGTAGGCTCCCTGATCGCCCCTATCTCTATTTCCTCGGCAATGTTTCTTGGTTAAGTGTCTTTTTTCATCACTTTTTCAGAATAAAATACGAAGAAAGCATTAATCTTTGTATTTGTACAATGATAGCGTCAACTTACACAGAGAATCGTGACGAATGACATTAAATAATCTCTTGATTTTTCTACGAATTCAGGAAAAATAGAGGCGTATTTTTTGCATGTAGATCATAGTGAAATTGCGGTCAAGTGATTGGCTGTGACAATTCATAACAAATCGTTTTTTCATGAGGATACATGGTGCCTGTGCGCGAACAACCGGAAAAAATAGACGCTAAATTTGTCAAAGGGTTCATCAGAAGGCGGAAAAAGATATTCATTGCCGTTTCATCACTTATATTCATCGGAACGATCGCAGTGGCATTTTTAACGCCTAAGGTTTATGTATCCAGTGCTACGATCCTGATTGAGGGACAGATAGCCGGCGAACTTTTGAAAAGCGTTTCCATGGGGTTCGTCGAAGAGCGACTGCAGGTGATCACCCAGCAGATATTGACGCGGGACAAGTTGCTTCAGATTTCCAAGAAACTCAATCTGATACCAAATCCCGAAGATCCAGGTACCGTTGAAAATGCTTTAATTAACATACGTAAGAATATAGAACTGAAAACGATCAAATCCGGAGATATCGATCCCCGATCATATAATCCCAGCCAGACAGTTGCCTTCAGGCTCTCTTACTCATCAGATGATCCCTCGACGGCGCATAAAGTTGCAACAGAGCTCTCGTCTCTATATGTTGAAAAAAATCTTCAAAGAAGGGAGCAAATCACCAAGCAGGCCACGGCTGTTTTACAGGAAAAACTCAGTCATCTGCAGCAGCAGACGAGTGCTAGCGAGAAACGCCTCAACGAATTTAGAAGAGCTCACGCGGGGGAATTTCCCGAGAACATGTCATTCAACCTCGAGCAGATCCATCGCCTCAATGCACAACTTGACGAAGTCAACGCGAAAATAAAACAGCTGGAAGACATGAAGGCCGGATCCTCTGGACAGCAGCTGACTTCAAGAACTCCTGCAGGTGTTGCATCAGGCGAGCAGACGACTACCGATCCGATGGTTCGTTTGACGCAATTGCGTGCACAACTGTTGAGTCTGCAATCCCGATATTCAGACAAACATCCTGATGTGAAAAAGACACAAAATGAAATTCAGAGACTTGAACGACAGTTGGGAGTATCCGACGATTTAGGCAACAAAGAGAGAGAATTGGATAGCCTCAAAAACCGGCAGGCCGAGCTGAAAAAGAACGCCGGGCCCGATGACGCTGAAGTGAAGAGACTTGCAGAAGAAATAACCGTTTTATCCCGGCAAATAGAGGAACAAAAAAGAAATCTGCGCAGGACAAGCTCGACTTCTGTAGACAACGAACTAAACAAACAGATGAAAAAAAGGGATGATCTGCAAATCAGAATCAATGAATATAACAGAAAAAGTCAGATGTCCTCGATGGTACAGACTGAATACAGCAAATTAGCCCAGGAATCTGAAAATGCGTCAAGACAATACAATGACACCCTCGCAAAACTGACCGATGCAAAAGTCGCAAAGGAAATTGATGACACACAGATGGGAGAAAGATTCATCATCATCGAGGAGCCTCAGGTGCCTACTAAACCCGAAAAGCCAAATAAGCTCAAAATCATGTTTGGGGGTATTTTTCTTGCATTATTTGCGGGCCTGGCTGCTTCCATATTCGTGGAAAATACTGATCATTCCATCAAGTCCGCTGAGCAATTGCAGAAACTAACCAAGCTACCCGTGTTGACCGTGCTGCCTTATGTGAAAACAGACGAGGAAAAGAAGGCCGAGGCAAAGAGCGGAATGATCATGAGGATCGTTGAGGATTTGAAAAACAGGGCATCCAATATATCGAAGAAAACAAAAACAAGCTAAAATACGCAATACCGGTCATTCATCATCATAGATCGTATCATGATTGGGGCCGACTCAAAGGATTACCGGAACATGAGCAAATTAAGAAAAGCGCTGGAGAAAGCAAAGGAAGCGAGGGTAGAACATATTGAGCCGAAGGCACAAAACGAAGAAAAGCCGGCAGCGACTGCCGGCGTGACCCGAGAAGAAGCATTTAAATCTCAATACAAGCCGCTGAAACCTGTCTACACAGACACAAAAGTTGTCCAGTGCAATCCCGTTTTCTTGCATCAGAACCGGGTGATCTCTGTCTGTACAAGGGACGAAGCCGACAGGCTGAAGATCTTGCGGACACAGGTCCTGAACCAGATGAGTGAAGAAGGGAAAAATGTCCTCCTTGTCACGAGTCCCGGCCCGGGTGAAGGGAAGACACTGACCGCCATAAACCTCGCCATCAGCTTTTCACACCAGTTTAATAAAACCGTTCTCCTGGTAGATGCGAATATCCGCAATCCAAGCATACATAAATATTTGGGGCTGGACGAGGGGATGGGATTGTCGGATTATCTTGTCAATCACGCATCGCTGAGCGATTGCCTCATTAACCCCGGAATGGAAAGGATTGTGATATTTCGCGGCGGCACTCCCCGCACGAATTCAGCGGAGTTGCTCGGGTCCCAGAGAATGCAGGCGCTGCTCAGCGAGATGAAGGACAGATACCCGGATCGGTTCATTATTTTCGATTCGGCTTCCGTTCTGACCTCTGCGGACCCCCTTGTCTTCGCCAATTTTGTTGACGGAATCCTCATCGTCGTGGAGGCGGAAAAGACGAAGAAAGAGGATTTGATCAAGGTCATGGAGATGATGAAAAACAAGCCCATCATCGGAACGGTTTTTAACAAATCGCTGGATTAAAGGAACGACAAACGCATGTACGAGTCTTTTTACGGATTAAAGGAAAAACCCTTTAACCTGACCCCTGACCCGGACTATCTCTACATGAGTCCCGGTCACGAGAACGCATACAGCCATCTGGAGTACGCCATCCAGGAAAGCAAGGGGTTCGTTGTCGTAACCGGTGAAGTCGGCTCCGGCAAAACGACCCTGATCAACTATCTGCTCCGCAAGATCCCCCAGGCAATCCATGTGGGGATCATCAATAACACATTCGTCCAGCCCCATGAACTGCTGAAAATGATCTGCCAGGAGTTCGATCTGGAGATTTCGAATGTCGATAAAACGGTATTGCTCACACGGTTTTACCAGTATCTCCTCGATCAGTATTCGAGGCGGGAGCGTGTCATCCTGATCATCGATGAAGCGCAGAATCTTCCGGAAAAATCGCTGGAAGAGATCCGCATGCTCTCCAATCTGGAGTCCGAAAAACACCATCTGATCCAGATGATCCTCGTCGGGCAGCCCCAGTTAAAGGAAAAGCTACAGAGGAAGCGCCTCGAGCAATTCGTTCAGAGGGTCACTGTCCACTGCCACCTCGATGCACTGGACAAGATGCAGGTTGAAGGGTACATCCGTCACCGGTTGGCGGTCGCGGGCGCCGAGAATCTGGACCTTTTCGACCCCGAGGCCATCAAGGCCGTATACAAACACTCCCACGGAATTCCAAGGCTGATCAACACGATTTGCGATTCCGCATTTGTATACGGATATGCCGATGATGTCAAAGTGATCGGCCGTGACTTGATCGAAGCGGTAGCCCAGGCAAGAAGTCTCGGGGTAAAGGGGGAGGCCCGGGATACGTTCCCGGAGGACGAGGATAAGGACGGTGTGGCGACCCAGGTTTCGACCGCACTGTTTCAGGAGTTCGAAGGACGGATTCGAGCAGTGGAAGAGAAGCTCACCTCTCAGGATGATGGGTTTCTCAAGATCAGTCAGAGGCTGGAGGCCCTGAACGGCCACAGGGATGAACGAGACAAGATCATCGTCCTGCTTTTCAAAATGTTGACAAAGAACATGAAGGGCCGTGACCGTCTCGCGGCACGAGTGACCCGGCTGCGGGATCAGAGACCTCCCAAGAGGAAAAAGTCGGCGGGGAAGGGATCTGAATCGCCCGTCCTGCCGATCGATGACAAATGAATAAGGCGGGACCTGGATCCCGCCTGTCATTCGGCTCCGCTTTTTCGGTGAATCCTACTCAGCGGATGTCACTCGAACGTCACTTTTCTTCCGACACTAATGTTTCCTGATCCTTGACACAACGATTTCCTTAACCCCTGCCAGGATAATCATATAGATCCCCGCCAACTCGAGCAGCCAGTTCATCTTGAACCCATGGAGATCGTATTGGATCACTTCGTCGAAATGGTGGAATGCGGCAGCCCGGATGATGACAAAACTCAACAGAAAAAAAAGGCCACAGAAGACCAACGTATAACGCCTGAATGAATCGCGATATCTCTTTGCAAACCATATGAACGCCGCCGTAAACATAGTTGCAAAAACGACAATAAACGAGAATTGGAAGATGCGTCGCTCATCATACCAGCCCTGGGCTTTCGCAACCTGTCTGCCCATCTCTGTGAGCAACATCTGCAGTGCGAGTTGCTTATTGAGCCCGAGCAGGACCATTAATAGGCTGATCGCATGCCAGAATTTTGTTGCAAGTCTCTCCTCCAAATGCTTGTGGAAGGTGGCAATAAAGGCCGCCATAAGCGCGCAGGCGAAATAGGACCCCGTGATGAGCCACCCGATGAAGAAATCATCATGAAACCCGGGGCGCCAGCTGCCCATCAAATATTCAATGGACCACTTCGTGTCACCATTCATCAATCGACAGGCCGCTTTTCCCGGATTTTTTCAGAGCCGTCATGCCAGGCAATACGCTATGGCTTCTTTCCGAAACCGTCGCAACCTCTCTCCCGGAGAACAATAAACATTTTCTTCAGCGCAATCTGAGGATGCTTTATTTCGTCAAGCATCTTACATGCCGTACTTCCCATCACCCGTCTCCAGGATATCGGATATCCAAGCTCCCTCATCCTGCAAGCGTGATATTTCCAAAATTCCCTACCCCTGCCTTTTACAACGCACCGTCCCAGATGTTCGTAATAGTGTTCAAGGAATCTGTTGACGGCAACTCCGAATTCTCCTTCACTCAGATACCGCGGCCCATATTCCAACAGAATATCCAGGAATGCGACGGCCTTCTCGTCACGTTGGTTTGACTTTTTACTCACCTGCTCGTCATGACAGCGCTCAATGGATAGCACCTCATGCACAAATCCAAAGTCACTGTTCTGCAGATATTGATAAAATGCGCTGGTATCCGCATAGGGTCGCGTGTGTGGAAAGAACGGGTCGTTTTCTCTGATCAGGTCAGACCGGTACAGGCTACTGGTCGGATTCCCAAATACGCCCAAATCGGTCATGAACGTCAATCGACACACCTCTCGCCCCGATATAACCTTCACGTCTTGCGCCAGTCCGGTCCATTGCACCTCCTGATTTTTTTTTTGGTAGGACCCGACGATACCGACCGTTGGACGTGATTCTGCCAGGACGACCATCTTGCTCAAACAATCCCGGGCAATATAGTCATCTGCCGACACAACTTTGCAATATCTGCTTTCCGGAGAAATCAGGTTGAACGCGATATTGTGGTTTTCAATCACTCCGACAAAGTGGGTGTTATTGAAGATTCGGATTCGTTGATCTTCATCTGCATACCGGGTAGCGATCTTGAGCGAAGAATCGGTGCTGACGTTATTTACAATGATATACTCCCAATTCGGATAGTCCTGATTGAGTACGCTTTCAATGCACTCCGATAAATACTTTGCGCCGTTGTAGACCGGAGTGAGAACAGTAACAAGCGGAGGATCTGCAACCATCACATCTCCATCCCTGCCTGCGCAGACCGGACGCATGCCAACGAATACGGATCATTCACGTGCCGACTTCCGGCAGGAACGAACCGATGGCAAGATGCCGTCCGGGTGAATCGGATATTCATTGTTGAAAATCGCTTTTCTTTTACCATACGGGATCGTCACCAGGACGCAGCACGTATCGTGGTCGCATGCTATATCGTGTCCTGTTGTGTCTCACGTTCCGCTGAGCCTTTTCGCAATTCTCGGAAGAGATCCAAATAAAAGGATTTCTGCCCCAGAACAATAAGAAACACCCAGAGGTAGACGCCCAGCAGAACCGTGCACCCCAGCAGGAGTCTCGGAAGAGCGGGCAGATGGGGGCCGAAAAAGATGTGAACCGTCAGGCTGATTGCTCCTGCCGCAAGGCCTGCAAGGAAAGGCGGGCTGATTGCCTTCAGGATGTCCGATCGGGAAATGTTCGTGCCGTGTATGGCCCAACCGATCATGGGGATGATCAACAGGGTCATCATCGCCGAGAATCCAGATGCGACTCCAACGGGTCCATACGGAAGTCCTGCGACACATGCAACGATAACCAGTGGAGCGATGACCAAAGCCATTTTCAAGCTTCGATTCACCATCCCGGTCGAGAAGAGGAGCCACGCAAACGGATTGATCAGCCCGTAGGCCAGCGCAGTCGGGGTCAACAGGCGGAAAATGACGGCCGCATCCATCCACTTCGATCCGAGGAAAATCAATATGATCCCCTCTGAAAAGAGGGCGCAGGCGATGATCATCGGAATGATAACCGACAATAACGCAGAATACCCCTTCAGAAAGTAGCTCTTCAGGCGCAGTGGCTCATGCTGCAGCCTCGACATCGCCGCGAATGCCACCCCGCCGACTGCAGCATTCAGACTGTCGGAGGGAATATTGACAAGCTGGTATGCCCTCCCATAAATGCCAAGGGCATCAGCACCCCAAAAGCGACCCAAAAGAGCCTTCTCTGCATTATATGCCAGATAAACGACAAAGCTATTGAGCGTGACGGTGCCTCCAAACCGTATCATGGAACGGACAATTCCAAAATGCAAACGCTCGATCCTGGGAATCCATGACGCAACCAGCCATGCAAGAATGGTATATGCAGCTGTGTTAGCGATTGCCATTCCGACAAGAGACCAATATCCGAAACCACCAAGAGCCATGCCAATGCCGACGGCAATACTGACCAGCAGGGAGGCAACCTCGATCGCCGCCAAAGCGGTAAAACGCATTTGGCGCTGGAGAAGAGCCGAGTGCTGCACGCCCGCAGCGTTCAAAATGAATCCGGCTGCCAATACGATCGTGACCCAGAAAAGTCGAGGTTCCTGATAAAAGAAAACGAGAAAAGGCGCCATCGACGCGTAAAGAAACCCCAAGATAGCGCCCACCAGCATGTTGAGCCAGAATAATGCTGAACTCTGTTCACCGGTTATGGTTGCATGCTGCACGGAGGCTGTCGAAAGCCCGGCATCCTTAAAGACACTGAATACGCCTGTGATAGCCGTAACCATCCCCACTACCCCGAAGTCCCCCGGCTCCAGGAGTCGTGCCAAGACCATCAGGGAGCCCATTCGAAGGGAAATACTTGCTGCCTGAGCGAATACTTTAGAGAAGCTGCCGCGTATCGTCCTTCCCTTAAGATCCTTCATCCATTCCTTCTTTGTGATCTACCTGGCTTGTGGAATGCTGATCGAAGCCTTGGGACATCCGCATCATGATTGCCCCCGGGAATTCTCTCAAGCCAGATTTCCCTCCACCACGAATAGATGCTTCTTGGGCAGAACATTCGGCAATTGCTATACCGCGCCTGGCACCACACGCCCTCCAGGATCACTGCATCGGTCTTCAGATTCACCATCATTCCGGTCTTTTCATTGATATACTTGCTCACCCGTGTCTTGACCCGATAGATGCCTCCGCAGTAGGGCACGAGCTCCGTATCGAAGTACAGGCCTCTGTTCTTGCTTTCCACATCAAGAGTCGAAAGAATTTCCTGATAGGACTTCACCCGAACCACTTCCCCCGGCTGAAGGTTCAGAACGCGATTCGGTGTGGATTGCCCAGCTGAAATTCTCCCTCCCCGGCATGGATAGGGGATGCCGCCCCATAGAGCCTGGAAGTGATCGTAAAGCCATCGCAGGGGGCCGCCCAGACCGATGCCGGACTTGATCAACTTCTGGTATCCTGCGAAAACAAAACCACGAAACAGTGCGCCATGGGTGACATTTCCGGAGTGATAGTCCTCCATATACTGTCTAACGTCCCACCAGGGAAGCAGATTGGTATAGTGGGGCAATTCAGTCGCCTGGCAGACAAATCTCCTCTCGCCGCCGGGATGTTGCGCTTCGGCCTGCGTCGCCGCCAAGACATCCTCCTCCGTACAGCCGACGGTCGGGGACAATCGATCAGGGGTCACGCGCTCATCGAGCTGCGGGCCCTCGTCCGTTCTTCCCTCTCTTTCGACTCGCTTCAGCCATGCCCCCTTCCAAAAGATCAGGCAATGCGCCTGGCAGCCGCCATACGTTTCTCCATCGCACCTCAGGTCCAGATGAACCGCATCGGTGAGGCGGCGTCCGCCGGTTTGATTGACCGTATCGCAGGTCTTGTGCGCTCGTTTGTACACCCGGAATTGCTGCCCGCAATATTGAAACATCTGCGGCATGAAGGGAAGCCTGTCCAGACGACCCTGGCGATCCAGCGATTTCAGAATCTCTGCTTTGCTTCTCACTTCTACCCAATCGCCTGCCCGCAGCTTCACGTTGTATCCCTCTATCCAGAAATACGACGATGATGAGGTCCTCACTCGTCGCATCTATCGTAGAATAATTTTTCGACAGCAGAACGCTTCCGCATACTTACCGGGAGCGTTCGACTCGACCCCCCTCAATCGTAACAGCGACAAAAACGTATCGTTGTCGAACCAGTGATTTCCAGCTTGCGACCCAAAATAATCGGTTATATGCATGATTTTATTTCTGCAGATCGCTTCATCCAGGTGAACAAAGACATTCGGCGACCCCAGGTCCCCGTCGTATTTTGTGATTTCATATTCCAGAATCATGTGATCTCGAAACGTGTTCCAAGTTAATTCGGAAACAAGCCGATGATCCTGGTGCATATCACTTCGGCACGGGGTAAATATGAGATCGGGAGAGAATGTTTTCTTCAACGATTCGAAAGAATCCTTGATTTGGGCCCCGACGTAGGGGAAATAACCATCTCGAAAATCATGGATAACGATATCCCTCTTTTTTGCTTTCTTCAACAGTGCCTTTGCACTTGCCTGAGCCTCTTTTTTCCTTTTTTCATTCGCACTGAATACGACCCAATGAAAAACAAGATTTCTATTGCTTTTCAGCAGTTGCAGAATCGTGCCCCCACAGCCGATTTCAATATCGTCACTGTGCGCACCCAGACAGAGGATGTTCAGAGAATCTTGATTTCTTTTTCCCAGCTGTACGGTAAGCATGGCGCGAATCACCCGTTGTTGCTTTTCTTTGTCTTCCAAACTTCCCAGGGAGCCTTATCCGCCGACGCCAAGTCATCTAAAAACTGCTTATCTTTAAATGTATCCATAGCGACCCAGAAGCCGTCGTGCTTCAGGGTGATGATCTGCCGATCCTCGATCAGCCTACGAAACGGTTCACAGACGAGTTCCTCCCCCGCCTTCATATATCGAAAGATTTCTTTTCGGAAAATGAAATATCCTCCGTTGATCCAGATATCCGAATCGACGAGGGGACGGATGCCCGACACATCCTGACCGCTCCGGAATGTTACGACGTGGAAACTCTGTGTCGGCTTGACGGATACGAAGGCAGCCACCTTATTGCTCGCCAGGAACATGCTCACATATTCCGGGAGGTGAAGGTCCGTCAACCCATCCGTATAATTCGCCAGAAACACGTCTTCTTCGCCGACATATTTTTCAACCGCCTTGAGTCTCTCCCCCACATTGGAGCGAAGGCCGGTATCCACAAAGGTGATCTTCCAGTCGCTGATGTCGCTACTCATCAGCTCTACATCTTTGCACCCGTTTCTCAACACGAAGTCGTTCGAGATGCACTCGTCATAATTGACAAAGTACTTTTTCACCACATCGGCCTTGTGTCCCAGGCACAAGATAAAGTCCTTGTGCCCATAGTGCGCATAGTACTTCATCACGTGCCACATGATCGGTCTGTAGCCGATCTCAACCATGGGCTTGGGAATCGATTCCGAATACTCTCTCAGTCTCATCCCCATGCCGCCGCAGAACAGGACAACCTTCATTCTATTACCCCGTAAAGTCGAAACGTTGAAATCATGTCCCCCCTGCTCGTGTCTCTTGCTCTCATCAGATCTGCTTGCCAAGATACTCCTCCAACCAAGTTTCTCCTCGGAAGTGACGGTACTGCTCGGCGCGCAAGCGGTCTGCAAGACGGTTGGGAGGAAGGCTCACGTCATCATACGTGATGACGGCGTCCTTACGGAGATCCGCCTTAAGCATGCAGCCCTCGACAAGGCCCTCTGGCAGGTAGCGTTTCGCACTCATCTCGTCAGCATTTACCGCTTCTCCGTATGTCATATACATACCGAAGTCATCGAGAACTTCGCCAGCCTTGAGATCGCGTTTTGCCAACGCGCACACTTCAACCACCGGTCCGCCAAGTGGCTGGGCGACCGAATCACGGAAAAGAACCACGCGAGCAATCGCGTTCGGGACCTCGAAGTGGACCAGATGGTAAGGGATAAAAAAGGGATAGAGCGGTCCTTCACCCATTTTGTACAAGTTCAAGTATCGCTGTTGCTTGGGGTCGGTGTGCTCAGCTAAACAAAAAACTTTCGTAAGGGGTGTTCCTACCAAATAATCTACAATTCCGCCTAATTGGCGAAGTTCATTGATATCGTAAAGATTTCCGATCTTCATGACGTCATCGCGATACTCCCGACCTCTGGACATCCCCCGTGCTTTCACTACAAACCCGGTCGCGTTCGCCACAATGGTCTGTTCGCAGCTGATCTTCGAGCCATCGGCGAAACTCGTCACCATTGCGGGGTTCTGACCCCACTGCTCAGCAAAGCCTTTCTGCGTCGTAGGTGTCCGATATGGATCTTGAAGCCCCTTGATGTTTCCGAGCACTCTCGGGATTAGTCCCAGCCCCTTGACCCAGCGATAGAGATTCATCTGCACGCCCGGCTCATCCCCTTCACAGGCCGACATGATAACCCCATATTTCTTGGCGTAAACCTGCAGGATCGGTCCTATCGTCGCGTCGAGCTCGGCATTCATCAAAACAACATCCTTGCCATGCTTGAACGCCTCAAGAACAACGCGTGCCCCGAATTCCACCGATCCCGACACATCCACCAGTACATCGATCTGCCCGGATCTTGCCAGGAGCATGGCATCTTCCGTTACCACGGGCCTTCCCGCCCGAATGGCATCCTCCATCTGCCCTTGCGTCTTCGCCTCGACGATGTCCCTCAGCCCCGAATATCGATAGACGTGGATCGCCTTTTCCAGGTGGCGATTTTGCACGGCAACCATGCTCATGCCTTGCGCGCTGTTTACGATTTGATTCGTGAGCCCCTGTCCCATGAAACCTGCGCCGAGCATCGCCACTCGTATCGGATTGCCTTGTTCCTCCCTAGCCTTCAATGCGTTATCCACAAGAATCATCGTTCATTCCTTCGGAATCATGTTTCGACGGTATGTTTGAGTACCACGGGCCTGCTGCGCGGCGGCATGCATCCGCCAGCGCTCAGAGGCTCATGCGCCGCTTCAATTCGGGCTCGATCTCGTCCAGAACCCTCCATTGTTGATCTTTCTCCGAGATTACAGAAACGGGCAGCGGCCATACAAGCCCCAGGCGGGGGTCGTTGTAAGCAAGTCCTCCTTCGGCACCCGGCGCATAAAACTCTCCCACCTGGTAGCTGGTCTCCGTTCTGTCCCGTAGAGTTTGATACCCGTGCGCAAAGCGTTCCGGCACATACAGGGCACGGTTATTGTCTTCCGTGAGATCAACCGCTACGTGTTGGAGGTAGGTGGAACTTTCCGGCCGAAGATCGACGATGATGTCAAGGATTGCACCGCGCGTGCAGCGCACAAGCTTCGTCTCCGCAGCGGGCGGATACTGGAAGTGCAACCCGCGCAAAATGCCTTTCTTGTGATTGAACGCGATGTTGGCCTGTGCGATGACCGGTTTCAGCCCGTGCTTTTCGAACTCCTTCTGGCAGAATGCTCTTGCAAAAAAGCCGCGCGAATCTTCCATACGTTCAATGTCTATGATGTACGCGCCCTTCAACTTCGTTTCAAGGAATATCATTTTATCCGTCCCTCCTGATTCGAGAAAATCGTGACTGGCCTTTGCTGCCTCCGAATTCCATCATCGTTTATTTGCCGGATGCCTTCAGGAGTCCTCTGGCCACCTTGATCCACTGCAGCTTTTCGTCGAGCAACCCCTTTTCCTGGAGTTCCGTCAAGACCTTGAGTCTCATGTGCCTGGATTCACGGAATTCTCCGTCTTTGAATCGTATGGCCTCGAGGCCGTCCTTCAGTTCCTGAATCGACTCCTTCAGGCTGACGGCTGGCAGATACGCCGGGGCCAGTTTCCCGAACAGCTCGAAATTCACCCGGTAGGAGCGCTTGTCCGGCTGAGCGTCCTTGTTGAGAGACACATCGACTCCAGGAATGGCCTGAGCAACGGCGTTCGCCAGGTCCTTGACCTGATAATTCCATCGATCGCTTCCCACATTCACGGCCAGATACTTCCCGCCGCAATCAATCTCCCTGCCGATGGCCCAATCGATTGCCCGCGCCATGTCTTTAACATTGATCAAGGGTCTCCACGGGGTTCCGTCGCTCAGAATGGTAATCCGTTTCGAGGCTACGGCTGCCGCGACAAAATCATTCAGAACCAAATCCAGTCTCAATCGATCACTCCATCCGCAAGCGGTTGAAAATCGGAGACTCGTTATTTTAAAATGTTCGGAGGCCAATGGTTCCAGATCTTTTTCCGTCAAAGCCTTGGAGCGCGCGTACGCCGTAAGGGGATTCAGCGGAGATTTTTCCGTTCTGGCACTGTCGTCCGCCGAGCCGTACATGCTGCAACTCGAGGCGAAGATGAAGGACGCGACCTCCTTCTCTTTCGCTTTCCTCGCCAAATCGATGCTCGCCCGATAATTGATGTCCAGCGTCACCTCTTCAAACCGGCTGCCAATCGGGTCATTGGAGATTCCGGCCAGATGTACGATCGCATCCACGCCGTTCAGGATGTCCGCTGGAAATTGCCTCATGTCCGCAAAATATTGAATGTCAACCCTGCATTCGGGAAGGATTTCAGCACCTGTGATGCAGCTGGCGAAATAGCCGATGTCGAATCCGACCAGCGTTGCGCCGGGATACGATGCTCGCAGCCGGTTCACAACCGCCGGCCCGATATATCCCATGTTTCCCGTGATTAGTATTTTCATGATATCCTTCCTACCCTTTATGTGAGTGGATTCCGTGTAACACCGGTTTTCAAAACAGGTGGTCCCTTCATTTCGCCAGCACACTAACGCGTTCCCGATAGTATTCCGCGAGGGATCGAACGACCGGGAGCGTGTATTGCGCTTTTTTTGCAATCTGCCAGCCGAATACCTTTTGTATCCAGCGGTACTTCGCCCTGATCTTCGGCGGCTCCATCTCCCCTCCGAGCAGGATCGCCGCGTCACGCATCCGCTGCAGCAAATCCGGTCTTTCCGGGTAGAATTCGGGCGCCCACCGATTCAGAAGCTTGATGCAGGCCGCCCGCACCCTTGGACTGTCCTCCAGGGATCTCATCATCCGGATATAGGAAAACAGCGAAGTCGACATCGAGTCCAGCTTGCGATCCGTCAAGGTAAAACTGTGACTCATCCCGAGATTCGCTCTCCTGCAAAAGCATCTCGACTCCGGGATGAACCTTACCCTGTCCGCATGGGATAGAACCCGGCAGAAGTACTCGCCGTCGTCGTCCAGACTCATTTCTTCATTCCAGGGTCCAGCCATTTCCGTCAATTTTCGGCTCACCAGCCAGGACTCGATGGCCATCCAAAGATTCTCGTCTATTTTTTGGAACATCCATTCTTTCGGGTCCAGATCCGCCCAGAGTGCATCTGGTGCAAATCTGGCTTTCTCCGGAACATGATAGAATTTCCCCCAGGATCCGGAAAGCAGCTCTGTGGAGCTCTGGCCGGGTTCCGCCTGATCCAGCTGTTTTTCAATCTTGTCCGATGCCAGCACATCGTCGGCGTCCAGCCATTGGATATAATCCCCCTGCGCCTCAGACAGGGCCCTATTGCGCGCCGCACTTGCCCCTCTGTTTTCCTGCGTCAGGACCTTTACGTTCGATGAAGCATACGACCGGGCCATCTCGAGGGTCGCATCCGTCGATCCGTCATCGACAACAATGATTTCCTTCCAGCTCCATGTCTGTGCAAGCGCCGACTCGAGGCAAGCCGGGAGCCATTTCCTTGCATTATAGGCTGGAATCAGGATGGATACGAGTTGTTTCAACGAAACCTCACGCAGCAGTCAAGCCCGACCGAAACGCCACGGCCGTTTCCGAACTCAGACCGGTTGCTGCTCACTTTCGCTGCTTTCGATTGAATCGGACGCATGCACCCTCGGGGGATCCATAATCCCCAGCAACAGCAGGGCCCACATGCTGCTGACCCCGTAGAAGGCGGCCTCGGTCCAGTTGTATAAAAGGACGACAACGATAAAGCACAGCCGCAGGATAGCAGACAAATAGTCGACCTCCAGAAACCTTCGGACCTTCATCAAGCCATGCACGATGCTTCCCACAAAAAGAAAAAGGCCCATCATCCCCAGATTCAGGTATATCTCCAGATACCCGTTATGCGCCTGGCGCACTCCATAGGCACGCGTCAGCACGGAGAGTCGATCACCTAACCAGAAGCTCTCATAGCCGACTCCCATAATCGGATCCTCAACCATCTTCAGAAGCCCATTCCACATGGGTATTCTTGTCGTAAGCGACGAATCCCGTCCCAGAATTTCGATGACGTGATCAGTCGTGCCCCATATCATCTCGGAGGCGACCAGGGCAAAGACGGCAGACACACCCATGATGACGATCCATCGGGGTTCCCGCGACAGGATGGGCACGGCGCTGATCGCGAACAGCGCAGCTGCAACGGCCAGACAAACCAGAGAGGTTGCGCTGTCGGCCATGCTGAAGAGCAAAGCCGTCATGATGGCGAGCGCGAAGTAGATCAGCGTGCGCAGCTTTCCCCCCGCGTCGCGCTTCTGCTGATAGATGAGGAGCATGTGCCAGCACAGATAGATGCCCGATAACAGGCAGATCTGCCCCAGACCATTTTTCTGAGAGGCCACGCCGGTATACATGACCCGGCCGCCCCAGCCGTATACCCGTCCCAGATCAGGGTAATACTTCACGAACAGAAAGGAGAGCGGAACCAGCAGAAATGCAAGACGTCTCAGGATTGCTGCGACCGCAACATAGGGCCGCTGCTCCGTCAAAATGATCAGGGCCATGATGACATTGCCCGTCGCTTTGAACCATCTTTTGAATGAGACATCCGGATAATCGGACCATGTAATGCTCAGCACCCCGAAGAAGAAATACATCCATATCCAGGGATTGGTCAGCAACAACTCGACCCAATCCACCCGCCGCTGAACGAGAATCCTGACACCGGCAAGAATGAGAACAAGAAACACAACGGCATCCAAGGGGCTTCCGTCGAGGATGGCCGCGGGGGTTGTCGCGGAGGCACCGAGATCCAGCCACTGGGTTACATACCGCGATGAGGCAAGGAATAGCCATAACAGGGGAATCCATGTCGCAGAAGAAGGGCCGTCGCCTTCCTTCAGATCCATCCAGAAGAGGTAGAGAATGAATAGAACACAGAGCAGGGTCGCAATCTGCGGAGGCATTTATTGATCGTACCTCAGGTGACCATCGGAGCGCGAGGAATCATCTATCCCACCGCGGGTGGACGGGAGGATCCTGGTTCCATCTTCTTCTGTCACGCAGATCTCCCGGATGAGTTCCGCTGATGGGCATGACGATCCACAAAGGACACCGTGTGCTATACAATGCACGTGCCTGCTCCCCCTATCACTCCATGATGTGCAAGTTTTGCGGCGGCGCAATGGCGATGGGACTGCCTCCCTGGGCCAACGGATGAGGATATGTGTAGGGAACGTATCCCGGCTTTTGTAAACCGGCGATGTAGTCCCGACCCGGTTGGATGTGGGCGGCACTTGCCGCACAGCTATGCTGAAAGAACGTGACATCGTTGGTCCCGTGTTTATTGTTCCAGGCATAGGCCGGCTCGGACGCCTGCGGCGGATAGTTGCTGCCCGTCCACAGGTACGCATCCGTGGACCTTCCGATCTGGTCCCGGCAGGGGTATCCGTTGCCGCCCGCCTGGTTTCCGTCCCAGGGGGAGCTTCCATCGCACAATCCTGACACATCCCTGCTGTCACAGCTTCGTATATTGTCCAGAGAGATGTTCGGCTGGGTCCAGGTTCCGGTGAGCGTGTTGTTGAATACGACCCCTGTGCCGCCGCGCAGCATCATCGGAACCCACATAGGCGTGTTCACCTGGTTGAACGTGTTGTTGTATATCTCCCATCGTCGGGAAGCCCGGTGATTTCCCTGGATGGAGTGCGCTTCCACATACGTGTCCGTAAGCGTATTATATCGGAACACGTAGCGTCCCCCATAATTCGTGTCCATTGCATTGGTGAAAATGGTCGCCGTAAAACTGCAATCCTCCACGTACACAACGCCGGCGCCTCCCCCCAGGTTCAACGTTTGAGCCCACAGCGCATGGGCGAGCAGACCGTTCCACCCATACACGACTATCCGGCCGTTCAGAAACGTGCAATGGTCGATCAATCCCGTCGGATGCTGTGTTTCCCGAGTGCCCCGGACGAAGATCCCTTCGTTCAGGAACTTGTTGTGATCCACCCGCCAGCCGTCGCCATCCACAATGATGTACCCCGCATTGAAGGTAAAACCCGTGATGCGCGCTCCGGATTGACTGGCGTCAACGGCCGCCTCACCCGCGGGACTCATGGATATGACGGTGGAGTCGATTCCGGCTCCCTGAAGGGTAATCTTCTTGTAGGATGGAATGGCCATCGTAGTCGACCAGGTGCAACTGCCCGCCGGCACGGCCACCTGATCCCCCGTCTTTGCCGAATCGATCGCCGATTGTACATGAGACTGTGAACAACTGGTCGCTCGTATCATGGCTGCATGGCATGCTCCGGATACCAACAGAATCATCGCCAGCACCATGAGAATGGAGACAATGGACTGTTTAACCATGGCACCCTCCTTCCGGCTGCTTATGCGATCTCATGCCGGATTGACCTTGTCCTTCATTTGTCATGTTTTACAGTTTACACCCGCAACTGGCATATTTCCATTGTTTCAAGGACCGACTCACGATCCTGCCCGCACAGGGGATCGCATGGGGAATCGATGGACCCTGCCCCTGGCCGTCATGTCGTTTCCCGTATTTCTGTCCTGAGTTGCAGGGCGGTCTTGATGGAACAAAAGCTTTGCGGTAAGGACGATCGTCAGGGCCTTGTCAATTTCGTCTTCATAATTCCGCCGTCCTTCCAAGTGGCTGACAACCATCTCTTCGAGGCTTCGTCTTTCGAAACAATGCGGAAGCGCGGCGTCAGACAGCAGAATGCCCCTCACATACTCCGGCAGCGTCTCGCGGAGCCAGCGCGTGTAGTGCTGGAATTTGTGCCTCCCTAGAACTCTCCCTGCCGGAGACAGCCAGGGGATCCTCCGAGTCAGCAGAGCCACCCATTGCGGCATTCCGTGGCTTGCCCAATATTCGCCCTTAAACAGGGCCTCGCGATACGCGCGGATCATCCAGTTTCCGACCAGACCGCCGTTTCCAAGATTTCCGCGGTCCGTCGGGATACGTGCCAGATCCGGTCGGTATCGCTCTATAATGGAAATCGACAAACCAGCGCCGCCCTCATACCCGGCCGGCCTGCGGTAAATGAACTTGGCCAGGCCGTTGTCCAGAAAAGGAGTTCTCATGACCACCTGGGAATCCTCAATTCCGGAGCGGCCGTATCCCAGATGGGGTGCTTGATGGAAAAGCGCAAAGGACAGGGGATCCATGCCGGCCAGAGCCCCAAAGGTTCGTTGCGCCTGCTCCACGTACGAATCGAATTCTTTCCTGAGCAGCCCTCCCCGTGGTTTTGCGGATGTAAACGCCCGTGCCCCTCGCAGCAACTCGCTCCCATAGTTTCCCGTCAGCCTTATCGGTGCAATCTCCCTGGCCAGCGAATTGACGTACAACTCAGCCGCGCCCGGCAAGCCGAGGTATCCATCCGATTGATAAACGGCTCCTTCCATATACCGGGGGAAATCCCGAAGAAAGTCGCCGCCCAGAACCAGCGCCGTATGATCCTGTCCGCATCGCCTTGCGACTTCCCTGGCGATTGTTACGTCATACGTGTCCCGGTACATGCTGGCAAAGGTGTAGCATGGAAACTCACCCGGCTGCATGTCCAGGCATGCGACCAGCATTCTCGTATCCAACCCTCCTGTCAGCGATATCCCCACAGGGGTTTGGGCTTTTCCATACTTCCGGATGACTGCAGGAAACATTTCCATGACGGCATCCGTGTATCGTCTTTCGTCAAGTCGTTCCTGGTCTTCCCACTCTGCACGGTCGAAGTATACCTGTTTGCTCTCCACGACCCCCTTGGCCGCAGTCCATAGAGAAGCCGCAGGCATGACACGGATGTCCCTGAAGAGCGACCCGGTCCCGAGCGTGCACCCGCACGTGATGTATTCGGCAAGTCCCGCCGGATCGAATTCACGAGTCTCCGGTGCGATGGCGAGAATCGCTTTCGCCTGCGAGGCAATGCAGATGGAATCTTTTGCCTCATGCACGAAGAGCCTCTTCATGCCATACCGATCATTGAAAAGGAAACACCGGCCCGTCCGTTCATCCACCAGCACGCCGGAAAACCGGCCATTCAGATTCCGGACAAATTCAATCCCCTGCGCTTCGTATTGGTGGATCAAATAACGGGCATCCAGGCCGGACACATCATGTCCCCCTTTCCGAAGGGACGCAATCTCCTCGGGTTCAGGGTAGACCTCGCCAGCCAGCAGGAGCGTGCAATTTCCGTCTTCCGTCCGGATCGGAAGGCAATCGTCAAAGGCATCCTTGTGGCCTTTCCATCCGACATACACTCCCACCTTCTCCGCGAAGCACGTCCCTGCGCTGCATGCGCTCTCAACCTTCAGCGAGGCAAGCATGCAAGTCAGTCGATTTCTACAGGCGTCCGGGGTCTCCCGGCTTATGATGACGACGATTCCAGACAATTAGCTTTGCTCCAACGGAACCCACCGTCCCTGCGGGCTCGGCACTATGCCCCAACGGGCGCGGGAGATCTTGCGATGAACCCCGCTGACCGCAGGGCTTCTTTTCGTACTCTGACCCTCCGTCATTTGTGCGACCCCAAGGCCTTATGAGCCATATTTATATTCCGCCATCTTTTTTCTGATGTTTTTGATCGTGGCGAATGCACGATCCGGCACCAGCTGTTTTATGCCATGATGCAGCTTCAATTTCAGGATCATCCGGCCCTTGATCGTTGCGGGCACGAAGTAGATCGGGACAAGCACCTTTTCAAACCCATTGTACCGCTTGAAATCCCCCAACGTCCCGTCACTCCACCCGCCGTATTGCAGATATTGGATGTTCTTTGCTGCACATAGTTCCACGGCTTTTGCCAATAATGCATTGGTTGGTTTTTTATCCCGATGTTCGATCTTCGAGATGACCTGAAGCGTGCTGGCACAACCTTCTGCAAGAACTAATTTGATAAATCCAATCAGCCGATGATCCCAATAGGCCCCGATAAAGAGGCTCCGATCCAAATACGTGCCGTTTTCTTTCCGAACGGTCTCCGGATCCTTCTGATAGTGCTGGAATTTCTTCCCTTGCCGGATCGGCGATTCATTATAGATATCGACAATCCCTGCAACAAAGTCGTCATCATAGGATGCTTCCGCAACCCGGATTCCCTTCTTTTCCGCCTTGGCAATATTCTTTCTGTTTTCCTTGATGATCTGTTTGCTGAACCAGTTGTCATACGTTGTGATCCGTAGCGCGGCGATTTCGTCCCATTCCATGTAGTAACTGTACTTCGGACTTGTATCCGGCAAACGCTGGCCGAAAATCAACAGATCTGCAGGATGGTCTCGTTTCCTTAATTCCTGGGCCAGAGATTCAGGATCATGAACAAGCCCGTAACATTCGGGGGCGACATAGGCACTCGTCACGAACGTTCCCGTCAAGATGACTTCAATGTCGTCTATCCAAATTGACACGACTTACCCCGCTCGGACTGTTTTCTTTTTCACCCCAGCTTTGACAACAGAAGCGCCAACGATCGATAGGTTGTGGCCTGCGCCCAGTGGAGCATGGGTGTCTTCACTTTGAACAAGGGGTATTTTCGATAGTAAAAAAAGCCTTCCTGATCCTGCATGTTGGCAATGGTCCAGCCGGCGACCTTGATTGCAAGGGCAAGCGATTCCTGATCCTCGCGCGAATAATTCACAAGAGTCTCGATGGCCTGGGCGGCGCACTGGCTGTCGATGGGGTACGTGCGGGTATGGTAATATCTCGGGCAGCCGTCCGCCTCGAAAAAATGCTTTTTGTAGAACTCCAACCCCTTTTTCATGCGATCCCGGTAGGTCTCATCCCCGGTATTCTCGGTATAGCACTGGAGGCTGTCCAGATTATACCCCGTGTGAAAATTGTCTATCCAGTGAAACATGGGGCCTTCGGCGTACCACCACGACCCGTCCGGTCTCTGGCGGCTGCAACTGTATTCCATCGCCTCCGCTGCCACGTCGCGGTATTCGCTCTTCTTTGAAAACCGCCACGCGCGGGCAAGCAGCGCCGCTCCCAGCATGTTTGAATTGTGTATGGAACCCTGCTCCGTGGCAACATAACTGATACAGGTGCCGGTATCCGTGCGTTCTCTCGGCAAATGGAGAATCCAGCGGCATACGCTCTCCGCCACGTCCAGAAAACGGGGGTCCGCCAGCATTTCGTAGCCATCCAGAAATGCAAGGCCGATCAGGGCGGTCCAGACAATGATCGATTCGTGCTTCCCGTAGCGACCGCCTCGGCTGGCAAAATCATAGTGATTCCCCCAGGAATACTCCTTGAACTTTGGCGATTTGTTCTCCATCAGCCATTCGAGACTGCTGACAGCCTTTTGCCTGTACACGGGATCACCGGTAACCCTCAACCGGGTCAGGTACCCCCATGCCATGTAGCCCCTACCCTTCGTCGAGGGCAAGGGTTTGATTCCCAGCAGCGGACGCACGTTGACGGGACTTTGCCTCACGGCCTGCAAAAGGATTCGATCGAGCAGCAGGTTGTTGAAGGTCAATCGCCGCAGGGGGGAGGACAGGCCGTCGAATGGTTCGTACGCCCTGTATGCATGGTTCTCCACCCATCGTTCCAGCATCTCCATGCTTGTCTGCATGTGCTGTTTTCCTTGGGGCGATATCATGACCATCCGATAACCCTCTTGAGCCGTTGCATCTGCTCCATCTGATGAAAGGCCGCTAATTCTTTTGATACGGGCTTTTCCTCTCCCTTCAAGGCCGCCCAGCCAAATCCGGCCAGGAGCATTATGCCGCCGATCAGATAGGGCTTCCTCGTCGCCTGGTAGGCCGACCGGAAGAGTTGCCAAAGCGGATGTCCTCCCAGGTAATAGTCTTTTATTCCGTGCCTGAACGGGGTTTGGATACCGCTCGCCGTTCCAGTGCCCATCTTGCGGTGATGGAGACAGGTCATCTCCGTGAAGGTGCGCGTCTGCCATCCCTTCATTCGTGCCGTCGTGACGGCGATCCAGTCGATCCCCCCCGCCCGGATCGGAACATAACCGTCGATCTGTTCGAAGCATTCCCTTCGGAAGAGCTGGCAGGCGCCCGACACATGCTCGATGTTGGTCACCCGATAATCATACTGCACGGAGCCTTCCACGAACGGGGTGCCTGCAACCCCAAGCTTCGGATTTGCCGCAAACTTTCCAAGCAAGTACGCAAAGTAGTCCGGTTCGAAGGTGATGTCGGCGTCGAGGTTGCCGATGACGTCATAGGGCACCCCGTCCATTCGATTGTACGCGGCGTTGAAGCAGTGTGCCTTCGCCGCAAAGGTACGATCCCGGTGCTCGGGCATCCGGATCAATTCCAGCCACGGTTTGTCCTTTGCGTATTCTCCGACGATCCGGTCGGTGCAATCCGTCGATCCGTCGCTTACAATGATCCAGCGCAAGGGCAATACAGTCTGGGACAGGACGGACTGTATGGTCTGCTCGATAAAGGCCTCTTCATTGCGTGCGGGCGTGATCAGGGCGTATTTCAACTCGCGGGTCATCGTGCTCTCTTTCGCGGCATGGGGATGAGATCCCGGATCGCTTGCAAAACGGAGGGACAGGATGTTGAGGCCACGCGGACAGTGCGCAGGCGGAGCTTTCGATCAGGTGGACCCGTGGCGGTTCACCCTGTCGATTTCTCCCTTCTCATGTAGAGGACGGAGGCCTTGCCGAACAGCCTCTCCAGCCACATGACGAGGTTATACACGCGGCGGCTCCCGCAATAATCATGCACCGGAAGATAGGTGACCTCCTCCCCGTTCATCCCCGCTTTGAATCGGTAAACGCCCGGATTGTTCACCGGGTTGATCCCTCCGAGATCGTAAAAGGACTTCCCGGCTCGCTTGCTCCAAAGGATTTCATCCCACTGGAGCAGATAGTAGGCCTGTGTTTCCCGGCCAGCCCGGCCCGTGGCTCCCACCAGTCCAATCGCCGCATCGCCGATCGCAGAACACAAGGACCCGGAGACGGGACCGTTTCCGGATTTGCAGAGGGCCACCCTCATCTTCTGTCCTGCGGACAGCCGCCCCTGCATCCGGGCGAACTCGTTAAAATTCGATTGCGGCGCGAACTTTTTTTCTTCCAGCATTTCCCCGTAGATGGGCCTGACGGCATCAAAGAGCCTTTCGTCATACCCCTCGACAATCGTCAGACCGGCCCTCTCCGAATGCTGAAGCGTCTGGCGCCATTTTTTCTTCAGCCGCGCCCGCAAGTCCTTCTCCGACGGACGGAGATCGACCAGGACAGTGCGGATTTTCTGGCGATAGATCCCCTGGGTCGATCGAAACCCCTCTTCGAGCAATGCGGATTCCATGTCCGGATCCTTCTCCTCGAACCCCCATGGCCGCACACGAAGGATGAATTTTCTTGATCGCACGTACTCGTCGACCAGGGCCCGCAGGCCCATCCGGTAGTTCCGGATATCCGGACCCGTAAGATGAGGTTTCCACATGGGGCCGTAAAACACGTAGGCGATTCCCGTGTTCAAGACGGGAATCCGGAATAATCTCACCTGTGCCGCCGCAAGGACCTGATCGTTTTTCTTCACCACCAGGCGACTGACATTCTTCTCTCCCCAGCGCACTTCCCCATAGGGCCCCGTCTGGTATAGAGAGGCATCTGAAAACCTGTCGACGATGCCATTCCATGCCGACGGATCATGGCAGTCCACTTCCACCGCATAAGGAAACCCCTGCACGTCCGTCTGAACCATCCACTCCTCTTGCAGAGGATCTCGCTGCAGACCGGTGTGGAATCGATCCCCCATCCGCGTTTCACCCTCGATCCCTGATAGGGATGCCCTGTCTTATCGCTTTCATCTCAATCAGCCCACCACGTAACAACCGTTTTCCCCTTCCTAAATCGCTGCCGGGCAAATCCGAGCGCACGGAATTGCATTTTCTCAAGGGCCCTTCTTGCGGGTGTGTTCCACTCCTTCGTCTCGACGTAGGCCCTTCGCAACCCCATCCGCTTCAAGCGGTCCATCACCAGATCCATCATCAGAGCGTTCTTGTCCTGCCCGCGATACTGCGGAAGGATAAACCCGTCAAAGATGTGCACGTCCGACGCGATCAGAGGAAAATAGTGAGGCTGCATCGTATCTCCGACAAGAACCCACAGAAAGCCGATCAAGTCCTTTTCATTCCTCAGGCACCAGAGGGAGGCCCCCTTTCCGAACCGCCTGTTCATGTGGTTGACGAAAACCTCCGGGGGCAGGTGCTCCAGGATCCGATCCAGACATGTTTCCGGGAATTCCGATTCGCGGGTGACCCGATCGACCGTGTGCAGACCCCAACAGCCCGCGCTCCTGGGCGACCAATCCACGAGGTCCATGTAAAATACGACATCACGATTGGAGAAGAGCAGCCTGCGCACGGATTCCTTCAGTCTCTGAGCCGTGCGCTTCGCCCCGTAGTGCTTATAGTAATTCCGGATCTTCCAGTAGACGGTCTTGACAATGGCCACTGTTGCTCATCCTTCCGTCTCCCGCTGCCCCTGGCGGCGGAGAGCGATGGCGCAGCCTTCGTTCCCGTGTTCCCCGTTTCGTCAGCTCAAAGCGCCAGACGCACGGCATGAATCACGTGCCGGCGCCCCTACGGCCGTTCAACCGTCACGCCTCTCGCGAACGGGCACATAGCCCAGGCAGCCGGATGCAATCCCCAAGTAGTATGCGCTTTTCACTGCGTTCCTCATGAAAATGTGAGGCCGCGCGATCCCGCCGACGGCGAGAATACCGAAGAACAGCATCGACAACCCGGCACGCAAAATCCCTTTCCATTTTTCAACGCCTGGATGATTCAGGGTCTCACCCGTCAGCCCACCGATCCGCAGGTACTTATCCACATGGTAAAGGCGTTTGCGGCGTTCCGGCAGAATATGTTCATAAACCGGGGCTTCCTCGCACCACACGAATCGATGCCCACGATCCATCATCCTTCTGAAGAAATCAATATCTTCACCGCCGGTCCGTCCCATTTCAGGGGGAAAGGGCACCTCGGTTCCGTCCAGGATGCTTCGTTTGAAAAGAACATTTCCTGTCCGGGTCTGAAGAAAGTTCAAAACCGTTCCTGACGGATGCGACGCTCTTTCGCACAAGCCGCTCTTCTTCAGCCAAGACGGCGTATCGGGCGTGTAGAAAGGTCTGACGGGGCCAAGGACTCCGTCCGCGTCATATTCCCTGCAGGCCGCGTATAACCGGATCAACCAGTCTTCGCACGGTATTTCATCGTCATCCATGAAGGCGATGAAATTTCCCCTGGACGAGTTCACTGCACGGTTCCGCGTCAGGGCGATATTCTGAACAGGCTCCACGTCATAGGTCAAGTCTATCGGGGAAGCACTGCATGCCGCCTTTACAACCTGCTCTGCCGATTTCATGGCGTCATTGTCTACCACGTGTATGGAAAAGGCAAAGGATCCATCACAGGGCTGCCGTTCCAGCTTCTGGAGCAGGTCTTGCAGGATGAACGGGCGTTTGTACGTGCAAATGCAAACACCGATATGATCTGCCTTGCCGGTCATGGTCACGTCACCGCGCAGCGGGTACGATTTCTCACCCTCTTCCGCAAGGGAGCGCCTCGATCCGCCCCTCTCATGGATATTGCCCGCGCCATCGTTGTTCCCTGCTCTCATTCATCTGCAGAGCGAGGGGCTCAGCATTTTCATTTTTTTCTTGGCGCCGTAGGTGATCGATATCCAATCGTAGGCGCCTCGCAGCTTCAAAAAAAATTCAATGCCCCAGTCATCCGTAGAAACATGGGTCCGCCCAATCAGGAATACGTCTTCATCCATCGTTTCCGGATAGGGCACATTGAGAAATAGCGTTCTGTATCCTGCCATCCGGGAATAGCGCAGGGTGTCACGATCCATGGAGCCATAGGGCAACGACAGCAGGTTGATCTCACGGGACAAAAGACCTTCCAGGGTTGTCTTGGACAGGCTCAACTCCCGGATGAGTGTTTCCCTGTCCGCATCGCCCAGATAGGCGTGGCTGTGGGTGTGCGACCCGATTTTGACCATGCCTTTCCGCAGGGATCGCAATTGGTCCCCGGAGATCAGTCGTTCCTCGCTATACGGATGCCTTTTATCGCTCATCCACCCGGGCTTTTCACCCATGTATTTTGTGGCCATGAAAATAATGAACGGGATGTTCCGTTCAACCAGGACAGGCATCGCGTTGCGGAGGACGGATTGATATCCGTCATCAAACGTCACGGCGATGCGCCGACGGCCCGTTGAATCATTGCCGCTCGAGTCTGCAAAGACGGCTTGTCCTGCCGCCAGCAATTGATTCATCTGGCGGGCGAAGGACGTCTTCTGCGCATCGCTCACATGGTGATACGTCAGCACGACTAGCTTCTTTTTCTTCTCCAGCCGGATGATCCACGACAACCCCGCGAGACACGAGCGCAAGGCAAAATACATTGCCGAGAGGATCAACTCCGTGAGCCGCACGGTTAAATAATAGGTTGGCGACGTTTCTCGAAGGGACATGATGGGTCCGATCCGCAAGGGCTTATCGATGGACGAAATACTCTTTTGCCATGGCTGAAATGTATTGGATCTGCTCTTCGTTCATCTCGGGATACAGCGGCAGCGACATGATCTCGCCGGATGCCCGGGTCGCTTCGGGGAAATCACCGCCTGCGTGGTTCAGATATTGATAGGCTTTCAAGTTCGGCAGGGCGATGGGATAGTGGATGCCTGTCGCGATCCCTTTCGACTGCATGAAGGCCTGCAGCTTTCCCCGCTCGCCGTTGGGAACACGAACCACATAGAGATGATACACTGCCCGGACGGCCTCCATTTCTCGGGGAGTCACGAGTCCGGAGCCCGCCAGATGCCGGTTGTAGCTGTACGCGTTGTTTCGCCTGGCCTCCGTCCATTGCGGCAGGTACTTGAGCTTGACCCCGAGGATGGCGGCCTGGAGGGCATCGAGGCGGCTGTTGATGCCCTCGATCTCGTGGTCGTACTTGTCGATGCGGCCGTGATTGGCAAACATCCGGGCTTTCCTGGCCAGGTCGCCGTCATTCGTCACGATCGCCCCGGCATCCCCGTAGGCTCCGAGATTCTTGCCGGGATAGAAGCTGAAGCAGGCACAATCACCGATCAAACCTATTTTGCGCCCCTTGTACTCGGCTCCGTGGGCCTGGGCGGCATCTTCGATTACTTTCAGACCGTGCCTTGCGGCCAAGGCCAGTATGGGGTCCATGTCGGCGGGCTGACCGTAAAGATGGACGGCAATAACGGCTTTCGTTTTCGGCGTAATCCTCTCCTCGAGGCGGGCGGCATCAATGTTGTACGTCCTAGGGTCGATATCGGCGAAGGTCACCATGGCACCCACCTGGGTGACGGCCTCAGCCGTGGCAATGAAGCTGTTGGCCGGTACGATGACCTCGTCTCCCTCTCCGATTCCCAGGCATTTAAGAGCAATAAATATGGCATCCGTCCCGTTGCCGACGCCCACGCAGTGTTTCACGCCGCAGAAGGAGGCAAAGGCCTCCTCGAAGTTCTTGACGTAGGCTCCGCCGATGAAAGCTGTCTTCGAAAGGACTTCAAAGATGACAGAGTCGATCTCCGTCTTGATCGATTCGTACTGTTTCTTCAGGTCTACGAGTTGAATGGTCATGACTTCCTCACAGAATGGGATTCGGGATTCGGATAGCGGGAAAGGCTAGAACGCACGGTCAGAGCGTTCGGAGCAGCTTTGCCGGGTTCCCGGCATAGACGCCCGGCCGGGTGATGTCTTTTGTCACGACGGCACCTGCGCCGATGACGACGCGGTCGCAGATCCTCACGGGCAGGAGGGTCGCATTGGATCCGATCGAAACGAGATTGCCGATGTATGTCGGTTTCCAGAGATTCGTCCGGCCCCGTGCAGGGCCTCCCTCCGAAAACAGGTCGTTGATGAACATCACCCCATGGCCGATGACGCAATCCTCCCCGACGCTTACCAGCTCGCAGATGAAGGTGTGGGACTGCACCCGCGTCCGGTT
This sequence comes from uncultured Syntrophaceae bacterium, assembly GCA_964619035.1. Lineage (GTDB taxonomy): Bacteria > Desulfobacterota > Syntrophia > Syntrophales > UBA2192 > UBA2192. Next base: position 29,209 of record CAZUBX010000003.1, on the reverse strand, counting down.
GCCGACGACAACACCTTTCTGGATCTCCACAAAGGGGCCGATGAAGCAGCCATCGCCGATTTCGCACTCATAGAGGTTCACGGGTTCGACGACGGTCACGTCGGCACCGAAGCGTACATCGCGGATCTGGCATTTGAAGACTTTGGTGGGAGCGGACATACCGACCTCTGTAAATTGCGGGTTCCGGTTTTGCTTCAGGAGGCCAGGATGCGGACGACTTCACGGGCGTGATCGATACCGCTCAGGCAGGCTGTGCCGTTTTCGACGCAGTCCGCGAAGTGCTCGACCTCGACCCTGATCGGCTCCGGGAAATCGATCCGGGGCAGGATCACGTCGCCTTCACGGTGGCTGAAGCTCTGGGCCCTGGGGTTGTCGTAATCCATGTTCTTCCCCAGGACCGCCTTGCGGTCGATCCCCTTGTCATAGATGGCGATCTTGCTGTCGGCGTCGTTATCGTAGACAACCATCTTTCTCGATCCCACGACGGTCATCTGGCGGAGCCTCCGGGGGTCAAGCCAGCTGACGTGGATGTTGGCCATGACCTTGTTCGGATAGAGGATGTTCATGAAGACGACGTCGTCGATTTTTTCCTGGAGGTAGTCGACCCCCCTTTTCACGATGGATATCGGCTGCGGGTCCCCCAGCCAGTACTGGATGATGCTGATGTCGTGGGGGGCGAAGTTCCAGAGGGCATCCACATCGGACCGGACCCGGCCGAGGTTGAGCCTCTGGCTATAGATGTACCGGATCTCTCCCAGCTCGCCCGTATCGATAAGCTTTTTCACGTAGCGGACGGCTGCATTGTAGAGGAAAGTGTGTCCGACCATCGCGACGAGTTTCTTCTCCCGGGCCAGAGCGCCGATCTGGTCGACCTCAACGACGGTCGTGGCAATCGGCTTTTCCACCAGGATGTGCTTTCCCGCCTCCAGGGCTCTCATGGCCAGCTCGAAATGCGACTGGACGGGTGTGGCGATGACAACGGCATGGATTTCCGGGTCTTCAAGCGCCTGACCGATGTCGGCCGTGACGTGGATTGCCGGGTAAAGGCCACGGACGTAATCCTGCCGGTCGCCGGACAGGTCGACGACCGTCTTCACGCGGCACTTCCTGCTCGCGACGAGGTTTCTCAGGAGATTCGGGCCCCAATAGCCCACACCGATCTGCGCGACGTTCACCATGAGACATTCCCCCTTTGCGTTGCCGATCGATCGGGCTCACGAAGGCCGGGTCAAAGACCCGTAGAGATCGATCAGGTCCTGTTTATGCCGCTGCCATCCGTAGTGATCCAAAAAGGCCCTCGCCCTTCGAGCCTTCGAGAAACGCCGCTGCTTGTCCCGGTAGTTCTCCAAGATGGCCGCAGAGAGCGAGTCCACATCTCCGGCCTCGAAAAAACTCAGCATGTCATCGGAAAAATAATGCCGGATCGTCTTCAGCGGCGGCGCGACGACCGGAATGTCCAGGCAGATGTACTCGAGCATCTTGACGGGAAGCATCAGCTCAGTCGCAATGTTCCGCCGGTTGGAGATGACCCCCAGGTGCATGGGGCGCAGGGCGGAGGCAAGCTGATCCACGGGGATGATACCGTGAAAGATCACGCAGGAAGTCAGACCCAGGCTCTCCGTCAGCGAGACGAGCTCCCCCTCGTCGTCGCCGGCGCCGATGATGTGGAATTTCAGGCCGGGGATTTTGCTGCCCAGGCCCGCCACGGCCCGGATGGTCAGATCGACGCCCAGCCTTCTGGCGAGCGTGCCATGGTAAACGAGGTCGAAGGTGCCGGTAGCGGTCCGATCCGGTCCGCCGTCGCCATTTCGGAACCACCGGTCGTCTGGGACGTTCATGGAGACTGAGATCTTGTTACCGGAAATCCCGCGCCCCACCAGCACCTCCCGCTGCGGGTGATTGACGCAGAGGATCCGGTGCGCCATGCGGCAGCACAGGGCCTCCTCGATGCACAGCAGCCGGAACATCAGGGCGGAGCGGTTTTTGAACTTCTCCAGGTAGGTTTCGGGGACGGAGTCGTGTATGTCGAGGATGACCTTTCTGCCCATCAAGCGCGGCACAACGGCGCAGAAGATCAGGAAGTTCGGCATATTGTGTATGTGGACCACGTCAATCCCGCCGCTCAGGCTCCGCCGGGTGCAGTCGAGAAACGCCGCCAGGAGAAACTTCAGGTAAGACAGCAGATAGGCGTAAACACTCTTGCCCCAGTACCGGCCGGCGCTGAGCTCGATAACGTGGACACCGCTTGACACCGCCGATTGCCGCGACGCGCCCATCCGGGGCACGACAACCGTGACGTCGTAATCCGGCAGAGAGGCCAGCGTTTCGGCCTCCCTTCGCACGCGGGGGTCCGTGGCGTAGATCGTATAGGCCACCATGTAGACAGCTGTCATGCCCGTTGCCGCTCCCCTTGAAGTGATTGTTCCGTGATAATCCTAAGCCTGCAGGGCGATGACGGTGTCCAGATCGCCATACACCGACAAATCAGTGGTTCCCGCCGATGGATTGTGAACCCGAAGCACCATGCCGGGCAACGCGCCGTTGATAGGACACTCAAGCTGGACGTGGATCTCACCGTCGCGTCTCTCTTCACTGCGGAACGCGACCGATCGACGCTTTTCGAACCAGGAGACGGCATCCTGTGCTGTCGAGAACCAGGCGCCACACCTCTTCAGCTCCTCGATCATGCGGAGGTAGAGATCGTCCCAGAACCGTTCAGGCCCCACACTGCGGTGATGCCAGTTGACGGTGAAGGCCCCGCCGTTTGCCGAGACACAGGCGTAGACCTCTCGGATTCGTTCGAACGCAGCGGCCTCCGACAGGCCCATCCGCCCCGGGGAAAGAAGCGCCGTGTCCATGACGAGCAGCGGCAGTTCATACAGCGTTGTCCCGGGCAGCCGGAATGCCTGGGCGGTGCCGGCCCGGTAACCGACCGCATCGTTGTACCCGACGGTCGAGTCGTAGGAAAAACCGGCATCTTCCAGCACCCCCGGCGTGTCGGCGGAGAAGAAGAGCCAGTGCATACGGACACCGAGGGCTGGTCGATGCGTCATGCCGCCCACCCGCATTTTCTCGTCAGCTGCCCGCTCTGCGCTGTGCCAGGCATCGATCCCGTGAAGACCGATCTCGCAGCCGCGCGCGAGGATCTTCTCGACTTCGCCGGTGATGTCACCGATGTCGTATTTCACGGCCCGCCCCTCCGCCGTCCGCCCCTCGTGGTCCAGCCCGGGCCTGTTCTTGTACGGGATGAGGAAGAAGGTCGACGGCAGACCACGCTCGATTTCGGCATAGCGGTCGAACTGGATCATGAAGTCTTTCTGGAGGCCCAGATAGATTCCGGGCAGCGAGGCAACGGCCTTCCAGTTCTCCAGGGCTTTCTTCCACGACAGGGAACCCCGCCGGGCCCGTGCGAGCGATCCGCAAAGCGCCCGGTATACAAACCCAAACATCGTGGAATCGAACTTGTGACGGCGAATCCCGACGAAATCCACGTCATGGGTGAGGCACGCAATGAAACGGTGCCCGGGAGGAAACGGGGGGATTTCAACGAGCGGCACGCCGGCCGACAGGATGCATTCCCTCAGAAGGCCGATGTGATGATCGAGGGTGGAAATCGAGGCGTGGTGCACGGGCTGCCCCGAACGCAGCAGACACTCGATTTCCCGGAACAGATCGAAGCCGAAGCGAAAAACCATCCGATCGGGTTTTTCGATTTTCGTACAGGCGCTCTCGCAGGTACCGTCGAATTCAACGACAGACTGTCCGGAGGACTCCGGCACCGCCGCATTCCGATAAATCGGCAGGGGCCTGTCCCCCCATCTCAGGAGGGCCCCGGGCCGCCCGTCTCTCAGCCGGACTCCGATGCGCCTGTCGATGTCTTTTTCTTCGCTTCCGTAGATGAGGACGACGGGTGCGTCGATTTCCCGATCGGCATCCGACGCGATCAGCAGGACGTCGTAGCGCCTGTCGCCCCGGACGAATTCCCACGGCGTCTTGAACAGCTCGAAGAATTCCTCAACGACTTCCTGGTCCCTTGGCTCCGCGATAACGCCGATCACGCTCTCTTCCCGTGCCCGGCGGGCGGCGCTCCGGGCTCCTGCGAATCCGCTTTCCGCAGCCACTCCTGCCTCCAGAAGAAGAAACAGGAACGATCGCAAGTCCCGAAATCGGTCGTACCGCCGCACACGACGCCATCGAGAATCACGAGACCCTTGCACTTCTTCATCTTATAGTCCCGCTCGTCCAGAAATGTGTTCACCCGTTTCAGCACGCGCTGCTTCGTGCCGCAGAAGGACCACATTTCCTCCATGAAAGCGCAGCCGCGCAGACCATTCCAGCGATTGAGGGTCTTTCGGATTTCCTCTCTCGGCAGAACCAACACGACATCGCCGGGATGAAGTTCTTCTTTTCTTTTGATGGGATCCTTATCCCCTCCCGAGCTCGAATGCAGCACCTCCCGGATTGTGTTTTGCATATAGCGCAGTCTACGTTTTGTGAATCGCTTGAGTCGTTTTTTGAAAAACTGCCATGCACTTTCCAGCTTTCCAAGCGGCTCCGCCAATTCCGGCAACGAATGAATCTGGCATCCCGGCCGGCAACCAGGTCCGTCGTGGCGGGCAGGCTGCGATAAGGATGAGGTCATCGGTTCCTCGGGAATATTTGTGGACATTGGTTTCCATAGACGGTTTAAATATGCCTGTACAGAAATTTCCCGAGAGCCTCGAATGCATAATCTGGTGATTTGATGCACGCTGTCTTGGCCAGTCTGTATTTCAGGGTACTTTCCTTCCCGTTGACTTTCTCGCATATCTCCCTGGGATAATAGAAGTGCGACAGCGCGATTGACTCGGATCCCCAGCGGCGCTTGAAATCCATCAAATCCTGGTTTGTCGGGTTGGTGCGTCCGAAATCGAAGACCTTGAAGCCTTCCCGGCATGCTGTCCGGATCGTCTCCCAGAAAAGCAGATGATTGGGGCCCATATTCAGGGCCGCCGCATCGGACGCAGCGAATTCAGCGGATATGCGATCCTTGAACTTGAAATTGATCAACCCGGCGACGGGCCTTCCCTCATGTTCCGCGATCAGAAGATTCACCCTGCCGGAGGGCATGTAGACATCCCATATGGCCTTGAAGAATTCATAGGGCTGAGTGGGAAGCTCCAAGCGCCTTCGAGTCAATAAATAAAGGCCAAAGAAATCTTTGAGGTCCTGCTCATGATCCGCTAGTCGAACTTGCAGCCCGCAAAGCCGCGCCCGCTGGATTTTCTGCCGGACGCAAGTCCTGTGGAAGGACTTTTTCAGGAGTTCAGGATCCCCGTTCAGGCGGAGGAAATGATGCTGAAAATATCGTTGAACGCCCAGCCGCTCATCCTTGATCATGTCGGCGGATGCAAGCGTTCGCAGCTCGAAAAAGGAAGCACGGTTTTTTTTCATCAAAACAAGGCTTGCTTCCAGCAGGATCCGGAATTGCTGCGGATTCGACACGAGGGCATCGCAAAGCGTAGCGAAGGGGATGCTCACGAGCTTGTTGCCCGTCAACCAGCTTCTGACCTCGTACAGGGGCAGCCCGGCAACGATGCGATCCCCTTCGAAGAGGGCTAGATAATGCGGCTTGACATGCTGGAAGCTCCTTGCCATCACCTCCTTCCAGCCAGACAAATGAGTCAACCAGCCAAAGGGATGGTTTTCAACAAATTGATCCCATCTCTGATCCACGCAGGGATCGATTACTCTGACCTCTGACATCGCTCTATCCTCCGAAATGAATCGTTGACGTTGGGTTGTGTGAATTCTTCCGGTTATCAATATTCCTTTGAGTTGCGTATCGACGCATCCTCAGGGAATCCAGCTACACCGCTAATCGAGGTGCTGACACGGGGTGTGACTGGGTGTAAATCGGGGTTACCCTCTGCGAGATCATCAACTGCACGGCAGGCAGGCTCACGCCCCCTCAGTTACACGAATGAACTGAAAAGGTATTCGGCAGCCGGTCACGATGGCGCCTGACCATCCAGAGGGCCCGGCGAGACTGAAACGAATCTCTCTGCCCGCAAAGCGCCCTGTCCTACCTGGTGAGGTCTACATCCCAGGCTTGAACACCGGATTTATTAGTTCGAAAGCCATTCATCCTGGTTCGGGAAACGGATGGTCTTCTATGTATGGGATTATTGAATCGTGGAGGCGTGAATGATATGGCCCCCATGTATACATTTAAATACCGAGGGAAAATGATCCAAAGACCTGTAATGGTTGATTAATTATTACTCGAGCAGGATTGTTTGCGGTCAGGTGCATGCCGGATAACCCCCCGTACCCGCCACACCTTTTCGCATCTCTCTCGCTTATTGCTAAGGCAATCTCTGTACCACGTCGTCGAAGCAAGCAATGGAGACCGTCGTCATCGTTTTTCAAGACATTGATAATGTTGCATTTTTTACTGATATGGCGATTAAAAAAATGCGTTATCTGGTTGCGCGACAAAGAGGGGCTTGTATTTAGAATGTAAGATCTACCGACACTTTTCCACGGGCGAATCAGGATCAAACACTAATTTTAGAAAAATGTTGTTCCATATTAGCTAATTAAGTAATATTTGTTGCTCAGGATGCGTTGTAAACTGTACCGACGGAGATATAGTAACCGCTGTTCATCCCAAGGGCATGTCGGACGGGATAAATCACATGGGTCGGTTTGCCTGTTTACGGAAGACTCTCTTCACTGGTTATCACCCCCGATATGGATTCATTCTTCGAGATGGATATCTTTTACCCGCGCTGCGGAAACTGTCGGTATCTCTTACACTTCCATCATTCGTATGAAACCTTCATTATTATGGGTTCTTTAGCGAGGTAAATTCGTGAGCCCATATTACAACCCCGAAGTGACACATTACCACTTCTGAGTGGCTCACGGTTTGGCAATAAAGGCGCATAAATATTTAATAAGTATTCGAAATAATATCATTTTATCAGGTTAAACAGAGTAAATAATGCATCTTTCAAAAATAAATAAATGCGATATAAAATTAGCCTTTTTCTTGGCGGTCAGCGACTATCGACGCCACCGACTCTTTTTTTCTTATTAATGCGGGGTGGTATTGATATAATAGATTCAAGATCAGTCGGTTGTGATCCGCGCCGAGAAGGGTGAAGTCAGAATGCTCCTTGACGGCGAGAGCGGCGCTTCTCAAAAATAACTTGTCTACGATGCGAGAAAGGATATAGACCATAAACACGACCAAACACCCTGCCCCCCGGCGGAAGCGGGTATCGGTATATGGTTGGATCCAGGAGTGGGCCGCTTCACACTCTAAATAAATTTGTCATATTTATTTGCCGAGTTCATAAGAAAGAACGGCTTTTCAAGTTAAATGGACATGCGAGGAAATCCTTTTAATTAAAAAAGGCAGGCTCAAAGGTGAGCACAAAATGAGGGTTCAAAAAATAATTGCAATAAATGCCCTACCCGAGATGATCTGGCCGTTTCTGGTGGATCCCGAGAAAATCTTGCAATGGTGTTTTACGTTAGAAAGCTTCCAATATACAAGCGGACAAAAAGGAGGTAAGGACGCCACGTTCAGATACGTAGAAAAAGGGGAGGTCCACAGGCTTGAAGTTAACTGCGTAATAACGGAGTGGATTGAACATCGGAGAATTTCTTTTCAAATGACGGAGGGGGCCCACTTCAAGAGCTACATAGAAAGGTGGGAGATTGCGCCTGCAGGAGAGGGAAGCACCTTCAATTTCGATCAGGAAATCAAGATGCCATATGGGATAATCGGCGATCTTATCGGAATTTACCGCGCCAAGCGAGCTGCGAAGGTTGTCGAAGAAATGCTAGCGAAAATAAAGGAGGCCGTTGAAAATTCGAGGACAAGCGTGGAACAGAATACTTGAGGAAAGTTCCGTTGGAATGACGAATGGCCGAATTAATCTGAAATGAAATGCGTCTCATGAAAGAAGGCAGTCTGGAAACAGATGGAGGCTCGATCTTCTATAAGGTAATCGGCCGCGGCTACCCCTTGGTGCTGATGCACGGCGGACCGGGCAGCGACCATACGTACCTGCTTTCCTTGAAGAATTTAGCAGACTCCTTCACTTTGGTTTTTTACGACCACCGCTGCAACGGTCGTTCAAGCGGGCCGAGTCTCCAGTCGATGAACTGGAAGAACCTGACGGCGGATGCCGAAAATCTTCGGAAGCATTTGGGCCATGAACGATGGGCGGTGCTGGGGCATTCTTTTGGAGGAATGGTGGCCCTGGAATATTCCCTGCGCCATCCGGAGAGCTTGTCTCATTTGATTCTTCTCGATTCCGGTGTCAGCTCGTACTGGTTTCGTGAGAACGCCCCCCTGCTGCTCAAAAAGCGTGGTTTCAGCGCCAAAACGGTCGATGGCGCCAAGAGGCTATTCAGCGGTGATATAAGGATAAATGAAGCTTTTTGGATCAAGCTTAGGCTGTTACCTGCCTACTACTACGGTTTCAACTGGATTAAGAAATCTTTCACAAAACGGCCTAAAAGCAATGTTGAGGCCCTTATTTACGGGTTCAAAGTTTTACTTGCGAATTGGGATTTCATAAGCCGGCTGGGGAATATAAAAACCCCGACCCTGGTTGCAGCCGGGAGAGACGATTTCATTTTCCCGCCCGAACACCAGGCGATGATAGCCGATAAGATTCCCAATTCAAGGCTTGAAATCATTGAAAAAGCGGGGCACAACACTGCAAATGAACGCCCCATAGAGGTTATGCGCCTGGTGAAGAATTTCATTAGCGATAGCGTAGAGGGACCGAAAAAAGAGGCGGATTGAAGGTTGAATGAGTTGATAAGAAACGGCGCACGGCACACAGCACATGGGAAAGAAAGTGCTGAGATGATTTTCAAAAAACGATCAAAAAGTCATTCGCAGGCATTCAAATACGGTTCAGCACATTGCTAAAGGGCTGGACTGCAATGGGCCATCTGGATGAAATACAAGCGCCGACCCATGTTCTCGCAGGCCGCCACGACTCTATTTTCCCAGGAACATCAGACATTGATAGCCGATCGGTTACCAAGCGCACGAGTCAAAATAATCGAATAATCAGGGTACGGCGCCCGGGAATGAGCCAAGGTAATTATTCGCCTGATGAAAGATTTTATCACGTAAACCGACAATCTTACCGAGTTGAGAACTTGTTCACTTCGCTGCTGAATGCCCTTGTTACAGAGAATAAAAGCCTGTGTTCGTACTTCCAGCAGTATTTTATGAAACCAATTTTTTCAAAAACCTTTATGCCGGCTATATTATTTGTGAGTGTGTAAGCAATCGCACGTTTGTAGCCCTTTTCCATAGCCATTTTGCACAGCAGCGAGTCGACTGAGGAAGCCAAACCTGTTCTCCGATACTTTTCAAAAGCAAACAGGTTGAACAGTAAGACCTCGTCTTCTTTAATGGGCGGGATTCCTTTGAAACCATCTCGAAGTTCGGGACGCTCTGCAGAGGACAGCAACCAGGCCATGTAGCAGAGTGCTCCGTTTTCCGTCGTTCTCGCAACATAGAACTCACGGAAGCCAGAGTCGTAAAACATTTTTCGCATCACGAGTTCATATGCGCTTACTTTGCTCGCAGTTTTAGCTATGGTTACTATTTCGTCTATATCGGTTTGTTTTCCGCTCTGCAATGTGTATTCGATGCCGGTTTGAAAGTCCAAACACGGTTTGTCGAGATCCTTTTCCATACCGACAAAATAAGTTTTGCTGTAAATTTGACGTCTCAGTTCCCTCGCCAGAACGTTCGGGCCCGCGATTCTGCCCAGCAAAACGGCATAACGAATTTTTTTGAACGATGCTTTCAGCGGCACGGTGCGACCCTGCTCTAATGTGCAATACACAGAAGGTTCTTATTGGTTTACATTACAATAGATGAGTCATATACACATGTTTAACGAATTGACCGTTGGACCCGGAATACGTTGTAGTTGTCACCTTTTGTTTTGCCTCATGGTAAGGCTTTCCGGATTAAATATCAAGTTTATTGAAAACGATTGCACGCGCATTCCCCGCAGATTACTGCGGGGTAAGCGAGCATAATAACAGATAAACATATTTCCTTACGTTTCTAAATTCCTGGCCCCTTAGTGCGAGGAATTTTAATTCAGCAAACATCAGATTCTTCAGGTGTCTTTTGTTAACAGTTAAAAACAAATAACGTTTCCCCTATCAGGAAAGGAGGGATCATTGGAATATCGCAAACTGGGGAGGACTGGACTTGACGTAAGTGCAATTGGTTTAGGTGGGGCACAATATATGGAAATATTGCCCCCCAAATTAGTTGTTTCGATTGTTCAGGAAGCCTTGGATAACGGGATCAATTATATTGATCTGTTTTCCGCTAATCCCCATATCCGTGACAAAATTGGTCTTGCTCTGAAAGGCAAACGCGAAAAAGTGATCGTTACGGCACATCTGGGAGTGTCAGAGAAACACGGCCAATATTGCAGAACACGAGACGTAGGGGAGTGCAGCAGATTCTTCATTGATTTTTTATCTCGATTACAAACCGATTGGGTCGATATTCTGATGTTACATTTTATCGATTTGGAAAATGATTATGAAAGTGCCTTCAACGGCGGCATTTTGCAACTCGCGCAGAAATATCAGAGCGAGGGGAAAGCTCGTTTTATAGGAATGAGCAGTCATGACCTGGACGTTTCTTTGAAAGCTGTAAAGAGTGGTCAGATCGACGTCCTCATGTATCCAATCAACATAACAAATAACGCCATGCCTGATCGGGATAAGCTCCTTCATGCCTGCATCACGGAAGAGGTCGGGTTGGTTGCGATGAAACCCTTTGCAGGGGGAACTCTCCTTCGGGAAAGCACAGCGGTTTTCACCGACAGCCTCAGTTCCGGTTGGAGGAGTTTTCACAGAAAACAAGCGATTTCAGCAACCCCAATACAGTGTATCAGTTATGTGCTATCACAAGCAGGAGTTTCCACTGTTGTGCCCGGCATAAGAAGCGTTGCGGAATTGCAGGAAACTCTTCACTTCTTAAACGCCAGTCCCGAAGAGAAAAACTTTGACTCCCTGGTGGAAAACTTTGGCAGTTATCTGGAAGGTGGATGCGTATACTGCAATCACTGTTTGCCATGCCCCTCTTCAATAGATATCGCTCGGGTTAATCGACTTGTGGATACATCAAAGCATGTCTTCACCGAGAACCTCTACTCTGAGTATAACGAACTTTCAGCAAAGGCTTCCGACTGTACAGAATGTGAAGCATGTATGAAGCGTTGTCCTTTCAATGTGGATGTAATTTCACATATGAAAGAAGCCAAGCGCTTATTCGAAGGCATCAGGTACAAAGCATGGATCCGATCCATATACTGGCGTCTTCATAAGGTTCAATTCTTTTGGTTTATTTTCAGAGCTTTAAGGAAGCTCAAGAGAAGTCTTGTAAATGCGCGTTGATCAAGAATACAGAGGCCTCTGATCCATGACCTGGATGATCTCCCCTTGTTTGATTACGAGTTCGAAGACGAGCTACATCTCAATGGAAGACAATTCAAAAAGGTCTCTGCTGATTTCCTGGGCGCCGACCAACCCATCCAGTTTGCAGGGGCGAGGGGGTGCGCTTTTCACTGCACCCATTGTTCCAATGCGAGATAAAAACAGCTTTATTCGGGAAATGGCCGGTTTGTCCGGCACATCAGCATTGGGAAATACATTTCCCACGTAGCGACATTGAGAAGCCGGTTCCCGAGAGCGAAAAGCTTTTATTTCCTGGATGAGGATCCTTTTGCCAGGAGTCTGGATGAAATCAGGGAGTTTTCCGAGCGGTTTCCGAATGAGGTCGGGTTGCCATTCGAGTGCATGGCCTCCCCGGTACAGGTCACCGACGAATAAATGAATCTCTTCGTGAAGGCAGGCCTGTGGCGCCTGGGCGGATGCAACTCATGCGGCTCCGAAGCCGGATCGCGGAACAGGTGAAGAAATTTCACGGCGATCCGACAGCAGTCTACTATCTGAGATCGCGAAGGCGATGATCCATACGAGCCGCTCTTCTCCCGTCATTACCTTCTTGTCATGGTACCTGTTTTCGTCTATTCTTTATTGGTTGGTCATACTCGGACGAAAATAAATTATAGCACGGCGATATTTTTGGTATGAAGAAAACATCGAAATGGGTGTGGGGAGCAGTCGGTCTCGCGGCGATTCTGCTTCTGCTTGCATCCGGATCCTGCGATACGTTCCTTCTGGATGCAGGCAAATTCATGGCCCCCGTCGATGATCGGATGGATGGTGCCGCGGACATTGTGGTTCTGGAAGGCATCGATCACATCGAACGAGAACTCGTAGCGAGGGCGGCAGGGATGGTGTCATCGGGTAAGGCCCGGCGCCTGATCGTCGTCCTGAATCGGAGAGCAGCCAGCGACCCCCCGCCAGCGAACCCCGAAGCCCCCCTCCTCGTTGTTCAACAGGCTCTGGGCGACCTTGGGCAGGATAAAACCCTGTGCAAAATCGTCTGGGCCCCCTTTCAGCACCCGGCTACGCTCACTTCGGCGAAAACGGCCATGGAGGTCCTTGCTGAGGAGAGAGTCAGGAGTGTTATTCTCATATCCCCTGGATTTCATGCACGGCGAAGTTATCTCGTCTACCAATCCCTCGGCGAGCCGCTGCAGATCCGGATCCATCCCCATGCCTCCTTTGACGGCCACAATCATGGGCTTGACCGGTGGTGGACCCAGTGGCACGGGGTGCATGATTTCGTCGAGCAGAGTATCAAGCTCGTTTACTATATGGTCAGAGGCTATATTCCACTAAAATTGTCATACTGAAATCGATGCTCTACTGATGTCCTTCACAGGTCTCGCTGTCCAATAAGCGATCCGGGTCTTTCATGCTTCCCATCCTTTGAGCTTCTATCCCCCGGGACCGGCCGCTGTCAGGCAAGAAGCTGAAGCGCGGGGCGACCGAGAGGTTGTCATAGCAGTACCCACGGTCAACACATCGGCCGGCTGATCATCTTCCTTGCTGCTCCTCGAGGAGAATCTCACTTCCGAGGAATGTTGCGAACCGCGAAATATAAGCCGACTGTGAGGATGACGACAAATCCCGTCAGCCGCACCAGAAGCGCAAAATCGGCATCCTCGGTGATGGACGGCATTCCGGCCCGGAAAAGCTCCGGCCATGCCGTGTACCAGAGCCAGGCCAGCAACACGGCCGCCGCCGCCACGATCGTGATACGAATGAGCCTGCTCATTGAAGTCTCCTCCGCTGCCTGGCAGCGTCAATAGTTGCCGTCCCCGTCCCCGATATTTTTGATGCCCAGGGAGATAAAAACAGCACTGATGAAGATGAACCCGGTCAGGAAGACGTAATGGGAGACGCGGTGGTCATCTATTTCGGTGGGAATCCCGCTATGGAGCATCTCGGTTGCCAGGGGCCACCAGAGCCCTGCAATGAGAGCGCAGACAGATGCCAGGAACGCAACAAAAGAAATCCTTCTCATGAGATCGCCTTCCTGCACATCAGTGCCGGCCTTTTTTTCAGGCGCCTTCGACGGGGAGATACTTCACCGTAAAGGCGTTTTTGTCCGCATCGTAGCTCAGGCAGGAGTTCCTGCGCCAGTTGCCGTCGTCCTCATCGGGGAAATCGCTCCGCAGAAAGCTCCCGCGGCTCTCCAGGCGCCCGAGGCTCGCCTGCAGGATGGCGCGCAGCACGAGGGCTGAAACCCTGGCATCCTCCAGGACAGCGCACCTGCCGGGCCCGGCCGCCCCACCAAGCGGCTTCAGGCGCTTCCCGATCGCCTCGAGCCTCTCCATGCCCCTGCGCAGCCCTTCATCCGACCTTACAATCCCCGCACACTCCCAGGCCGTTGCCCGGATCGCCGAAAGGATACCCTGAACTTCACCGGCTACCGGCACAGCCCCCGCCGCAGGGACCTGCCGCGGCTTTTCCCGGCAGGAGGGAACGGGTATTTTACCCAGGGCCCGTTCGGCCGCGGAGCGGCCGGCTACGATACCCGACACGACACACTCCGTCATCGCGTTGCCGCCCATCCGGTTTGCCCCGTGAAGCCCCCAGAGGATCTCCCCGCAGGCAAAAAGGCCGCCGATGTCCGTCTCGCACGTCTCGCCGGTCCTCAGACCGCCCATCGTGAAGTGGACGGCCGGTGCAACGGCCACGGACTTTTCCCTGAAATTGAAGCGAAGCTTTTTGAAGATGGCCAGGGGATGGACATCCCAAGCCGAGGCGGGAACATCGCGAAGGTCGAGAAAAACGCCCCCCATCCGTGCCTCCTCGAAGAGAAGGGCCGAGAAGGAGTCGCGCTTCTTGACGATCGCATCGTTGACATCCCCGAGACCGTGCTTTTCGAGGATGTTCTCACCGGCTGAATTGATAAGTTTCGCTTCGCGGGCAAAGGGCGGATAGACGATCAGGGCCGGCAGCCGCGGGTCGGCAAAGACCAGGGGAAAGAACTGGACGAACTCCATGTCCCAGAGATCGATCCCCGCCCTGGCGGCCAGGGCATACCCCTGCCCCAGGATCTTCTTCTGGTTGTCATGACGGCGATAGATGGCCCCTGCGCCTCCCGCGGCAAGGACCACGGCGGCAGCGTCGATGTCCATTTCCTCGCCCTTGCGGTTAAAACCCCGGACGCCGCAGACCCTTCCGTTGTGACAGGGAAGCTCGGTGACCTGGAATCCGGGGAGGACATGAACGCCCTCGAGGGTTTTGACCAGCTCCGCCAGCCTTCTCATGAGGGCAGCGCCGGGAATCACGGAGGGATCCGGGGAAACGACACAGCGCTGCGCACCCCTGTCTTTCAGGAGCATCCCGGCAGAGCGCAGGAACTGGAACGCAGAGGGCGCCTCCCGGGCAACGAGCCTTACCATGGATTCCCGGTTGAGCCCCCTGCCCGCCCGGAGGGCATCGCGGATATAGTCATCGGGGCTGTATTTTTCCGACGGCCCGGCAAAGAATCCGTTGGCCAGCGCCGAGTTTGTCCCGATTCCGATGGGGCCCCGGGCGACAACGAGAACCGTTGCCCCTTGCTTTGCCGCCGCATGGGCCGCCGTCAGCCCCGCCAGGCCCGCACCGATGATGATGACCCGTTTCGACATCAGTTCATGAATGCCCTTCAGAGACTTTTCTGTTTGTTTTACAGGATATCACCGGGTGCGTCAATCCGGGCAGACACTCGGCGGGATTTTCGATGCGGGGGCCGTCCCGCATGCAGGCCCTTACTCGTACCCCATGGCCTGCAGTTCGCTTTTCGGCGGGATCCCCGCCCGGCCGCCCATCCGGGTTGCCACCTGCGCCGCGGCCCAAGCGGCAAGATTGAAGCTTCTCCCGGGGTCCCAGCCCCGGACGAGTCCATAGGTGAGGCCGGCGTGGAAGACATCGCCGCAGCCCGTCGTGTCGACGGCCTCGACGGCACAGGCGGGCTTCACGATGGATCGCCCGTCGAACATGGCCGCATATCCCTTCGAGCCGAGCGTCACGCCGGCGATCCTCGGGCCGAGCTCGACGATCCTTCTGCACGCCCCGAGGGGGTCGTCGCCGCCGACAAGGGAACGGGCAAAGGACTCGGAACTCACAAAGCAGTCGCTGAGGCGGGCCAGCTCGAGCATCCCCTCCCGGAGGGTTCCCGCATCGACAGCGACGATGACCCCCGCCTTTTTTGCCTCGGACGCGGCGGCAAGAGATGCCTCGATAAAAAGCCCGTCGGTGTGCAGGACGCGAGAGGTGCGGAGGATGTCCATTCGGATGTCCGAGGGCTTGAGCGCTTCGCCCGTCGGTCTCTGCCAGAAGATGGTCCGCCGCCCGCCGGGCTCCGAAGCGATGAAGGCAAACTGCGATCGGTGTCCCGGCCTTTCGACAAGGCCCGAGGTATCGACGCCCTCGTCTCGAAGAAAGCGGGCGATCTGCCTTCCGAACGGGTCATCGCCGGCGACACCGGAAAAATGACAGGCAAGCCCCCAGCGGGAAAGGGCCACCAGGGCCGTGGCTACAGGCCCGCCGCCATGGATGACCATGTCGTGAAACTCACATTTCGTATCGGGGTGAGGCCAGGCGGGGATGCGCCCGATATAGTCGAGGGAACACTGGCCGAGGCCGAAGACGTCCATCTGGTCTATCCAGTCTATTCCGTCTGTTCCGTCTGTTCCGTCGGAAGAGGGTTGTTTTCCCCTTCCTCGAACCTCGTTCCTGGCGAATGACGCCGCGGGCGTTATTCGCAAAGCGAGTCCGTCATGTCCCCCTTGAGCCAGCGGTCCACAAGGGCGCGGGTGAGCGAGATGTCCCGGTTCGTGCGCTTTGCCGCCTCTTCCAGCAGGCCCATCGTTGCCCGAACCTTTTCCTCCATCCCCAGCAGGGCATAGATCCGCACGCTCTGCTCCCAGTAATTCACGGCCGAGGCATCATCCCGAAGGCCTGCACTGCAGCGGCCCAGGGCGCTCAAGTCATCGGCGATCCCCCTGTAAAAGCCGGCCTTGCGGTCGCTTTCGAGGGCCTTTTCGAAAAAGGGAACGGCCTCCTTGTATCTGGCCGTCCCAAGCAGCAGCTCCCCCATGGCGTAATTCGCAGCTGCCGCCTCGTCAGCATCTTTCTTATCGATGGAGTGGAGAGCCTCCCGGAGCATCGCCTCGGCCCCCTTGACGTCGCCCTGCCTCGCAAGGAGAATCCCCTTCACCGTCATGGCCGGGGCGAAGGGTTTTCGCCCGGTACGGATCTTCAGCGCCTCATCGATGTTTTTCGCGGCCGATCCGTAATCCCCCGTATCCACCTGGGCAGCCGCCAGGTTCGACAGCGTCTGGCGCACGTCTGCCTGGTCCCCGACACTCCTGTACATCCGGAGGGCATCCTCGAAGAAGGGAATCGCGGCCGCCGCTTCCCCCATGCTGCGATAGACGACGCCGATATTGTTTGCGCTCTTGGCCATGCCGCGGCTGTCCCCGATCGCCGTGAAAAGTTCGTTGGCCCTGTAGAAGTGTTCCAGGGCACGGGCGTAACATCCCCGTTCATAGAATGGCATCCCCTTGCTGGTCTGCACGCTGCCGGCGCTGATGTGCTCGGGCACGATCACCTCTTTTGTCCCGCCGCAGGATGCCAGGAAGAGCACGAAGATCAATGCGATTGCAATTTTCACGGTTTTCATAGCCGCCTCATCTCCTCAGGCCGGCGTCCAGGTCCTTTCCCTCGGGCTTCGGGGGGAGGTTTCCCCTGACGAGGGGGTTCTTTTCCAGGGCCTTGACGACACGATTGATCTCATCCACTCCATCCCGGATTTCCTGGATGCCGCGCGTTGTTGTCCGGATCACGGCAGGGACCTCGCGGCTTCCCTTCTCGAGGTTGACCGTGATCTCCCGGATTTTCTCCATGCTCTCCCGCAGATTAGCCGTCACCTCGGGGGTGGCGCCCTCGATGTTTTTCAGGACGTTGTCGAGACGCCCCATGGAGGTGTTGACCCTGTTGATCAGCTCGTCGGACCGCAGGAGCTGACCGACGGTCCCCTCGCCTTCCTTCAGGCCGGTGGTGACCGTTTCCAGATTTTTCAGGTTTTTCTCGATGCTGTTCAGCGAGACGAAGAGCGGTCCCTGCGGGTCTCTCAATTCCTCAACGATGTCGGCCAGGTTCCGGATGGTCTCCGTCAGGCGCTTGGCCGTCTCCTCTATCTCGTACTCCGCCAGGATCTGCGAGAGGGTCTTCTTCTCTTCGGATTTGATTGTCTCCCCGGGGGGAATGAGGGGGCTGTCTGGTTTTCCCGGGCGAACGGCCACGAATTCCGACCCGATGAAAGTGGGGCTCTCGACGGTGACCACCGTGTCCTGCCGGAACCGGGTGTGATATTCCTCGAAGATCGACAGCCGCACGCGGACGGCATCCCCGACGAGTTGCACGGATGTCACATGCCCGATCTCGGCCCGGAAGAGCTTCACCGACGAGCCCGGCGCGAGATTGTAGTTTTCCTTGAACTGCGCATAGTAAGTGACCGTCGGTCGGAACCAGTCCTTGCCGCGCCCGATAAGGACCACCGTGCCCACCATGAGGGCGACGACGAGGATGATGAAAACGCCGACGACCCGATCCATCCTGCTGAATTTCAGTTCCATGACTCCCCCGAAACGGGATGGCACTTAAACGACATTCACCACGCCTTCCCGAATGTAGATGTCTTTCTTCTTGAACAGGCGATCGTACTGCGTGAGTCCAGCATAGTAGACGCAGGGAATTCCCGAATCGATCATCTCCCGGATCATCTCGATGTAGAGCTCGACGACGGGCCGGGCGAGAACGACAAAGGCCTGCTCGATGAGAAACACCTCGGCCCCCTTCGTCATCTCCCGGACGATGACGGCCGCGCGGACATCCTCCAGCGCGACCTGTGCGGGGCGAAAGTCGAGCTTTTCCTCGATCCCCAAAAGGCGGCACATGGACAGGACATCGTCGCTCAACTCCAGGTCCAGCTTGTTTTCGTGGTAGTAGCGTCCGAGCAGGAGATTCGTCCTCAGCGTCCGGTTCCCGATCAGGGCGGCATCGGTCCCGAGATAGGCGATCTTTCTCCGGACGGGCAGGAGCCTGCGGGACTTGGTAAAATCCAGCGCTTCTCCCTTGAAAAAGTACGCTCCCTCCTCGGGCGGCTCGAGGGTTGCCAGGGCCCTCAGGAAGAGGTGCGCATCGTCGATCCGGTCGGCATGAAGGCTGAAAGCATCGCCCGGCGATAGCGAGAAGGAGAACTTCTGCAGTCCCTTTCCCCGGCCCGTGGGGGCGTGCGCGTACTCTCTCAGTTCGACAATCGCCATATCCAACCTACAGGAAGAAGGCGGCGAAGAGAATGAAATTCACCGCCAGGCAGTAAAAGAGGCACGCCATGGCCCCTCTTGAAGTGGCAACGGGAACCTCCGTGATCCCCTTTTTGATGGACAGCCCGTGGTGCAGCGCGATCACCGTGATCCCCACGCCGAAAAAAAGGGCCTTGAGGGCGACGACGGCAATGTCCAGGCCCGTGATGGCCTTCCCGATCTGGGAGAGAAAATTATGCAGGGGCAGGGTCGTGAGCGCCCAGGCGATGGCGTATCCCCCCAGCACGGAGGTGATGCAGAAAATCGTGATCAGGCAGAACATGGACACCGTGATGCCGATCATGCGGGGCACGTACAGGATATCGAGCGGGTTGATCCCCTGGAGCTCCAGGGCTTCGATTTCCCTCAGTACGTTCATATATCCCGTCTCGATGGTGATCGCCGTGGCGGACCGGAGAGTGACAATGAGCGCCGTGAGGAGCGGTCCGAACTCGCGGATGAGCAGGGCCACCGTGATCTTTCCCAGGTCATGCTGGGCCGCAACACCCGAGAATTGCAGGATCATCATGCTGCCGAGCAGCAGCGCAATGGGGATCACGATCCACAGGGCTTCAACGGCCGTGAAATAGATCTGCTCGATGACGATTCGGATCCGGAGCCTGCGGCCCGCTCGAGGATTAACGACGATCTGGCGCAGGATCCGGTAGAGGAAGGCCGACTGGTCCGCATAGCGGCTCAGCCGAATCTCCGTCTGCCTTCCCACATACCCCACGAAATCCCGCACTGCAACGGCCTCCCGGAAACTCTTGCCCTGCGCGTAACTGCGGTAAAACTTTAAACGAAACCCCCCGGTTCGTCAACCGTGAAGTCTTTCCTGTCTCGAGCGGGTCATCCCCTGCCAGGGGAATTGAGTCCTGCCCCCGGCCGGAAGCGGATCCGTGCAACGGTGAAAATCACAAAGGCCTCCCGCCCCGAAGGGCGGAAGGCCTTTTCATGACGGTCGAGTGCAACTGCGCAGCAGCTTGAACGCTATGGCCGCTTCTGAAGCTTTTCCTTGCGGATGTGCTCCACGAGACCGCCTGCCTTGATGAGACGCTCCATGAACGGCGGGATCGGCCGGGCGCTGTAGGATTTGCCGCGGGTGAGGTTCTCGATCTTCCCGTTGATCAGATCGATGGAAAGCCGGTCGCCTTCCTGCAGATCATCGGCGGCATCGGCCGACTCGAGGAGCGGCAGCCCGATGTTGAAGGCATTGCGGTAGAAGATCCGGGCAAAGCTCTTCGCGATGATGACGGAGACGCCGGAGGCCTTGATGGCGATAGGGGCGTGCTCCCGGGACGAGCCGCAGCCGAAGTTCCTTCCCC
The DNA here is from genome assembly GCA_964619035.1 of uncultured Syntrophaceae bacterium. Lineage (GTDB taxonomy): Bacteria > Desulfobacterota > Syntrophia > Syntrophales > UBA2192 > UBA2192. Next base: position 9,057 of record CAZUBX010000003.1, on the reverse strand, counting down.
CCACGATGACATCCCCCGGCGAGACGGCTGAGGCGAATTCGGGTTTTCCGTCGGCAAAGGCGTGCTTTGCCAGCAAGGCCCCGTCGGAGACATTGCAGTAGCGGGCTGCAATGATGAGATCCGTGTCCACATCGTTGCCGAACTTCCAGACTCGACCTTCGTATTTCATGGCATCTCCTTGCAGTCGAAAAGTGTCTGAGTGTCTAAGTGTTTGAGTGATGGAGTGAAGAAATGCATCGGAATTCTTTCTCTTCACTCAGACACTCATGCACTTTATCACTTAGACACTGATTTTCACAGTTCCTCCGGAGAACCGATTCTCCCGAGGACGGCCGATGCCGCAGCAACAAAGGGATTGCAGAGAAAGACTTCGCTCTTCGGGTGGCCCATGCGGCCGACGAAATTGCGGTTCGTCGTCGCAAGCGCCCGCTCGCCCGAGGCAAGGATCCCCATGTGCCCTCCCAGGCAGGGCCCGCAGCAGGGCGGCCCGATGACGGCGCCGGCCTCGAGGAAAGTCTCGATGATCCCCTCCTTCATGGCCTCCTTGAGGATGGTCGGAGTGGCCGGGATGACGATCAGGCGAAGGCCCGACGCCTTCTTTCGGCCTTTCAGGAGACTCGCCGCATCCCGCAAATCCTCCAGCCACCCGTTGGTGCAGGAACCGATGAAGACCTGGTCCAGCGTGACGTTTTTTGCCTCCGAGACCGGCTTCACGTTTGCCGGCGACGGGGGGAAGGCGATCTGCGGCTCGAGGGAGCTCACGTCGATCGAAATGGTTTTTTCGTATTTCGCGCCGGCATCGCTCTTGAGGAAAACAGGCTCCCGCCGGGCCCGGCCCTTCACGTAGGCGCGGGTAATCTCATCGGGCTCCATGATCCCGTTTTTCGCCCCGGCCTCGATGGCCATGTTCGCCATGGCGAACCGGTGCGGCATGGAAAGCCCGAGGAGGGTATCGCCGCAGAACTCGAGAGCGCTGTACAACGCCCCCTCGACGCCGATCTCGCCGATGAGGCGAAGGATCAGGTCCTTTCCGCCCACGTGCGGCCTCAGGGTTCCCGAATATTGGACCCGGATCGTCGGCGGGACGCGAAGCCAGATCTCGCCCGTGGCCATCACGGCGGCCATGTCGGTGCTCCCCACGCCGGTGGAAAAAGCGCCCAGGGCCCCGTAGGCGCAGGTGTGGCTGTCGGCCCCGATGATCACCTGGCCCGGGGCGACCAGGCCCTGCTCCGGCAGCAGCACGTGGCCGATGCCGGCCTCGCCGACCTCGTAGTAAAGCTCGAGGTCCTGCTCGCGGGCAAACTCGCGCATGAGCTTGGCCTGCTCGGCCGAGGCGATGTCCTTGTTGGGGACGAAATGGTCGGCCACGAGGGCAACCTTCTTTCGATCGAAGACCTTCGGGGCGCCGATCTCTTTGAAAACCTGGATGGCGATGGGGGCCGTGAAATCGTGGGCAAAGGCCAGATCCACCTTCACCTCGATCAGATCCCCCGGGGCAACGCTCTCGAGCCCCGCGTGTTTAGCCAAAATCTTTTCCGTGATTGTCATGGGCATTTCATTACTCCACTGGTCACTGGTCACTAATCACTGGTCACTGGTCACTGTTTAGGCTACCGCCTTGCGGGCTTCCTTCCCGTTCCGATTCAGCCTGTCCTTGCTCAGCTTGTACTGGATGCTGTCCACCAGGGCATGCCAGCTTGCCTCGATGACGCTCTCGGAGACCCCGATCGTACTCCAGATGTCCTTGTCGTCGCGCGACTCGATGAAGACGCGCACTTTCGCCGCCGTGCCCTCGCTGCCCTCGAGGATGTTCACCTTGAAATCCGTGAGGTGCATCCGGGCAAGCTCGGGGTAGAATTTCACGAGGGCCTTGCGCAGGGCGTTGTCCAGCGCGTTGATCGGGCCGTTGCCCTCGGCGGCGGTGATCTCCGTGTCCTTGCCCACAATGACCTTGATGAGGGCCTGGGCGCGGGAGGGCTCGTTGCCCTGTTTTTCGTTTATAACGCGGAAGCACTCGAGATAGAAGGGCTCCTCGAACTCGCCCGTGGCCTTGCGGATGATGAGGGCAAGCGAGCCGTCGGCGGCCTCGAAGGTGTAGCCTTCGTTTTCCAGGTGCTTGATCTCCTCGACGATCCTGCGGCTCTTCACGTCGTCATCGCCCAGCGAGAGCCCCAGTTCGGCGGCCTTGTACTCGATGTTGCTCTTGCCGGAGAGGTCCGAGACAAGGACACGGCGGTGGTTGCCGATGAGCTCGGGCCGGATGTGCTCGTAGGCCTCGGTGTTCTTGAGCACGGCGTGCACGTGGACGCCCCCCTTGTGGGCGAAGGCGCTGCGGCCGACGAAGGGCCGCGAGTTCAGGGGGGTGATGTTGGCGATCTCGCTCACGAAGAGCGACAGGCGCGTGAGCTCTTTCAGCGCGCCCCCGGGCAGGCAGGGCTTCCCCATCTTGAGTTCCAGGTTGGCCATGATGGGGACGAGATCCGCGTTGCCGCAGCGCTCGCCGTAGCCGTTGATCGTCCCCTGGACCATCCGGACGCCTTTTTCGACGGCGGCCAGCGTGTTGGCCACGGCCAGCCCCCCGTCGTTGTGGGCGTGGATACCCAGTTGCTCTCTCGGGATGAGGGCGGCCACCTCGTCCACCGCCCGTGCGATCTCCGAGGGAAGCGTCCCGCCGTTGGTGTCGCAGAGCACGATCATCTCGGCGCCGTTTGCGAAGGCCGCCTCGAGCGTCTGGAGGGCGTAGCGGGGGTTTGCCCGGTAGCCGTCGAAGAAGTGCTCGGCGTCGTAGACGACCTCCTTTTTCTTCGACTTCAGATAGGCGACCGTCTCGCCGATCATGGCAAGGTTCTCCTTCAGGGAGACCTTCAGGATCTCCCTGACATGGAAATCCCAGCTCTTGCCGAAGATGGTCACCGTCGGCGTCTGCGCCTCGAGCAGGGCCTGCACGTTCGGGCACTCGCTGGGCGCGGTGTGGGCCCTTCGCGTGCTCCCGAAGGCAGCAAGGCGCGCATTTCGGAACTTTACCTTCCGGGCCAGCTCGAAGAAGCGCATGTCCTTCGGGTTCGAGCCGGGCCAGCCCCCCTCGATGTAGGCGATCCCGAACTCGTCGAGGCGCCTGGCCACGCGGATTTTCTCCTCGGCCGAAAAACTCACCTGCTCGCCCTGGGTGCCGTCCCGCAGGGTCGTGTCGTAGATCACTACCGCTCTCTTGTCCATCTTCTTCAATCCCCCTCGAAATAACAAATCCGTTACCAGGGAGCCTGATAACGGATTTGTTTGATTCCTTCCGGTTATGCCATCAAGCCATCATCAGCCCCCTACGCCGCCCGGACGTATGCCGATTATGTCGATAATAATAGCGATGATGGTGCCGATGATGCTCTTCATTTCAAATACCGAACCTTTTGAAGGTTGGCAGAGCATAAAGTGTCCCGACCTTTTTGTCAATGAAATTTTATCGAGGCGGCATGTCATTCCGGCGCGAGCCCCGCCCTGCACCGCAAAGGAGCATGACGGCGGCGCCGAGCCACCCGAGAAGCCCCACCGTTTCGCGCCCTGCGCCCAGCAGGGTCTCGCTTGCGGTCACGACGGGCGCAAGAACGGCCCTTGCCCCGGTTCTCAGGCCCTCGTCGGCGGCAATGACATCGGCCATCGGGGGCGACAGGGTGTAGTATAGCTCCACAAAGGCCCTGCCCGAGTGGGAGGGCATAAGATAGACGTCGCGGAATTCCCTCAGGGTGACCACACGCGGCTCGAGTGCCGAGCCGAAGGCCGCCGTGGCGATGAAGCACCCGCCGCCGCCCCCGCCGCTGCTGCTGCCGCTGGCAGGCGGCGGAGCCATGGTGGTGAAGCTCCAGGAACTCGACGACGCAAGGGCAACGCCTTCGCTGTCCTGCACGCCGGTGGTGAGCGCCGCCGTGTAGCTTGTGCTGTAGGCCAGATTCCCCGAAGGCGTGAAGGTTGCCGTCTGTGTCCCCGCATCGTATGACACGGACCCCGAGACGGGCGAGCCTCCCTGAGTCAGCGTGAAGGACGAGGTGGTGAGCGTCGAGGCGCTCATGGTCTCGCTGAACGTGACGGACACCGTTGTGCTCGGATTCACCGCCGTTGACCCGCTTGAAGGGCTTTGACCGGAGATGGTCGGCGGCACTCCCGCCTGGGTGACGTTGAATGTTTTCCCGGCAATGGTCAGTGTGCCCGTACGGGATTTAGCGCCCGTGTTCTGCGTTACTGAATAACTCACCGTCCCGTTACCCGTCCCGCTCGCCCCCGAGGTAACCGTGATCCATCCGGCGTTGCTTGCGGCCGTCCAGGCACAGCCGCTCTGCGTCGTGACGGTCACGCTGCCGGAACCGACCGGCTGGCTCAGGGACTGACTGCTCGGGGAAAGAGAATAGCTGCAGGAGGATCCCGTGTAGCGGAGAGTGTAATCGCCGAAGTTCACGACGGTGCCGAGCTCGGAGTATGCGATCTTGAAATACCCCGACTCCCCCCAACTCGTTCCCCAGCTGTTCTTCACGATAAAGTACTGACCGGCGTCGCTGTAGCCGACAATGAGAACGGCATGTCCCCCTGCCAATCCACCCGTTGTATGGGTGTAGACTCCGCTCGAGTAGGAAAAGAAGTCGTCGTAGACATCCATGGTCGTGACGAGCGGCCCGTAGCTCACGAGGGCGTCCCGCATGGCGCTCACCGTGGGGGACGTGGTGGTCACGTAGCCCCAGCTCACGATCTGATACGTGGAGGTCTGATAGGAAGAGCAGGCACTGCCGCAGCTGCCATCTCCCCCGGTATAGGGATAGCAGGTCTCCAGGGGCAACCCCGTGTTGCGGATGTAATCGGAGGCATAGGAGATGTACCCCCCGCTGCAGCTGCCCGCGTCGTTTCCGCCCGAGGAGCCGCAGGAGATGAGGACCTGCTCCGAGAGGTTGAGATCGACGCCCGGCGTGTTTTCGGCGCGCAGAACCGACGACTCAAGGGCCGCCGTCGTGGCGAAGGCCCAGCAGCTGCCGCAGCCTCCCTGGTTTCTCACGGGGGTGACGAAGTTCCCGCTGTTGTTTCGCCAGTCGAGACTCGGCGGTGCGCCCACGATGGGGGGCTCCGCCATAACCATCATCTCGGCGCCGACAGCAAGGGAGGGCTTGACGAGCCCCAAACGAGCCCTCCTCTCGGCGGGGCTCAACAGGGTCATGGACGTTTCGCCCGCCTGCCATTGGGCCTGTTTCGCGACAATTGCGGCCCTGACCTGCGAGACTTCATCTGCATGGACAATGGAAACGGATAGGGTCAGGATGGTTGTGAGGAGGAGCGCGAAGGCGATCCGGGTCTTTCTCATGGGGCACGTCCTGTGACCGAATTTTTGAGACGATACGGCCGCGGCGAGTCCTTTCGCCGCTAACTCCGGGAAGTTCTGTCCCGAAACCCCGTCAGCGGGGCGCCGCATCGCCGGGGGCCAGCGCGGGGAATTCGAACAGGATCGGTGTGCAGGTCCCCCGCGTGATTACTTTGAGCGTGCAGCCTAGCCGCTTTCCCGGCCGGATGTCAAATTTTTCGATGAAGGCCCTGTCCGGAGGCATCTCACGGTCCGGAAGGAGGGAAAAGATCCTCTGCAGCGCCGCCTTCCCCAGGGGCTCCTCCACGGGCCCGTCTGAGATGAAGCGGAATTTCACGTCGTACCGCCCGCCTGCCGCCGCGGCAGGAGCTTCCAGGGGGGCCACCGAGACGATCTCGGCCTGCCCCGGGTATGACCTGTACTCGCAGGGCCCGCCCACCAGGGGTCCCCGTGTCGTTTCCGAACCTGTCATGGAGCAACCGATCCCGGGCAACAATGCCACCGTATAGATAATCGTAAAAAATCCCAATTTCTTGAGTGAAAACCACCGCCGTGCCGACGTCGGTCTTTCGTCATGCCTCTGGCCCATCACGCCCTCCCTGTTTACCCTGTTTTTCGGTTTCCCGCCTCTTAAACTTTACAACAACACAGATGCAGGAACTGAGGAATTGGGAAACTGGGTACTGGGTATACTGAATACTGAATCCCGAATCCCTTTTCCTCTTCACTCAGACACTTAGACACTCAGACACTCCGTCATTTCCTTTTTCACTGCTGCGAAGCAGCCTCCTGGGGTTTCCAGATCACCCCCATGGCCCGCTCAAGCGCCGCCAGGGCAACGTGGTAATCGCTCAGCGCGTTGGACCAGGAGGCCCTGGCGAAGGTCAGGAGCGTGAGGGCATCGAGGACGTCAGTCATCCTGGAGACCTGTTCCCGGTAACGCTCCTGGTTGATTCGATAATTTTCCTCGGCCTGCTCGATCGATGTCTGCGTCACGGCGATGAGCTTCTCGGCCTCCTTCACCGCGAGCCAGGCATTCCTCACTTCCAGGGAGACCTGGTCTTTCACGTTTGTGAGCGCATTGACGGCCTGCTTTTCCTGGCTGACGCTCGCATCGCGGGAGTACTTCGTTCGGCCCCATTCCCAGAGATCCCACGTCGCCACGGCCGCCACGGTCCAGTTTTCCGGATTCCTGTAGGCTGAGCCGTTGAGATCGGCACTGTCCCCGTAGCGCTGGTAGCTGCCGACAAGATTGACCGACGGGTAGAACTCGCTCTCCACGACCTTGACCTTTTTCCCCGCCTGTTCGGCCTTCAGGGCAAAGACCTGGATTTCCGGCCGGTTGTCTATGGCGGCCTGCAGGCACTCGTCGAAGTCCTTCCCGTAGGGTTTGTAGTCGAGAATATCGACGACAGCAACCGGGGTGCTGATGGGACGTCGAAGGATCGTGTTGAACCGCGCATGGCTCTCTTCCAGGCGGTTTTCGGTCCGGACAAGAGACTGGGTGCCGTCGGCGAGCCTCACCTCGGCCTGCAGGTAATCGTTGCGGGGAACGAGGCCGACCTCGTAAAAGCTTTTCGCGAGATCCTTCTGGGCGATGAACTGTTCAACAGACTGTTTCGCCACCCCGACAAGGCGTTTTGCCTTGAGGATGGTGAAGTAGGATCGCTTCACTTCCAGGACAATGTCCTGAACGGTGCCCATCTCTTCTTGCTTCGAAGCATCGAGCCCCAACCGGCTGATTTCGTAGTTTGCCTCGAGACGGCCTCCTGTGAAGAGGGGCTGCCTGGCATCGAGGGACCAGGTGTAGTTGTCCTGTGTTCCGATCGTCAGATTGGTGATGGGGGAGGGTGGCGGCTGCTTGATATACTGCGCCGGGTCGTTATGGGTGTAATTGTAGGTTGTGCTCAATTTCGGGAGAAACCCGGTGAAGGCTTCCTTCTTCCGCGCCTCCGACGCAGCGACCCCCTCCCTGGCCGACTGGATGATGACGCTCTGCTTGAGGGCAATGGTGATGCTCTCCTCCAGCGTCAGCGGCACTGTGTTCTCCTGTGCAACGGCAACACCTGTGATCATCACCAGCAATATTCCGCTGAGAATTCCTGTCTGAATGATCCTTCTCATGAGACTCTCCTGAATTCGAATCATTGATTAGCGGGAAACCCTGTCCCCTGCTGTTGGCTGTTGGCTGTTGGCTGCCAGCCGGCTCCGCCGGCCTAATCCAGCCGCTTCCTGAACCGCCCCACGGCCCCCGCGAAGACCACCATCCCCATGGTGACGAGGGCCAGGTACTGGGGCCACAGGACATCCATCCCCACGCCCTTGAGGAAGAGGCCCCGGATGATGACGATCATGTAGCGCAGGGGATCGAGGTATGTGAGCCACTGCACGACGAGCGGCATGTTCTCGATGGGGAAGACGAACCCCGATAGCATAAAAAAGGGCACGATGAAAAAAAAGGTCGTCATCATGGCCTGCTGCTGGGTGGCCGAGATGGTGGATACGAAGAGCCCGATGCCGAGGGTGCTGAGGAGAAAGAGGCATACGCCCAGAAACATCAGCATCACGCTTCCCCGCATGGGGATGTCAAACCAGAAAACGGCAAAGAGGGTCACGGCCACCATCTGGGCAAGCGAGATCAGGATGTAGGGAATCGTCTTGCCGAGGATGAGCTCGAAGGGCCGCATGGGCGTTACGATGAGTTGCTCCATCGTCCCCACCTCCTTTTCCTTGATGATCGCCATGGAGGTAAAGAGAAGCGAGATGATCATGATGAGGACGGCCACGATCCCGGGGACGAAAAAATCCCGGCTTTCCAGGTTCGGGTTGTACCACGTGCGGACCCGCGCGTCGATCCGGCCGTAGTCGATCCGCTGGGGAACAAGCTGCCGGATGAATTCCTGGTTCAGTTTCTCGAGGACCTGCATCGTGTAGGCGACCCGCACCCCCGCCAGGTTGCTCATGCTCCCGTCGGCCAGCACCTGCACGGCCGCCGTCTCGCCCTTGCGGATGCGCTCACTGAAGTCGGGACCGATCTTGATGGCGATGTCCACCTTTCTGCGCAGCAGAAGCTCCTCCAGCTCCCGGGGATCGTCCACCTGGTGAGTGACCCGGAAGATGGGGCTCCCCTCGAAGGCATCGCGGACGAGCCGGCTCTCCTGGGTCCGCGACTGGTCGAGAAGGCCCACCTTGACGTCGCGCACGTCCGTGGAGACGACGTAGCCGAAGATGAGAAGCTGGACGAACGGCATGATGACCAGAATGGGCCTGTTCTTCCTGTCCCGGAAGAGCTGGATGAACTCCTTTCTCACGATTTCGCGGATCCGGATCCAGTTCATTCTATAGCCCCTCTTTCCTCATTTTGATCACGGCAGCAGCGGCGCTGACGAGAAACATGACGAGCAGCACCAGGAAACTCGGCCAGAGGTAGCTCATCCCCACATTGCGGAGAAACAGCCCGTTCATGATGTCGATGTAGTACGTCGCCGGGACGATCCGGGTCACGAACTGAAGCATCCGGGGCATGTTCTCCACGGGAAACACGAAGTTCGAAAGCAGAAGCGCCGGCAGGTAAGAAACGAGCAGCGCGATCTGGTTTGCCACGAGCTGGGACTTCGTGGCAATCGAGATGAAGAGCCCCAGCCCGAGGGCCACCGACAGGTAGAGCGAAGAGGCCAGGATCATGAGCCAGAAGCTCCCCTTCATGACCACCCCGAAGAGCAGCT
>CAZUBX010000002.1:0-109984 GCA_964619035.1 uncultured Syntrophaceae bacterium | reverse complement strand
TCGATGACACCGCGGAAATCCATCTCGAGGCCCATGGGCATCTGGATGGCCACGGCATTGTGACCCAGTTTCGATCTCAGCTGGGCGGTCACGCGGTTCGGGTCCGCGCCGCTGCGGTCGCACTTGTTGATAAAGGCGATGCAGGGCACCTTGTAGCGCTTCATCTGCAGGTCCACGGTGATCGACTGGGACTGCACGCCGCCCACCGAGCACAGCACCAGGACCGCGCCGTCGAGGACCCTCAGGGAGCGCTCCACCTCGATGGTGAAATCGACGTGTCCGGGGGTGTCGATGATGTTGATCTCATGGCCGAGCCACTCGCAGAAGGTTGCCGCGGAGCAAATCGTGATCCCGCGCTCTTTCTCCAGCTCCATGGAATCCATCGTGGCGCCGACGCCGTCTTTCCCCTTGACGTCGTGAATCGCGTGGATGCGTTTGGTGTAGTAGAGGATCCGTTCCGTCAGTGTCGTCTTGCCGGAGTCGATGTGGGCGCTGATCCCGATGTTCCTGACCTTCTTGATGTCGTTTTTCATGTGTTCTTCCCTGCAGTTAGAGTGCTGTTGTTATCTTACGGAAAAGAAAACTCCCCGCATTTGATGGTTGCAATCAAACGGGGGAGCCATCGAACCAAATACTGAACTATCTGGAACTCTAGCAATTAATATAACGTAATTTATGGAATATATATGTCTCTTGGCTGATTGTCAATACTTATTTCCATAAAATTTAAACCTATTCTTGCGAAAGAAGGGCCCGAGTGCCTGTTACTTTCTGACTTCCTTGCCCAGCCTGCGCTCGACGGACCGGATCTTTTCCGTGATTCGATCGGGTTTTCCCGGCCTGTCGTCGATGGTGATGGTCGTAATGAGCCTGGGAATGCTCTTCAGTACCTCCAGGTGGCACGTCCGGATCAGGGCCATCACCTCTTCCCACTCTCCCTCGACAACCGTTCCCATGGGAGTGAGCCTGTAGGGAAGACCTCTTTCATCGACGATTTTCAAAACCTTCGAGATCTGTTCACTGACGCTTTCCCCCTTGCCGAGAGGAACGATGCTGAACTGCACCAGCATGATACACCTCCGGTCGCGTTTTGTGCGTCCCGCACCCCGCTTTGAAACGGTATTGACATATTATAGCATGGATCCCATCCTTTTGGGGGGCCTTTCGGCGTTTGCGGGACAGGGTAATGGACTCCCGGAAGCCGCCTCTAAAGGGATGCCCTTTGCCGCCTGCGGTAATTCTGGCATGGACGGGTGAAATCGTGCTAAACTATCAATGATTAAGGCGTCTTCCGGCGTGACGGGAAAGTCTTCGCCGAGGGACGCTCCTGTGAAATTGCCCTCACGCCGGTAAAAAGGAGACTGATTCAGCATGGGCGACTTGATAAAAATGTTTAATCCTGGAACCATCGCGCTGATCGGGGCAAGCGGGAAGAAAGGTTCCGTGGGCGCGGCTCTGCTCAAGAACTTCCTTTCCTCTCAAGGGCGAACGGTTTTCGCGGTGAACAGGAATTGTGAATCCATCCATGGCCTGCCGTGCCACACTCGGATTGCCGATATCCCTGAGAAGGTCGACCTTGCCGTCATTGCCACGCCGGCGCCCACGGTGCCGCAGATCGTCGAGGAATGCGGCAAGGCGGAGGTCGGGGGGCTGGTCATCATATCCCAGGGTTTTCGCGAGATGGGCGCGGATCGGGGAACGCTCGAGGCGGAGATCACCGAGATCCGGAAGCGATACGGGATGAGGATCCTGGGCCCCAACTGTCTCGGTTTCATACGGCCGAACCTGGGGCTGAACGTGTCTTTTCTGCAGGACGTTCCGGAGGGGGGAAAGATTGCCTTTATCACGCAGAGCGCGGCTTTCGGCAAAACCCTGCTGGACTGGGGGATGAGCGCTCATATCGGCTTCAGCATGTTTGTCTCCCTGGGATCGACACTGGATGTGGACTTCGGGGACCTGATCGATTTTCTGGGCAACGACCCGCACACACGAAGCATCGTGATCTACATGGAGGACACGCTGGGGGACGTGAAGAAATTCATGAGCGCCGCGCGCGGATTCGCCCGGAACAAGCCCATCGTCATGCTCAAGCCCCCGCACCTCGCCGCACTCACGCAGACGGGGCTCTCCCACACGGGGATGCTGGCAGGACCCGATGAGGTCTACGATGCCGTTCTCAGGAGGGTGGGCGTCGTCAGCGTGAAGGAGGCCCAGGATCTCTTCAACCTGGCAAGCGTTCTCTGCTCGAAGAATCACCCGAAAGGACCCAGGCTGGCCATCATCACCAATGCGGGCGGCGTCGGGACCATGGCCACCAGCAGGCTCATCCGCTCGGGCGGGGCGCTTGCCGAATTCTCGCAAGAGACCCTGAAAGCCCTGGACTCGGTGATGCCTTCCTACTGGAAGCGCGAAAACCCAGTCGATGTTTTCCGGGGTGCCGATGTCGGGCGGTATGAGAAAGTCATCCGGGTCTGCATGAATGCCCCCGAGACGGACGGGGTTCTGATCATCTTCACGCCGCAGGAGGCGGCCCGTTCGGGCGAGCTGGCCGAGGCGATACTGGCCATTGCGAAAAACGAGCACAAGCACATCATCACGACGTGGCTGGGCGGCAACGAAGTGCGCGAGGGCAGGGAGATCCTGGTCCGCAACGGCATCCCCGCCTATGAAACGGCCGAAGACGCGGTGCGGACGTACCTGTACATGTGGAACTACGAACGGAACCTGCAGCTTCAGTACGAAACGCCGTCGGAGCTTCGCGTCGATGAGGGCCCCCCGAAGAACCACCTGAAGGCCCTGATCCGCAGGGTCTGCAGCGAGGGCTCGTACGTCCTCAACGAGGAGGAGTCGAGAAAGTTCCTGGTCAACTACGGGATCCCCACGATCATGACGCACACGACCCTCGATGTCGGCGAAGCCGCCGCGGCCGCCGACGAGTTCGGTTACCCCGTTGTCCTCAAGGTTGACTCCCCGGACATCATGTTCCGGCCCGATGTGGGTGGCATCGTCACCGGCATCAGTTCGGAAGCCGAGCTGAAGGACGAATACCTCAAGCTGCTGGAGCGGGTCAGGAAGCTCTCGCCGCAGTCCGCGATCACGGGGGTCACGGTTCAGAAGATGATCGAGATGATCGACTACGAGCTTATCCTCGGGGCGAAGAGGGACAAGGACTTCGGCACGGTGATCCTTTTCGGAATGGGGGGTATCGGCGTGCAGATCTTCCGGGACTTCTCCATCGGCCTGCCCCCGCTGAACCAGACGCTGGCCCGAAGACTCATGGAAGAGACCGGGGTCTACAAGATGCTCCGTGGCTACAGGGGGAAGGTGCCGGCGGATCTGGGCCAGCTCGAGCAGATCCTCGTGAGCTTCTCGAACTTGATCGTCGATTTCCCCGAGATCCAGGAGATGGACGTCAACCCGCTTGCCATCAGCAACGGAAAGGCCTGTGCCCTGGGCGCGAAGATCATCCTCGACCGAAGCTGCCCGATCCATACCGTCCCGTACCCTCACCTCGTCATTACTCCCTACCCGACGAGGCTCATCGTGCCCTGGCGCCTGTCCGACGGCACGGAAGTCCTGCTGAGGCCGATCCGGCCCGAGGACGAGCCGCTGCAGCACGAGATGCTAAGCACCCTGTCCGACGAGACCCTCCGGGCGAGGTTCTACCAGACCCTCCGGAACATCTCCCACGAGATGCACGTCCGGATGTGCAACATCGACTACGACCGGGAGATGGCGATCGTCGCGGAGGTCAAGCAAAACGAGAAGAAGCGGTTCATCGGGATGGTGCGGCTGATCATCGAGCCGGACTTCAAGAAGGGCGAGTTTGCCGTCATCGTGCACGATGACTATCAGGGAAGGGGCCTCGCCTACAAGATGCTGGACATGGTGATCGGTGTGGCGCAGGAAAAGGGGCTGGAGGAGTTCTACGGGTACATCCAGCCGGGCAACAAGAAGATGCTGAAGGCCTGCGGCAGGCTGGGTATGATCCCTGAGCGGATCCCGGACGGGCTGATCCGGATGAAGTTGAAGCTCAAGTGAGATGGCGCCGCAGGGTGGCCGGTCGCGAACAGCCGATGGGGAAGCTGTGCCGGTATGGAGGGTTGAGGCACAGGGTGTGAGCGGTCAAAAGGGTCCGGGCCTGATTGTAACCACAGGAAGGAGTCGGCAAGATGCCGGGTGCAGAGAAAGAGATGCCGGAAGAGTCTCTCGCGGGCTATAAAGAAAAAATCAACCCGATCACAAAGACGTCCCTGAGGTGGGACAAGGATCTCATCTTTGTCGGCTCGACCGAACCGGGATACGAGATCGAATTCGATGGGAATGCCCAGTGGGGATGCAAGCCGACGGAGGCCCTCCTGCTGAGTCTGGCCGGCTGCATGGGGATCGACATCGTGATGATCCTGAAGAAGATGAGAGTCCCACTCACGAGCTTCAGGATGGAGCTTGTGGGCGATAGAAATCCCACGCCCCCGCAGTATTTCAAGGCCATTGCGATCGTCATGCACATCGGGGGGAAGGACCTCGATCCGGCAAAAGTCGATCGTGCCATAGCCCTGTCCCAGGCCACGTACTGCTCCGTTTACAATTCGCTCCGCAAGGATATGGACGTAAAGGTGCAATACGAGCTCGAGGATAGAAACCCCTGAATCCGGTCAGCACGACCCTTCGTAAAAAACCGTCTCATCTCCAATCATCCCTTTCGAAAAAGGGGGGGACATGAAGAAACTGCTCGCTCTCGTCGTTTTCGTCCCCTTCATCCTTATCGCCCTGTTCACACCGGCGCAGGGTGACGAGACCGGGTGGTTCCGCCAGCGGGACAATTATTATGTCTCGTGGGAGGGCCTGCAGATTGCCAAAGGCTCCTCTCCCGACGTTCCCTATGTGTCGACGCCCCACGCGATCGTGGACGAGATGGTGCGCCTCGCCGAGGTGAAGGCGAGCGACGTGGTCTACGATCTCGGCTGCGGGGACGGCAGGCTGGTCCTCGCGGCGGTGAAGAAAACGGGATGCCGCGGCGTGGGCATCGACATTGACCCGGAACGCATCAAGGAGAGCCGGGCGAATGCGAGAGACGCCGGCGTGGAAGACCGGGTGCGGTTCATCGAGCAGAATTTCTTCGCGAGCGACATCCGGGAAGCCACGGTGATGCTCATCTACCTGTTTCCCGATGTGAACATCAGGCTCCGCGGCAAGTTCCTGAGCGAGATGAAGCCCGGGAGCCGCCTGGTCTCCCATGCCTTTGACATGGGGGACTGGAAGCCGGACAATTCGGCAAGCATCGGGGCCCAGCGTGTCTATTTCTGGGTGATCCCCGCCAATGCGACGGGGAGATGGAAGTGGAATTCGCCCGGGGGCCGTCAATCTGCCTTCGTGTTGGAGATGGAGCAGAGATACCAGCAGATCAGGGGCACCCTCACCGAAGGGGGTCATCAATCGACCCTGGCGGATGCGAAGCTCACCGGGGACCGGATCACGTTCAGGATCGAGCAGGATGTGAGCGGCCGGAAAACAGCGCGGCAATTTGCCGGGACGATCAGCGGAAACACCATCACCGGGACGATTACGTCAACGGAGGGGCCGCGGGCGCAGAACAGCCGGTGGAAAGCGGTGCGCGACCCGTCGACCCTGCGGCCGATCGAATCGGGGTATACACATTCGGATCTTCTCTGGTACTAGCAGGCTGTTGAAAAAGGCTCGTCTGCTGCGTTTCCCTCACCCCTCGTCCCTGCGGCGTACGTCCCAGTACGCCTCAGTCCTCGGGACTTCGGGGGCCTTGCATCCAAACCTTTTTGAACAGCCTGAATCAATACTAAAGAAAGGGGCGAGGGTGGAGGGGAGAGGGAAAGGGCCGTGAGGTGGGGCTTGCGGGAATGATTTCATTGCGGTATTTTGTTGCCGCTCTGCGTAAGCAAATATCAGATTTGAAAGACTGAGGAGATCACGGATGGGAAAGATCTATGAATACCGCATGACGGTCACGATTGGAGACACCAACCTTCTTCAGCACATGTATTTCGCCCAGTTCTTTACCCTTCAGGGGATCACGCGGGATCTCTGGCTCAAAGAGGCCGTGCAGGGCGGCGTGGATTCGATCAAGAATGGGCTTGCGCTCATCACGAAAAACGCCCAGTGCGAGTACAAGAAGGATTTCTACCTCTACGATAAAGTTCTGGTGTGCATGCAGATCCGGAATATGCGGGGCGCCAGCGTAGAGCTTGTATTCAAGTTCTATAATGAGGACACGATGGAATTGCACGCGGAAGGAACAAACGAGATCGTGTTCGCGAACAGCAATGGACGGATATGCCGGATCCCCGAGAATTTCAGAAATGCGGGGAAAGAATATTCCGCCGATGAGTGAACGGTAAGGCCCGTGGGCGATCAGTCTTTTCGTTTGTCGTCATAGTTCTGGTAGTTCTTCGGGATCTTCGGGTTTTCGATATCTTCCAGGGACAACTTGGAGACCATCTCGAGCCCCATGATGTCGAGCTTGAGCTGTTTGATCTTCTGGTCATAGAAGGAAACCTCCTTCTTCATCTTTTGCCGCTTCGTCACATCCATGAAGGGCTTCGTGTTCAGCTCGTTCTGGATCGAGTGCCGCGTGGCACTGATCTCCTTGAGTCTGGCCCTGAGGATTTCCATCTTGCCGGCCGCCCCGGCCTTCGCTTCCGCAAAATTGACGGGCTTCCCGATCCCCCCCTGTACATCCGGGCGGATATCGATCTGGGGGGCGGAGGGCGCACCGGCTGCCGGCCTCCGGACATCGGCCGCCCCAGGGCTTGCCTGCGCGGGCTTCCGGGCCTCTGACGGGGGGGAAGGACTTGGATCCTGCGCGCTCCGGGCGCCGACAACGCCATAGACTGCGGTAGCTTTCTCGCCTGCCTCCGTAGTCTTGATGCAGACATCGATGAAGAATGGGCCGGCCGCAGTGGAGAAGGGGATCACGATGCTCGGCGTTTTCAGGATGTGGGTGATCGTGTGGCCCTGGCCGTGCACCACGGTGGGGATGGCGGCATAGACGGCCATTCCCATCTTCTCGAGCTGGGTACGCGATGCTCCGGAAACCATGTTGGTCAACTCGCCCACGGCATCGAGGATGTCCCGTGTCACCTCGTGGTGTTCCTCGCCCAGCATATTGGAAACGATCTTACAGATGCATTTCTCGGAGAAGCTCAGCGCCAGGGACCCGATGGCGTCACCCGTGATCCCGATGATGCCGGAGACATCCCCGGAGGCCGCCTCTTCCTTTTTCAAATAGGGTTTTCCCGGAACGGCATCCATAAAGGTCATCTTTTTCAAGACCTCCAGTGTGCCGTTCAGGAAGGGGTTGATGTATTTGACGTCCATATCCGATGCTTCAGCTCCTGATGTGGGATCCAATCCGTATACGGCCGCAGCCGCTCGATGGCTTTTGGACTGATTATGCAAGTATTCAGCCATTGGAGCCGATGGAATATAACCGACAGCAGCCAGCCGACGGTGAAGACGTGACTCGCAAAGAAGTGTGACGTGTCATGCGTTATGTGGATGAAGCAATGAGAAGCAGGCAGAGCGGGAAGCGAGCCGTGAAGAAAGGCCGTCCTTTCGATGGTGGACGGCCTTTTTATGTCCGGGCGTGGAATGATTCGAAACCGGAAAGGTCCCTGTACGGTCGGCGGGAAGATTTTATGGAGCCGTTGCGCTCAAGGCTTTGCCTGATCGTGATGGATCATCTCGGCAAAAGCAGCCCTTTTTGTCGAGCCGTTAAGGTATTCCTTGAGTTCCGGCAACATGATTCGAGTCAGTTCTTCCCCGTAAATCCCGACTGAGATCTCTGCGAATGTCCTTTTCTCCTGTTCTGTCATTGATTTGATTTCCATGAGCTGACCTCCTTTCGTTCATTTGCCGCGGTCGATATCCCCTTTTGTGCTTATCTCATAGAGGAAGAAGGAATGGATGCCGGTATGGACTGCTTTCTGCCATGGGCCACTCTGATTCATCGGCGTGAAGACGGGGGTTTACGGGTCATTCAAAACAGTTGACAGGGAAGGTTGCGGAGCAAGCGGATAAATCCAGGAGGAGCGGCAACCGGAGAACAGGTTACTAAGTAAAGCAAGATAAATGCCAGGGTCATCTCTTGTAGGAAGTTGCCGATAACCTTCCGCATTTTGGGGAGTTATGGGAAGCCTGGCCGGTCCCGCCCCGTGGCGGATCATGACTTTCCCGTCATGAAACCGATCCCTCCCTTTCGCACCCGCGCGGATTGAAGTGACAAGTAAGAGATTTACCGGCTGATTCTCGAGCCGACATTTCAGGCGGTGCACAGGACATAAAGGTCACGGGGCACGAAAACAGTGGCAGAAGCGAGGGAAGTGAGGAAGAAATGCCGGGTGTGGCGGGGAAAAAAGAAAAAGGCCGTCCTCCTGGAGGGGGCGGCCTTCGGGTCTCTGCGCCGGGGCGGCAAGGGGCATGTTGCCGCAACGTTTCGCCCCCTTCGGCCGATCCTCGGCCGAAGGGGCCTTTTATGGCATGTCCGTCGGGCGCTTCGACGCTTGCCTTGCGACTAAGACTTCTCGCCCCCAAACAGCGAGAGAAAGGGGCTTTTGATCTTCAAGGATTTACACTTCTCTTCGACTTCCTTCCGGATCAGATCGTTGTACCGGTCGATGATCACGAACTCGGCGTAGTCGAACATGAGGATCATGCGGCTCTGGCTTTCCAGGGCGTGGCGCTGGTCGACGGCCGTCTCGAATACGGCCTGGTACTCGGCATACAGCCACATGTGGCGCCTCATGAGAATGAGCGCGTAGATGACCTGGGGCAGGGGGATGTGGTCCCTGTAGCAGGCATCGGCGTACTTGGAAAACAGGGTGAAGGCATCCTCGAAGGGCTTTTCCGTTGCGAAGAGCTTCCGGAAGCTGTCGTAGAAGCTCAGCGCCTGCTCGATGGCCTTGTCTTCCGGCATCGTGTGATAAGCCGGCGTCTTGGGATTGATCTTTACATTCTTATACCACTGCTGGGCGATGGTCTTGGCATTCTGCTCGATGATCTCGATGAGTTTTGATGCATGCGGTCTCATGGCCTGACCTCCTTCCTTTCAGCCATAGTGGGGAACCCGGTCAACGGATCTGCGGGTCTGCCGCAGGGCCGGCTAGGACGGCTTGCCGCTCTTGCGGTCCGTGCTTTTCTTCAGGGCGTTCTCGGCCAGCTTGCGCTCCGTGATGTCTTCCAGGGTTTCAACGGCCCCGACGAGCGCCCCTCGTGAATCCCGGATGACGGCGGCCGTGAACCGCAACCAGCGTCCGCTCTTCCCCAGGTCGGGGAAGAAATCCGTCGCCTCGTAGGCCTCCTCGATGAGATCGGATTTGCGGTATTTTCCCGAGTACCACTTGGGAACCTTGTCCGCCGAGCGATCCACGAGCAGGTCGGCCATGCAGGGCCTCTCCTTCCCGTAGAAGGCCCTCCACTGCTGATTGGTTCCGACCATGTCCTTGGCCTTCAGGTTGGTCAGTTTCTCCAGGGCCCGGTTCCAGTAGATGATGTTGTGGTCCTTGCCGATGACGAAGGCGGGGATGGAGAAGCCCTGGACGATGCTGTGGAGCCTCTTCTCGCTTTCGATGACCTTTTGCTCCGTCTCTTTACGCTCGGTGATGTCTTCCAGGGTCTCGATGGCTCCGACGAGTGCCCCCCGCGAGCTTCGGATCGGGGAGACGGTGAAGCGCAGCCAGCGGCCGCCCTCGCCCAGGTCGGGGAAGAATCCTTCCGCTTCGTAGGTATCTTCCAGCAGCTTCGATCTGGCCACCCCGCCGTACCATTCCGGGATGGTCTCCAGGGTCTGATCGACGAGCAGATCCGACAGGCAGGGCCGCTCCTTGGCGTAGAAGGCCTGCCAGTGGCGGTTGGTGCCGATCATTTCCTCGGCGGCAAGCCGGCTCAGTTTTTCGAGGGCCCGGTTCCAGTAGATCACCTTGTGGTCGAGCCCGATCACGAAGGTCGGGATCGGTGAGCCCTCGATGACGCCGAAGAGCTGCCGCTCGCTTTCGCGCTGCGTCAATTCCGCCTTCATGCGCTCGGTGATGTCCTCCAGGGTCTCGATGGCGCCGATAAGCTCGCCCTGCGAATCCCGGATCGCTGCGGCCGTAAAGCGCAGCCAGACCCCTTTTTCCCCCAGGTCGGGGAAGAAATCGGTGGCCTCGAACGCTTCATCCAGGAGATCCGATTTGCTGTACTTGCCCTCGTACCACTTCGGGACCCTGTCTGCCGCCCCTTCGACCAGGAGGTCCGCCATGCAGGGCCTGGCCTCGGCATAGAAGGCCCTCCACTGCTGATTGGTCCCGACCACCTTGCTCATCGGGATCTTGCTGAGCTGCTCGAGAGCCCGGTTCCAGTAGAGGATTTTGTGGTCCTTGCCGATGACGAAGGCGGGAATGGAAAAGCCCTGAATGATGCTGTGCAGCAAATAGGCGGATTCACGGGGTTCGTCCGAGCTTCCCCGTTTTCCCTTTGAGGCCTTGCCGCTTCCGCCTGCGTCCACTTTTTTTACGGTTTTCCTTTTCATAAAAAGCCCTCCTTTCGTGAAAAGCCCGCCTGATCACCCACGCATCCGGGTTCGACCCGGATATCCTGCGAACCTGCCTTGCCCCGGCATTGCGGATCACCTCGGTGTGTCTGCCTGTGACGGGCGCCGGTTACGTTTCGTGCGCGCCGTCGCTGCCGATGCGCCTCCCCTGGTTGAGACGATGATGTTGCGAAAAGGAGCGCTCCAGGGGAATTCTATGGAAGCAGGATGCGCTACTTCCCACGGAAAGACAATACTAGTAGATATTGAGTAAAATAGTAGGTAAATACTAATACTATAGAAAGGGCCGCCCTTGCCGCCTGCCAGGGCGGGCCCGGACATTTTTCTTCAAGAAATCCCTGCCCTCTGCCGATGGATTAGACATCATCCCAGTGCGAGCCGAGAGACGATGGTTCAAAACATTCCGCCCATGGACAGACTGCTTCGCCCGGCCGTCAATGTCCTCATCGGACATGGCGCAACCCCCATCGAGCAGGAGTTCGGGGCGTGCCTGGAGGAGATCTTTCCCGAACAGTCCTGGCGGCTCGATGTTCATGAGGCCGCGACTTCGCAGGAGATCTTCTCGACCGTCCGGAGCGAGCGCATCCATCTTTGCATCCTGTTTCTCAAGAGCATAGACTGCGCCCCCACGAGGAAGGCTGTCATCGGGCCGGCGTCGGCCCTGGGGATGATCCGCATTCTCCGGTTGGCCTGGAACGTTCCGATCATCGCCATTGACGATTCCTTTGTCGAGCCCGGCCGCGGAGATGAGGCGCTGGGCTGCGGGGCCGACTGCTTCCTGAGATGGCCTTTCGAAATCATGCGGCTCAAAGACGAAATCGAGGCCATGACGTCGGTCTTTTATTCGCACACCCGGCTCGCGGCGATCGGGATCCCGGAGCCTGTGAGGAACCTGCTCCGGAACTGGGATGAACTGGGCGCCGTCGCATTCGAGAGTTTCAAGAAATACGGCCGCGTCGTGATCGGGATCGAAAGTGATGAAGCCCGCCCCGGCCGGGCGAAGCTGACGGCGATGACCTGCAACCCCTTCGGCGGGTGGCCGGATCGCGAGATCTCGCAGGGGGTCCTCTCCTATGACCCGGAGAGCGAAATCGTCATCCGCTTTACCGATAACGGAGGGCGTGTGCGCACAGAGAGGCTGCGGACCGGGCCGGGAGGGAATATTCCGAAGAAGGCCCACAAGAACGGGTTGCTCAGCAATGTCCTGGGGGCCGTCCATATCAAGCGCACCATGGCGCCGCTTGGTTGAGCAATGACTTGTGATGAGTGGCTGGTGCAAGACAAAATAAACGAGTCCCTTCATCAACGAATCGACGACAAGGGCCGGTTGCCCGGCAGGGGGAAAAGAAAAGGCCGTCCTCATCAAAGGGACGGCCTTCATGCGTCTGCTGCGGCGGGAGACGGGGAAAAACCAGGCTACCCGTGGAAGCTTGTGACGTCGAAATAATATCTCAGCTTGGCGCCCTCGCCGGTCTTGATGATCCAGATCTCGTAGCTGCGATCGTCGACATGCCGGGTTTCCTGCGAATCGATAAACCAGTCGCGGCTACGCAGACCGTGCAGGCTCGAGATGTAGGCGTACTCGGCAGGCAGCCCCTTCCGCCAGCTGCGGGCATGGATGACGACGGCGCGTTCCATGTCTATGCCGTCGCCGCCCGACCAGGGCTGGCTGCACTCTTTCGCCACCGCGCTGTTGAAGCCGCCGCGAGGTTTTTTGGGCCGGAAGGTATCCAGAAATCTCATGGCTCACATCTCCCAAACTTCTTCATGCAATTTCATGCAATACGCGTGCCCCTGGCGGACCGGCCAGGGCGGGTCGGGCGCAAGGCGGGCAGGCGCGGACCCGGTCGCGGTGGAGATACCCGTTGACATCCGGCCGAATTTCAAATATCAAATTCATAGATCCCTTTCGACCCTGCTGCGGCTTTTATCCCGTTCTTGTGGGGCTTCCTGCGATGCCGCGTTGATCCCCTTACGGCCTGTCGTCATTCGTTCCGTGTTGTGCTGCAAACCGGGACGTTATCTTTGGTCTGAAGCGGCTTGTCTGATACATCCTGAAACACCATGACGAGGGTGCGGTCCGCCCCTATCCAAGGAGGTGCTGACATGTTGAAGAAAGCGGCGCTGGTAAAACAGATCTACATGACGGTGAATCATGAGATCGGTGTGCTGAACAAGATCGCCGATTACCTGGCGGATCGGGGGATCAACATCGAAACGGTCGCAGGCTATGAAATGACGGGGACCGACAAGGCCCGGATCATGATGGTCGTTGAGGACACCCGCCGGGCAACGGATTTGCTCAAACAGAAGGGGTTTTCCGACCTCGAAGAGAGGGAGGAGATCCTCGTGGTGCTCGAAAACAAGCCGGGGGCGTTGAAATCCGTGACGAGCCTGCTGGCGGCCAAGGACATCAACATCAAACAGATTTACGGGACCATGAGTTCGGAAAAATCTCCCGTCCGGCTGGTCATGGCAACGAGCGACAATCAGGCGGCGCTGGTGACCCTGAAAAAAGCGGTCATGAAATAGCAACTCGAAGGGCTGCTGCAGAAACAAAGGCCGTCCCCTGTTGATGAGGACGGCCTTTCGACACGGATGCCCCCGTCACGCGATCATCGGCGGGGCACTATTTGTAGTAGCCGCACCCCAGGACCACACCGTCGACCTTCTCGACAAACGACGATTTCTGCTCTACCACCTTGGTCTTGGGATTCTCCCACTTGTAGTCGATGGAACCTTGCCCCTTCTCCTTGGCCACGCCGACCATCTCCTTCATGAACAGCTTCCCGTCGGCATCCTTTGCCCCCATCATGTCCCTGCCGATCAGGGCGGCATTGGCTCCGTGGGCAAGGATCTTGCCGTCCATGTCCAGGGCGAAAATGTAGAGGTCCTTGCTGACGAAGGCGCCTTTCGGGTCATTGAAGGCGGCGAAGGCCTTCGGCTGCCCGTTGGCCTTGTAATAGGCAACGGCCTTGTCCAGCAGGGCCTTTGCCTCCCCGGCACTGCCCCGGTCCTGCGCCCAGGCGCTGCCCGCCACCAGCATGAGAACGATGATGCACGCAAACACTTTCTTCATTGGATTCCCTCCTTCACTTATTTTTCACCGGCTGTTCCCCGGTGTGCGCCCCATGGTGTCGCAAGCCAAAAGCAACAAGCCTCAAGGCCGTCGCGGGAGTTATTTTACGACGATTTTTTTGTTCTGGACGTAGAGGATCAGCAGGACGAGAAGAATGATGACCAGGACCGCCACGACGACTCCGCCGCCGTCCCCGCCGGCCAGCACCCGGTCCGATGCCTGGGCCATGAGATGGATCTGCTCATCGGAGAGGCCCTGCAGGCGCTCCCGGGTTTCCTCTGCGGTGAGCCCGTAGGCCTCGAGCCCGGACTTCACGATCTCGGTCTCGAGGGCCCGCTGGATCCGGCTCAGATCCTCTCCTTTGATTTTCCCCGCGTCGGGATTCGACGCCAGGGCCCCCACCATCCCCGCTGTTGCGGGGGCGGTCAGGAAGCTTGTCAGATAAAACAGGACAATGACGGCGAGGATGGGATTTCTCAACCGCGTCAGCATGATCTGTCCTCCTTTCCTGCACGCAGCAGCGGCCCGGCCCAACCGATCCGTGCGTAGTCGATGACGGGGGCCTTACGCGTTTCGTTTGAACGTTGCGCTGATCGTATGGTTCTCCGTCAGATTCGAGAACATGTAGATGCTCACGGGTCCCGCGGAGACGCCATCGACCACGACATCCGCGATGGAATAGCCCCAACGGGGTGTGATGGCGAACATTTTGCTCAGGCCATACCCGATGGCCACCCGGGCCGAAGGGGTGATGGATCCGCCGTGCCCGGCCGTGACGTTAATGGTGATGACCGACCTCATGCGTCCCTCGAAGACCGATAATTTTTTTGCAGAAATCGCCATGTTGCACGCTCCGGGGCATGTCGCCGCATCCTGTCTGCGGCGTCTGCATCCCCTCCTTTGAATGAATAACAACCCTGATCTTCCTCTCCCTTGAGGGGAGGGGATTGAGGTGAGGGTGAATGCTCCCCTACCTTTTACTGCCGTCTCCCGTCATCGGGTGAGTGAGTTCTCTCCCCTGGGGAAAAAGGGGGGGGAGAGAGCATTCCCCAGGGGAGAGATCAATCATGGTCAAGCCTGTCCGTGGCAGGCGGCTCCTATAGAGCAGCGGCCCTCTTTGTGCTGAAGTGGTTTTCGATAGCCAGCTGCAGCTCGATGAACTGCACCGGCTTCTGGTACCGGGTATGGGCCCCTGCCTTCTCGAATTCACGCAGCCTGGAGGAGCCGGTCAGCCCGATCACAAAAATGTGGGGGAACCGGTCTTTCACGACCCGGCAGAGCTCAAAACCCGTCATTTCCGGCATGTCGCCGTCGGTGATGAGGATGTCATAGGGTGATTTATCCAACTGATTCAAGGCCTTGACGCCATTTTCGGCCACGATGGCAACGTGTCCCATCCGCGCCATGAAGATCTTCAGGATCTCCCGTAACCCCGCGTCGTCGTCGGCAATCAGGACCCTCATCTTATCCCCTCCTCGAATCTGCCTTCGCAAGCAAGACATGGAGAGAGCAAGGGCCATACCAACGAGGGTTGTATGTGTGTAACATAAAGATATTATTTAATATATTCTGATATTTTGGCCTTCTTGAAAAGGCGATTTTCGGGACAAGATGAAGGGTTTATCCTACAGCAAAAAAGGCGGGATCGGGGGAACGTAGGCAGGGGAAACAAAATACGATATGAAGGGTTTATCCTTCACTCCTGTCTGAAATCCGGCGGGTTGATGCGGTATTTTTCCAGAAGCTCATAGAGGTCTGCCCGGTATTTGCCGGCCAGCTTGGAGGCCTGGCTGACATTTCCCCGGCTGATCTTCATGAGCTGGATGAGATAATTCTTCTCGAAATCCTGCTTCGATGCCTTCAGGGTCTTGAACGCCGTCTCCCCCATTTCCTGGCCCGGCAGGATGATCATCTCCTCCGGGATGATCTCCTCGGGCGTCATGACGACGGCGCACTCGATCATGTTCTCGAGCTCCCGGACGTTGCCCGGCCAGGAATAGATCATGAGCTTTTGCAGCGCCGCGGGGGAAAGGGCCTTGATGGACCTCTTGAGCTTCCGGGCCACTTTGTCCAGGAAGTGTTCCACCAGCAGCGGGATATCCTCTTTCCTCTCCCGCAGGGGGGGGACCCGGATCGGGATGACATGGACACGGTAAAAGAGATCCCCGCGGAAAGTCCCCTTCTCGACCTCCTTTTCGATGTCCTTGTTCGAGGCCGAGACGATCCGGATGTCGACCTTGACGGTCCGGTGCGACCCCAGGGGGTAGAACTCCTTCTCCTCGAGCGCCTTGAGAAGCTTTCCCTGCATGGGCGGCGGGATTTCGGAGATCTCGTCGAGGAAGATGATGCCGCCGTCGGCCTGGACGAAGAGGCCCTTCTTGTTCGCGATGGCGCCCGTGAAGGCCCCCTTCTCGAAGCCGAACAACTCGCTCTCCAGCAGCGTGGCGGGGATGGCCGCGCAGTTGATGGGGACGAAAGGCTTGTCCTTGCGCTCGCTCAGCTGGTGGAGGGCCTTGGCCACGAGTCCCTTGCCCGTCCCGCTCTCGCCGCTGATGAAGACGTTGGAGTCCGTCTCCGCGGAGAGCGCCACGGCCTCGAAGACCCTCTTCATGGCTTCGCTCTGCCCGATGATGCTCTGCCCCTCGAAGTCGGCCCGCAGCATGCTCCGCAGGCGCTTGACCTCCCGGGAGAGCTTCGCCTTCTCGATGCCGTTGCGGATCTGGATGAGAAGCTCGCGGTAGTCGAAGGGCTTGGTCAGGTAGCTGTAGGCCCCTTCCTTCATGGCCCCCACGGCGCTTTCGATCGTCCCGTGGGCCGTCAGGATGATCACCGGAAGGTCGGGATCAACCTCGCGCAGGCTCTTCATCAGCTCGATGCCGGTTCCCCCGTCCAGTTTCAAATCCAGCAGGGCGATGTCGAAGCTGCCCTCGGCAATCCGCTCCATGGCTTCCCGGATCTCGGAGGCCGCCACGACGGCGTAGTGCTCCGATTCGAGGCGCATCTGCAGCACCTTGAGGATGCTGACGTCATCGTCGACAACCAGGATCTTCTCCATCGTGCAACCTCAATTACCGGCAGGGGCCCCTCTTCGCTTTTCCTCCAGGCTCCGGTCGATTTCCTTCATCTGTTCGATCTGCTTCTGCAGGCCCTCGATCTGTTTTTCGAGTGTCCCGACCTGCTTTTCGAGCGTCTCGACCTGCTTTTTCTGGGACGCGGCCTGGCTGTTGCGGTTCGCCGCTTCGCCGACGACGGACAGAAAGGCCTCGGCCGCCTGCCGGTAATAGCTCCGGGGATAGTCGTCGATTACCCGCCGGAAGGCCTCGAGGGACTTCTGGTAATCCTGCTGCGGGTTTCGGGGGTGGGCATAGAGGCAGCCCATCCCGAAGTAGGCCTCGTCGGCCGCCTGCGGGTAAAGCTCGATGATCTCCCGGTACTGCTTCAACGCGGCATCGTAGTCGCCGCCGGCCCGGTAATGATCGGCCTGCCAGTAATCCGGTTTGGCCAGTGCCCCCTGAAGGCCGGTGCAGCCGCAGATGCCGGCCAGGATCACGCAGGCAATGAAAATGTAAAGGTGCTTCCCTTGCCGAATTCGCTCTCGGCCCATACATGACCTCCGTGGGCGTTGATGATGTGCTTGACGATGGCGAGCCCGAGACCCGTTCCTCGAACGGCCCCCTTGCCGTCGTCGACGCGCCGGAACTTCTCGAAGACTTCCTGAAGCCCCGATTCGGGAATCCCCCTTCCCGTGTCGGAAACCGCCACCTCGACGCAATGGGCGTCGGCGCGATGCCTTGCGGTGATGATAATGCGACCGCCGTCGGGGGTGAATTTCAGGGCATTGCTCAGCAGGTTCTCGAGGACCATCTCGATCTTCTCGGTATCCATCCGCAGCGGGGGCAGCTCCGGCGGGATTTCGAGCTGCAGGGCGATGTTCTTGCGCTGGGCCAGCGGCGAGAAGCGCTGCCGGTTTTTCTCCACGATCGGCAGCAGGCCCGCTTCCTGGACAGAAAGGGGCATCATCCCCGACTCCATCATGGAGAAGTCGAGGAGCCGGTTGACGGAGCGGATCAGGCGCTCGCACTCCTGGCGGATGAGGCCCTGAAGCTCCCGCTCCCTTTCCGGCGCCGTCGCGAAGAGGCCTTCCTGGAGCATGCTCGAGGCCTCTTTGATGGCGGTCAGCGGCGTGCGCAGCTCGTGGGAGAGATGGCCGATGTAATCGATCTTCATCTGGTCGAGCTCCCGGAGCCTGTCGCACATGGTGTTGAAGGCGTCGGCCAGCTCCCGGATTTCCGGGGGCGACGGGACGTTCAGCGGCTCACCGAAATCGCCCCGGGCTACGGCCTTCGTCTTTTCCCGGAGGCGGGAAATGGGGGCGCTGACGGAATGCGTGTTGAACGCGGAGATGACGATCACCATCATGACGGCCACGATGAGCGACACCAGAATCGCGTTTGCCGTCCCCACGGAAATCGCCTCGATCCGGACGAGCCTCTCGTCACGCTCCGCCGAGGCGACCCTTGCGAGTTCCCGAAGGCGCTGTGCCGCCTCCGAGGCGATCTGTTCGCGCTCCGCCCGGAAGCGAATGATTTCCCGATCCGGTACGCTGCGCGCGCCCGTCGGTCCCGCCGTGTCGTCGAAGAGCCTGCCGTATTGGCTGTGCAGCTCCCGGACACGCGCCAGGAGCTCCTGCTTTTTCTGCGTAGCGGCAAGTGACGCAAGTTCCGTCATCCGCTTGTCGAATTCCGTCCCGAGCGTCTTGAACTGCCGGAAATAAGCCCCGTCCCTGGAGACGAAAAACTTTCCCTCGGCAGCCGTGGCGCTGTAGAGGATCTCCAGGCTCTCTTCCGAGAGATGGATTTCCCGGGCGTTCTCGTTCGTTACGGCCTGGATGAGCCGGTTGATCTCGCTCAGGTTCCAGATCGTGTAGATTCCGGACAGCAGAACGACGACGATAATCAGAAGATAACTGCTGATCAGCCGGAACAGGATGGAAAGATTCGAGGCCACCGTATTCCTTCCGCGCGGTGATGCGACCGGGTCCTTGCGGAAGACGTTCCCCGCGGCCCGGTCCTTCGTGCTAGATATCAGAAAAATGGGTTTTTCCCAACCTTATCTTCTCCGACCCGTCCGAGACGGCCATCCGGGCACCGTCCGCGGAAGCCCGCGACACCCGTTGCCGCCACGCAGAAAGGCCGCCCTCTTCACGGAGGACGGCCTTTTCTCTTGAATTTTAATGGAGCGGCTCCGGGTACGGGCCGCGCAAGCGCGCTGTCAATGGCCGGGCCGGGCAGGTCCCGTCACACGATCTTCTTTTCCATGGACCACCCGCATCTGTCCGCCTTGATGCCCCTGCAGGCGTCCCGGTATTCGAATTCAAAAATAACGCTGCCCATGTGAGGATCCTCCTGCTTGATCCGGAAACTCCGTATCGCCCCGCCGTAGAAGGAGGGTTCGGACTTTTTCCGGTGAAAGTAGATATGTCCCCCGACAAGCTTCTTCGCTTCGTCTTCCGTAAGCACCCACCAGCCGCTTTCCCATACCTTGTCTCGCAGCTTGGTGAAATTGTCCGCGTTTTCTATCAAATGGATCTGCATGGCGCACGCTCCTGGCCTGAACCCCGATATAAAAAAACCTGTCGCGTCGAAATGGACAGGGCTGCAGGATTCGCGGCGATTTCCCTGTATGGGAACAGGGTTTATCTGCTTCTTGAGAGATGTTAACGACTCCGACTTCAGACTATCCTCATTGGCAGTAGTAATGTCAAGGCATTTTTCCGCAGCCGCCCTATCCTGCGGAGCAAAAAAAGGCAGAGCCTTCCGGGCTCTGCCTTTTCGTTGTGCTTTCCAAGCGCCGGTGCCGTTTTAGAGAGGCTTTACGTTATCGGCGGCCGGGCCTTTCGGGCCCTGCTTGACATCGAAGCTTACGCGCTGTCCTTCCGCAAGCGTCTTGAAGCCTTCGGCCTGGATGGCGCTGTGATGAACGAACACATCGCCGCCCTCATCCTTTTCGATGAACCCGAAGCCTTTTTGATCGCTGAACCATTTGACTTTACCTTCTGCCATCGCTTGCATCCTCCTTTCTTGAAATTCTATAAGTCGGATTTCCACCATGACAGAAAGAAAAAACCACCGAGACTCCAAAGAGCACGGTGGCCCACCTTTGCACTTCAAAATGTCTTGATCCGAACTTATGTTGTTGGAATAATTTAGTATGCCCCTGATCGAAAGTCAAGGATTAATCACGGTTTGTTTCAATGATTCCCCCCCCCTGGCGCCGGGGATCGATCGCCGAAAAGATAATATTTCTTGACTTCATGGCGGTTCGGATGTCTGATGAAAACGAAATCTCGATTTGCTGGTAGCAGGGCTGCCCATCAGGTAGAAGAACCGCATTTTTATCGGCGCTCATGATTGGTACCCCGTCTCTCACTGAAGAGGGATGGGTTTTTTTATCCACGCCGTCTCAACAGAAGGATCAAACGCCATGACCGAAGACCTGCTTGATTACTGGGTCAGACTCATCAAGCCGTTTTTCCCTACGAATGCATGGATTGTCACACGCTACTCGAAGGACGATCATATCATCGAGATCGACTGGAAGCTCGACGACGACCCGGGACAGCCCAACCGGCGTTCCCGGAAAATACAGATCACCATCTCCGACGGGGCCATTGAAGATTACCTGGACAAGAACATGAAAGAGCGTGAAGTATTTGAAATCGGCCTCAAGAAGCTGATCCACGAACGCTACAATCATTCCGCTGCCGACGAACAGGTTCACCGGGGCTCCTCTGCGCAGGCGGACAAGCTGCTCATCGCGAGGAACACGCTCAACGCATGATGACCGGGGGTGCGGCACGCTGAGACCGCCCGGTTTCCCCTTGACAATCCGCCTGTTCTGTTTCTTAATGATTCATCATTCATGGACCTCTCCGGGGCAGTGTCCCGCAACGTTCTGGGCCCGATCGCCAATTTCCAACCCTGTCTCTCACGAACAACCTCATCCCCGACCAGGACAATCCTGAGGCATAACGTTCTCACAAACCACATCCCGTAATCAGCCCGATACGCTCCATCGGGTCCTTGTAGATTGGTGGCTCGTTCATTTCGCCTGATTGAGGCGGGGTGAACGGGAAAAGGTCAACCGAAGAGCCTTCAAGAAAGGAGGGTGTGTCCATGAGATCGATGTCGAAGATCATGCTTTCGGCCCTGTTGATCGTGCTGGTCTCCGGTTGCTGCGTCAAATTCGAGGACGTGGCGCCCGGGACGCAGTACCCCGTCGGGCAAACCTTTTACACAAGCGGAACCAACATCACGGTCGAGCAGTTTCAATGGACAAACGGAACCTGGACGACCAATGGAAAGGCCAGGATCGATGCCACGAACCACGCCAGGGGAACGGGCAGGGAAATCAATACCAACAACGTCAATCTGCGCTTCAAGTTCGACTACCCGCTGAAGAAAATCACGCTGAAGTTCGCCGAGCTGGGCGGAAACAACAACATGATGGTCAACGGTGATTTCCGCAATGTGGGCAACCTGGTCTCCCTGAACGGTTTGACCGTTGGGGGCGTGACGGTGACCGTGACCGCCACCTCCGTGGGAGGCAACTCGTACGGCATCATCGTGCTGGACGGGGCCATCAAGGAGTTCAGCATCGGGGGCCAGGAGCTCTGGCTCGACGACATCTGCCCGACGAAATAACCCGGTCCTTCAGGCCGGCCTGAAGGCTGCGGCAGGGTTCGCCTTGCCCGCGCTCATTCGGGAAGGAGGCAGGCCATGAAAGAGATCAGCCGTATCCTTGTCGTCAGCAGGATGACGCGCCACTGCCGGAAAGCGGTGCGCTATGGGGTTTCGCTTGCCCGTCACTACGGCGCCGTCCTTTCCGTGCTGCACGTCGTCGAGAATCCCTTCAAGAAGGGATGGAATCTGCCCACGATCGACTACGAGGAGCAATACCGCAAGGAGATGGAAAGGATCAGGGCGGAGCTCGACGAGATCGTCAGCCAGGAACGGGAGAAAGGCATGACGATCCTCGAGGTCATCGAGGAGGGCGAGCCGAAAGAGGAGATCCTGAAGGCCATCCGCAACGGGAACATCGACCTGGTGATTCTGCTGGCCCATGAGGAGGGCCGCCTGGAGCACTTCCTCTACGGGCGCGGCACCGACAGCATCATCCGCAAGATGCCCTGCTCGATCCTGCTGGTCA
Organism: uncultured Syntrophaceae bacterium; assembly: GCA_964619035.1. Lineage (GTDB taxonomy): Bacteria > Desulfobacterota > Syntrophia > Syntrophales > UBA2192 > UBA2192. The sequence continues at coordinate 88,136 of CAZUBX010000002.1, read as the reverse complement.
GGGAATAGGGGCCAGGGTTCAGGGTACAGGGGAAAAGAATAAGAACACGGACAATACCGTCTTGCCAGGTGTATCGGGAGGTTTTGAAAGCCGACGGAGGACATGGAGCTGTGCCCCTGACGGAATGAGCGTCAGGGGCTTTGCTTTGTTCGGGGGCGAGGGGATGGACCCGGGTCACGGCGCCTGCGGCCCGCCAAGATTCCGCTTTAGGTTCGAGCAGGATTGCGTTATGAACTATACATTATTTCTATGCGGTGGTCGTATTCACGTGGATGGAACAGAACATCAAGGAGGGGGAGCATGAAAGCAGCGGCAAGAATGGTGATGGTGATTGGGATCGCACTTGCATTCACGGCGTCAGCGGCGTGTGCGGCGGATTACAAGTTTTCGGGGTTTTTCGGCAATCCGGCCGCCTATGAGATGCTGAAACCCGGTCCGGTAGGCGGGGCCAAGCTGCGCTGGCTGAAGGAAGGCGTCGATCCCAAGAAATACAACAGCTTCATGGTGGACAGCGTCGTCTTCTTCCTGGCTGAAGAGTCCGACTACAAGGGTATCGACCCCCAGGAGATGAAGGAACTGGCCGATGCCTTCAACCGGGAGCTCGCGGCGGCCTTCAAGGACAAGTGGCCGATCGTGGCCGATCCGGGGCCCGACGTGGCACGGCTCCGCATCGCCATCACGAACATCCATCCGAGCCGGCCCGGCGTCAGCGCGGTGACGTCGGTCGTGCCCGTCGCGATGGGCGTCAGCCTCGTCAAGAAGGGGGCCACGGGAGGCTGGTCTGGCAGCGGCGACACCTGCATCGAGATGATGGGCCTCGACAGCACGACCAACGAGATCCAGGTCCTGGGATTCGACCAGCAGAAGGCGGCCTTCGAGCAGCGGTTCTCGAAATGGGGGTCGGCCTATGACGCCTTCAAACTCTGGTCCGAGAAAATGGTTGAGTTCATTGACCATTATAAGGGCGTCAAGAGGGTACCCGGGAAATAAGGTTCTTCTTTTCAGAGGGGATCCATGAAGATGCGCCATGGGCGAGCCCTGGGGTTCTCCATTTTTTTTCTGATGTTGATCGTTACTGCCGGCTGCAGCCACTTCGGGCACTACCCGTTGAATGCGCCCCTGGACCGGTACGAGCCCGGCTACGGCTACCTGGTCCGGAACATGGGGCCCGAGGGCAACTCGGAAGAGCTGCTTTTGATCCTGTCCTTTTCCGGTGGCGGGACCCGGGCGGCCGCCTTTTCCTACGGTGTGCTCGAGGAGCTGCGGGCAACGGAGGTCGCTTTCGACGGAAGGAAGCGCCGGCTCGTGGACGAGGTGGACATGATCTCGGGCGTCTCGGGGGGGAGTTTCACGGCGGCCTATTTCGGTCTTTTCGGCGGGCGCATCTTCGAGGATTACGAAGGCCGGTTCCTGAAAAAGAATGTCCAGGGGGACCTCAAATCCAGCATGTTTCTGAACCCCGTCAACTGGTTCAGGCTTTCATCGCCCTTCTTCGACCGGAGCGATCTTGCCGCCGAGTATTACGACAAGAACGTTTTTGACGGGAAGACCTTCGGGGACATGATCAGGCGCAAGGGGCCCATGGTCCTCATCAACGCAACGGACATGTCCCTCGGGGTGAGGATCACCTTCAACCAGAACCTGTTCAATGCCATTTGCTCCGACCTCTCGAAATTCCCCGTGGCCAGGGCCTGTGCCGCCTCGTCGGCGGTACCGGGTGTGCTGACGCCGATCACGCTGAAAAATTACGCGGGCCGCTGCGGCTTTGTCCTCCCGCCTGAATTTGAGACGCTCTCCCCGAGTTACCGGATGAGGGAAATGAGGGAGAGTGTGATGCTTATGATGGATTCGGACAAGAAACAGTCCTTTCACCTCATCGACGGGGGCGTGGCGGACAACCTCGGCCTGAGGGCCATCGAGGAAGCCATCGACGCGGTAGGCAATGCATGGACGTCCCTGAAGCTCATGGGGCGGGAAAAGGTCCGGAAGGTGGTCTTCATCGTCGTCAATGCCGAAACGAAATTCGAATCCAAGTGGGACCGGACGGATATCATCCCTCCCCTTGCGGCCATGATCTCGAGCTACTCCTCCATCGCCATCGCCCGCTACAACCGCGAGACCATGGCTCTCCTGCAGGAAAGCTTCGGCCGGTGGACCGATCAGGTACGGAAGGGAAGGTGCCCCCCGGGACAGGTCTCCAGGGAGCCGGGATCCTGCGGCGATATCGAGTACTATATGGTGGATGTCCGGTTCGAATCGTTAAGAGATCCTGTGGAGAAAGACTGGCTGTCCGCATTGCCGACCTCTTTTCAGCTGCCCCCCGCGGACGTGGACAGGCTGAGGGCCGCGGCCCGCAAAGTCCTGGTCGAGTCCGGCGACTTCCAGAGATTTCTCAGGGATCTGGGCGCAGGGGGCCGGACGCAGTGAGAGGCCAAGGTAGAGGGTAGAGGCGAACAGTTAACCATTCGTATATAAAGAGGAATTTTAAAATCCGGGAGTTTTTGAAAAGCCCTGCCTGATGGCAGGGCTTTTGCTTCTTGCTATTTCCATCTCGGACGACTATCTTATCGGGCACGATGATGGAACTGAATCCCGGAATGACGCTATCTCCGGTTCACCTGGAAATCTTTTCTTCCGCTGGTCGTATCCTCGTTTTCTTCGTGGCGATCCTCTGCCAGATCTACATCATTGCGCGTATCCGGCAGACCTTCCGGTTCCCGCGGCGCTCAGCGGGCTTCCGGTCCCGTTCCGTCGCGGCGGCAGGTGCCGCCGTCGTGTTTCTCTTCGCCCTGGGCGGCTACGTGATGGCCACCCCCATTTCCTGGGTGGACCCTCCCCGCGCGGTGCAGCTGCTTTTTTTCTATCTTCCGGCCGTGTGGATTGTCGGGTCGATATCCTCCGCCCTGATCCTGATCCTGTCCCGGGGTGCCGGGGATCTTGGGCGCAGGGCGGTCCGGATACACCGGGAGCACACAGGCAAGCCGGTTGACGCTGTCGTCGACACGGGCCGGCGCCGCTTCCTGCAGGCCGGGGCGGGCGCGCTGGCCGTGGCGCCTTTTGTCCTTTCGGGCTACGGCGCCGCCTATGCGGGCAGGGCCTACGAGGTGCGCGAGCTTGCGCTGCCCTTCGGACGCACCCTCAGGGTGGTCCAGCTCACCGACATCCATGCGGGGCTTTTCATGACCCGGCAGGACCTGCGGCGCTATGCCGACCAGGTCATCGCCTTGCAACCGGATCTCTTCGTTCTCACCGGGGATTACATCACGAACTCCATTGCCTATCTCCCCGAGTGCGTCGAGGAGATGGCCAGGGTCAGTGCCCGTTACGGCACCTTCGCCACACTGGGCAATCACGATCACTGGTACGCCGGGTCCGGCGAGTTGGCGGCCATTTTCCGCCAGCACCGCATCCCACTTCTGCGCAATGCTCACCGGGTCATCCATACCCCGGAGGGGCCCTTCGCCGTTGCCGGCATCGACGATCTCCATGCCGGTGTGCCCGACCTGGAGGCCGCCCTGCGCGGCCTGACCCCCGACATCCCGACGATCCTGCTCTCTCACCGCCCGGAGATATTCCCCGAGGCTGCAGAAAAGGGTGTAGCGATGACCCTGGCCGGCCACTATCACGGCGGGCAGATCAAGCTGAGCCTGCCGAAACGGGCGATCAGCGTGGCCCATCTCCGTTCGCCTTACCCGGAAGGGCTTTTCCGGATCGATGATTCCCGCCTTTATGTGAGCCGCGGGATCGGCACCTCGCTCACCCCCGTGAGGCTCAACGCGCGGCCCGAGGTGACCCTGCTGAAGCTGAGTTGAAAAAAGCCGCAAGCCGCAAGCATCAAGGCATGACATAAGAAAGCCCCGCCGGACGGCGGGGCTTTTGTTTTGCAAGGCACGTTGTCTGAGGCAAGAGGCGTCAGTTCCGTTTCAGGAAGGGCAGGGCGGAGCGCAGGAACCGGCCGAGGCCCCTGTCGGTCTTGCCGAAGTGTCCGGCCATCCAGTTAAGAATCCACTTCTGAAACTCGCCGACGAGCAGGGGCGTGGGCCCGTTTTCCAGGATCTCTTCCTTGAAGGCCTTGAAGTCCCGCAAAAAGGCCCGGTGCTCAGCCTTGTGCTCCTTTGCGTCCTCGTATCCGCAGCCCTCTAGATGAAATTTCGCCATGTACTTCTCTTCGAGCGAGAAGTGCGTGGTCGCATACGACTCGAGGTATGAGAAAAGATTCACGAGGTTTCCATTCCCGTTCCCTTTCCGGATCTGCTCGAAGAAGACGTCTACGTTCCTGTAGAGCTCCTTGTGCTGGTTGTCGATCTCTTCAACCCCGACGGAGAGCTCCGGTGTCCAGTGGATGCTCATGGTCAGACGTTTCCTCCCGGTTCAAGATGGCCGTGACGGGAGATTCCCCGCACACCCTTCTTATCGGTTCGATGTCGCGATTCTTGAGCGGTTCGGTTGGTCGATGGAGCGGAAGCCTTTATCTTGCTTTACGCAGCTGAAGGGCTGTATCATGATAAAAAGAAAAAGGAGGAAGAGCCATGCAGGACTTCATCAAGAAAGTGAAACTGCTCAGTGTCGGCCTTTTCTACATGGGTAAGGAGAAGGTCGAAGAGTCCGTTGCGGAACTGATCAAGAAGGGGGAGATCACCGAGAAGGAAGGCCGGGCGCTGGTGAATGAACTGGTGGTAAAATCGAAGGCAGCGACGAAGGATCTGGAGGGGCGGATCCAGAAGGTGATGTCCGATGCCCAGGACAAGCTCCACGCCCCGCTGAAAAAAGAGATCGATGTGCTCAAAAAGAGGATCGCGAAGCTCGAGAAAGAAGGCGCCGCGGCGAAAGCGAGAAGCATGAAGAAAACCGCCAAAAGTTCCAGGAAGCCCTCAAAGTAGATCGTTCCAGCTTCCTGCCTAATGCACCCGTCGCAAGAGCCCCGCCGTACGGCGGGGCTCCTTTTTCCCATCCAATGATTATCGGTAGACATCGAGCGGAGCACGAGGCTAACGGCCAGGACCATCCAGGGTTTCCAGAATCCCCTTGCCTTCTTCGGGTTTGCCATTGTCGATTCCGCTTGCTGTCGTGCGCTGGACGAACTCGGCAATGCTCATGCCGGTCGTTTTCTCGAACTGGCGTCGGTGCTCCTCGGCTCGCCCCATCAGCTCCCGGACCCTGTCCGCATTTTCCGGGGTCCGCTCCACATCCCGGAGGCTCTGCATCGATTCCCGGAAAGTCCGGATGGTTTCGGTCAGCTCCCGGATGTCCTCGTCCGACAGAGAGGCTTCGGGGAGCTTCTCGCGAATGGCAAGGGAGAGGGTCGCCGGGAGGCGCTGCCACATCTCGTCGGAGTCGTTTGAAGCGATGGGGGAAGGAGGTTCGTTCTTCGTCTCCCGCGCAACAATCTCATCGGGCGGCGGCGCGAGAGCCGATGCGGGGGCCGGGAGGGCCTCGATGGGGGCCTCGACGGGGCTCGCACTGGAAACGCCAGCCTCCGGCCTCGGGTCCGGGAAGCGCAACTCGGGGGGGAAAGCCCAGAAGGCGGCCGTGACAGCAATGGCCGTGACGGCGAAGACGGCAAGAAATTTTTCCAGGCGCGGGAACATGGCAGCTGCCTCTCAGGAAGGAGGGGAGAAGCAATCGATTAGGCGGATGACCCGAAAGCCATTTTTACTATAACAGAGGGCCCCTTCGGGGGTCAAGCGATCCATGCCGGCCGCCTTTGTGCATCTGCTTGGGGCTATGTCTAATTAGACATCATTGACAAAGGCAGGCCGTTCCCATAAAATTAAACAATCGCATAAGCCTGTCGTTTATCACTCATTCATTATCCAACAGCCATCCCGATCATTGCAGAAGAGAGCCTCGAGTCGCACTTGCCCCTGTCAGCTTTCCTTTGAACCTGCAGCTCAACGGCTCATGGATCCCCGAACAACCCCATCAAACAAGGAGGACGGATCATGGAGAAACTGCTCCGAATCAACATGAGCGCGGAGGGCGCTCCTGCGGCAAGCGTGGTTCCTGTCGGGGAGTACGCGGGACTGGGCGGTCGGGCGTTGACCTCGGCCGTCGTCTTGAAGGAAGTGCCGCCCCTGGCGCACCCGCTGGGCGAGGACAACAAGCTCGTCATTGCCCCGGGGATGCTCAGCGGAACCATCGCGGCCATGTCGGGGCGCTGCTCCGTGGGCGGCAAGAGCCCGCTGACGGGCGGCATCAAGGAGGCGAACTCCGGCGGCCAGGCCGCCCAGGTGCTCGCCCGGCTGGGCTACGCAGCCATCATCCTCGAGGGAAAGCCGAAGGAGAACGATCTCTACAAGGTCTTCATCAACAAGGACGGCGTGAAGATCACCCGGGACAACAGTCTCAAGATGCTCGGCAATTACGACCTCGTCGAGAAAATGAAGGGCGAGTATGGCGACAAGATCGCCTGCATGTCCATCGGGCCGGCGGGCGAGATGAAGATGTGCGCCGCCACGGTGGCCTTCACGGACATGGAGCTCAGGCCCACCCGCCACGCTGGCCGCGGCGGCCTCGGAGCCGTCATGGGCTCCAAGGGGGTCAAGGTGATCGTGCTCGATGACGCCGGCATGAACGCCCGCGCCCCGAAAGATGTCGAAAAATTCAGGGCGGCCAACAAGGCCTTCGTGGACGGGCTGAAAAAACACCCCGTCACGGGCGAGGGGCTTCCCGCCTTCGGGACGAACATCCTCGCCAACGTGATCAACGAGGCGGGCGCCTACCCCACGAACAACTTCCTCTGGGGCCGCTTCGAGGGGACCTCGAAGATCAGCGGCGAGACCGAGGCGGAGCTGGAGAAGGCCCGCGGCGGAAACCCGACGCACGGCTGCCACCGGGGCTGCGTGATCCGCTGCTCGGGGATCTACCACGACAAGGACGGTAACTATCTGACCAAGCAGCCCGAGTACGAGACTGTCTGGGCCCACGGCGCCAACTGCGGCATAGACGACCTGGACAAGATCGCCTTGATGGACCGTCTCGATGACGACTTCGGACTGGACACCATCGAGATGGGCGCGACGATCGGGGTGGCCATGGAGGCCGGGTTGGCTAAGTTCGGGGATGCCGACGCGGCGATTCAGCTTATCAGGGAAGTGGGCAAGGGGAGCCCCCTGGGACGCATCCTGGGCAACGGCGCCGGCATGACGGGCCGGGCCTTCGGCATCGAGCGGGTCCCCGTCGTGAAGAACCAGGCACTTCCCGCCTACGACCCGAGGGCGATCCAGGGGATGGGCGTGACCTACGCCACGAGCACCATGGGCGGCGACCACACGGCAGGCTACGCCGTGGCCACCAACATCCTCAAGGTGGGGGGCTACGTCGACCCGCTGAAACCGGAGGGCCAGATCGAGCTTTCCAGGAATCTCCAGATCGCCACGGCGGCCATCGATTCCACGGGGATGTGCCTCTTCATCGCCTTTGCGATCATGGACCAGCCTGAAACCTTCCAGGCGCTCCTCGACCTGCTCAGTTCCTTCTACGGGATCAGCATGACGGGCGACGACGTCACGGCGCTGGGGAAAAAGGTCCTCACGTGGGAGCGGGAGTTCAATGCGCAGGCCGGCTTCACGAAAGCGCAGGACCGCCTGCCGGAGTTTTTCCGGAAGGAGCTGCTTCCCCCGCACAACGTCACGTTCCAGGTCAGCGACGCGGAGCTGGATACGGTATTCGACTGGTAAGGATTGTACCGTTTCGCCGCATTCCGTTTCTGTGGGGGACCCTGTCGCGATGGCATTGCGAAGGCCTCTCTTTTTCTGTCATTGCGAGAAGCGGCAGCGACGAAGCAATCTCATTTCAGAGAGATTACCACGGACTTCGTCCTCGCAACGTTTGGGATTGCCGCGCTCCCGCCGGTCGCTCGCAATGACCGAAGAGGACTGCAACTCAGTCTCCGGCGGGAGGGGATGAGGGGAGGGTGTCTATTGCCCATGACGGAATCGACCCGCTCCGAAGCTGAGCGAGCATTGAACCTCACCGTGCCGGCGGACCGGCTTGTCTGTTTCTTTCCGCTGCTGCAGAAGGGGTTTGCGCTCGGAGTCCTCGCCGGCTGCCCGATCGGGGTATTTCTGCGCGATGGCCTGGGCCTGACCGACGAGTACATCGAGGCGCGGATCCAGACCGTTTTCCTGGACGGCAAGCCCGTGGACGACATCGATACGGCCCTCATCCGGGACGGCGCGACGCTGGCCCTGGCGCCTGCCATGCCGGGCCTGATGGGCGCCATGCTCAGAAGGGGCGGGTACTATGCCCCCATGCGCAGCGGGATCACACACCACATCGATGCGGCACCGCAGGGGATCGGGCAGGGCCGCATCGTCATGAAACTCTTCGGCATGGCCCTGCGGGAACTGGGGCCTCAGCTTCTGGAGCGCGGCATCGGGGTCGATGCCGGGGATCTCGCACAGATCATCAGGGAACTGCCGGGGGGTTGCCGGGAGGGGGTGGCGAGCCTGGATGGGATGACGGGGCGGGTGTGGGTGCAGGTCAGGGTTATGATTGCTCAGGAAGGGAAAGGGCCTTGTTTCTAGCCGCCGGCCACGGGCGGGAAGACTCCCACCCGGTCGCCTTCACGGAGGGTTTCGTTGCCGCTGGCGTGAATGCCGTTGAGGAAGATGATCTTCACCTTCTCCAGCGGCACGTCGAGACGCCGAAGCAGCCCCAGGATCGTGGTATCCTCGCTGACCTCCAGGGGCCCCGTGCGGGGGACGAAGCGGGCCAGGGAGGCATAGAGGTTGAGTTCGACTTTCATGGCTGCACATCACCTCGGTGAAAATATATACCACTGCAGACATTTCTTCAAATTTATTCCGGCGAGGCTGAAGAGGGGGCGGGCCGATGAGTTCGGACATTCAGAACCGGATTCGTGAACGGGCGAAAAAAATAACCGACCCGGCGGGCCGCGAGGCGGGGATCCTGGAAGACCGCTCGGCCCGCGAGATTGCCTGGCAGAGCGGGATTTCCCTTCACGAGATTTACCGCGAGGCGCTCAAGCTCGGAGTCTACCCGTACCGTTACATCCGCAACAGGGACATCCTCTCCGCAGCGGAGCAGCTCAAGCTCGCCGAAGCGCGGGTTGCCGTTGTGGGAGCAGGGGGGCTGGGCGGGCAGGTCATTGTGTTATTGGCGCGCCTGGGCGTCGGGACTCTCGTCGTTGCGGACTGCGATCAGTTCGACGAGACGAATCTCAACCGCCAGGCCCTTTGCGTGGGAGAGACGCTGGGGGAGCCGAAGGCCCGCGCTGCTGCAGAGGCCGTGGCGTCGATCAACCCGGGCGTCCGGGTGGTCCCTCACCCCGTGAGAATCGATGCCGGCGTAATCGACGGGATCCTTGCCGGCAGCGATGTCGTTGTCGACGGCCTGGACAATGTACCCGACCGCCTGCTGCTGCAGGAGGCAGCAAATCGGCTGGGCATCCCCATGGTGCACGGGGCGCTGGCCGGTTTCGAGGGCAGGATCATGACCGTCCTGCCGGGCGACGCCGGCGTGAAGCCACTCTACGGGGAGGCCGCGAGCGGGGCCGACCCGGATCGGCCGGAAGCCGTCCTGGGCGTTCCCGCCGTGACGGCCGCGCTCATCGGCACTTTCCAGGCCATGGAGGTGCTCAAAATTCTGCTCGGGCGCGGCAGCCTCTTCCGGAACGCGATGGCCTACGTGGATCTGGAGAATGGCCGGCTGGAAGAATTCCGATTTGGGGAAACGCCAAAAAAGACAGGATAAACGGGAAAGGGCAACACCATGTCCGGCAACCTGGACTTCACCCTGAAGACCGTCCCTTCGACGCTCCGCGTGACAGGGGGACGGGAGATCCCCTGAAGGCGAAGGGTTGAAATCGGACGTCTTACCGGCCGCGCTCCACGACCTTGAGCAGGGTGTTCGGGGGGACCGGCTCGTCCGGTACGCCGCCGTTGAGCAGGGAGATTTCCTTGACCCGGTTCTCCGGGACGCCGAGCGCCCGAAGCGCGTTGCCGAGGGTGTCGGCCTTCGCGGCGCGGCGCACCCGGACGCGATCCGGCTGGACATTGATCCTTCGCGCGTCGGTCAGCTCCGCGAACCGGCTCAATGTGTTCTCGAAGAGATTCTCGTATTGCGGGTAGTTTCGCGGTGTGCTGAGGCCCCCGAACGTGTAGACCACAGCGTCCTTCTGGATGAAATAGGACAGGGTCCGGACCGTGCCGTTTCGGGACTGCACCTCTGCGACGAGACGATGGGCCGGGAAGCCGCCCACACGGACGGACTGGCTCTGGAGGACGCGGGCCTTGGTCTTCGAGACAAAGACCCGGGCCGCCTCCTCCGGGGATTTGCCGGACGCCCCGGTGAAGAGGATGACGGCGTTTTTGTCCTTGCTCATCATCTGCACCGCCGTCGGCGTGTCGTTCACCTTCCAGTCGGCGGGTACGGGGAACTGGATGCGCATGGCGGGGTGGTAGTACACGCCCGCCTCCACGTACCCTTCCCGGGGGTCTTGGCCGTAGACCAGTCCGTCGATGGCCCTCAGGTAGGCCTCGTGCTCGATTCGGGGGCGGGTGAGCCCCATTTGCCGCTGCGCTTGCTGCGCCTGGGCCTTGATGGCCTGTTCGCGGTCTTCGGGGCTTGGGTGCGTGGCAAACCAGGCCGGCAGGCCGCTCTTGTCCGACTGCGGGTTCATCCGCTGCAGCGTTTCGAAAAAGCCCGCCATCTGCGAGGCGTCATAGCCCGCCTTGGTCGCGTACTCCACGCTCAGGGAGTCGGCCTCCCGCTCGTTATCGCGGCTGTATTTCATGAAAAAGAGGCCCATCCCGACCTGGGCCAGGCCCGACAGCAGGGGCACACCGAGCACCTGGGGGATGATCAACCCGATCTGCGCTGCCTGCGCCTTGCTGAGCTGCTGGGCCGAGTGGCGCGCCGTGACGTGTCCGATCTCGTGCCCCATCACCCCGGCGAGTTCCGCCTCGCTGTTGAGGGTGACCAGGATCCCGCGTGTGAAGAAGAGATAGCCCCCGGGGGCGGCGAAGGCGTTCACGACAGGAGAATCGAGGATCTTGAAGCTGTACTCGAGTTGCGGGCGGTGGGAGAGCTTGCCCAGCCGTCGCCCCATGTCGCTGACGTAGGCCGTCAGGCGGGGGTCGTCGTAGAGCCCGTACTCCTTGATCACCGAGGCATCGACCTTCCGGCCCATGTCGATTTCTTCCTGCTCGCTGATCAGCATGAAGTCCTGCTTGCCGCTGACGGGGTTAGCGGCGCAGGACGAAAGCGCGATGACGGCGCCAATCACAAGGGCGCCTGCGGCCATGGCGGTGAAACGTCTTCGAAGCATCACGGCTGGTGATCTCCTTTCACCAAAAACGATTATTTGCTCTCGATGCGGTGGACGCCGTTCCAGTCGCCGGGCGGCGGGTTCTCCAGCATGATCCGGAAGCGCTCCATCAGGATGCGGGCGGGCTCGTCGCCGTGGTTGAGCTCCAGGATCTTCCTGCAGTACTCCCCGGCCTCGTCCCAGCGCCGCTCGAGATAGAGATTCAGCGCCGTTTCGGCCAGAGCGGCGATCGCGCGCGTGCGCTCATCGGCCGAGGCCGTCTCGGCCATCAGCTCGTAGATTCGCACGCCCCTCGTGCTCCCCTTGACGGAGACGAGGTCAATGGGGCGGGCGATGAACTGATCCTTCACGATCGCCCGGGTGCTCTCGCCGATGATGATCCGCGTGCCGTAGATCTTGTTGAGGCCCTCGAAACGGCTGGCCGTGTTCACCGTGTCGCCGACGACGGTGTAATTGAGCCGGCTGGCGCTGCCCATGTTGCCTACGATCACCTCGCCCGTGTTGATGCCGATGCGCTGGTGGAACAGCGGCTTGCCCTCGCGGGCCCACTTCTCGTGGAGCTCATTCAGGCGTTCCTGGCATAAAAGCGCCGCACGGCAGGCCGTGACGGCGTGATCGGGGTTGGGCAGCGGGGCCCCCCAGAAGGCCATGATGCTGTCGCCGATGAACTTGTCGAGCGTGGCCGGCGGCGGCTGCCTCAGCGCGTTGCTCATCGCCTCGAAGTATTCGCCGAGCTGATCCACGAGGGCCTCGGGCTCGAGGCCCTCCGAGATCGTCGTGAAATCGGCGATGTCGGTGAAGAAGATGGTGAGGGAAGCCTTCTGGCCGCCCAGCTCGGCCTCGCCGCCCGAGGCGAGGATCTCGCGGACGAGATCCGCCGGTACGTACTTGCCGAAGGAGCGCAGGCCCCGCTTCATGTCGTGCGTGGCCACCATCAGCTGGTCCACTTCCCGGATCTGCGAGCGCTCGAGGGGCCGGGCCTCGAGCTCGAAGCGGCCGATGGCTTCCGAATCCAGGGCGATCCGGCGCAGGGGCTTGGAGACGAGGGCGGAGATCCAGGCGCTCGCAATCAGGATCAGGAAAAAGGCCGCGACCCCGATCAGCAGGGTTTCCAGGTTGTTTCGATCTACGGCCCCCATGATCTCGTGGTAGGGAATGACAAGGGCGATGACCCAGCCCGGCAGGTCCTTTCCGGCCATCCGGCGGTAGCTCCCGAAATAATCCGCGCCGCCGGCGCTGAAACGGAACGTCCTGAGATCGTGGCCCAGATATTCCCCGCTGTCCTGCGAGAATGTCTCCATGAAGCGCACGACCCTCTCGTCGCTCAGCTTCTGCCAGTCCGTAAATTCGAACTGCGAGCGACCCCGCTCGTCCTTCACCTCGCGGGTGAGGATCTCCGGCTGCGGGTGGGCGAGAACCTGGTATTTCCCGCCTGCCGTCTTCTCGATGATGAAGGCAAAACCCGCCTTCCCGATCGGGTTGGAGTTGAGAAAGCGCGAGATGGCGCTGATGTCGAAGTCGACCGTCGTGACGCCGATAAACTGCTGGTCCTTGTCGTAGATGGGCGTGGCGTAGGTGATGCCCGGGACCGCCTCGGCGCCGCTTCGGAGCGTGCGTCCCTCCGTCCAGATCGGGCCCCCGGCATCACGGGCCGCGGTGTACCAGCCCGGCAGCCTTCTCTCACCGGTCAATTGGAACTCCCGGCGTTCATAGGCCTTTCGCTGCGGGTAGTCTTCGGGCCGGAAGTCGAGGATCTCCGCCTTGCCGGCCTCGCGGTCGTACCGGGCCTCGCGGATGCTGAACCCGCCGTCCTGCAGGCGCTCGACGGACAGCATCAAGCCGCTCTCGAAGCCTGCCGAGAGGAAGGTGAAATGGCTCTGCGTCTCCAACACCCGCTGCAGGTGACGAGTGAGCCAGTTCAGCGTTTCCGGGCGGAGCTGGATGGAGCCGAGGAGCTGGCGGTTCATCTCGCCCTGGTCCTGGGCGCGGGACAACAGCGTGCCGACCCAGTGCCGGATGCGCAGGGAGCTCTCGTCGAGCACCTGCCCGGAGAGGGTGTCTGCGTTTCGCTTGAGGTTGTAGTAGGAAAGAGCGCCCAGGAGGGCGACGGTGCCGATGAGCATCACCACGAGGAGGGTCGAGAGTGCAACGCGGAAGGTGACGCGGGTCGTGGCGAGCTTTTTTGCGAAGGGGATTCTCATGATCAGACCATGAATGAATAAACAAGGAATTGGGTAATTGGGGTATTGGGAAAATGGGGGAGTCCCGGTTTCCCATCCCATCACTCATACACTCAGGCACTTAGACACTTCTTCACTGTCTCAATGCGGCGAAATGTATTGTATTACAAATCGCTCCGTGATGCTCTCAGAAAAATGAGACGATTTTTCGCGGTGCGCAGGACCCGGTAAAAATGAAGGCCCCTACCCGAAACGGGCAAGGGCCTTCAGCACAGGAAATGTGGCAAGCTGTATTTCAGTCGGCTTTCGCCTGGTCCCTTACTTTCCCTCTTCCTACTTGGTGCGCTTCGGCCCAAAGACGGGGAAGCTCATCGGATCGTTCCAGAATTTCCGGTCGGTCTTCACGTTCTTGGCTTTCTCCTTCATGACGATACCTCCTTGATTGGTTTCGTTGCCCGGGGATCAGCGATCGATGTCCTTGCGGGGGGTCAGGATGGGGTCCGCCCACACCCTGTCAACCCTTTCGCCCATCAGGTTGATCCGGGGGTCTGTTTGAATCCTGCCTTCTGCTGCTCTGTAAATTCGGGTCATCATGTCTCTATTCTCTTCTCTTTTCTCTTCTCTTCGGTTTGTTCCCTTTCGTTAAGCTTATTATCGATATTTTTCGCAGAAACAAAATCGGCGCTTGTCTGAATGTGATCTAAGACGGAAGGACTCCCTTCCCGCAGACGCCGTCTGAGGGTGCCATCAGACAGGCGCTGATGGAGGCTGGAAAGCCTTGCAGCGCGAGGAAGCCTACAGCCGACAGCCAACAGCCAACAGTGAAGAAGCACCCCCGAATCCTGAATCTCTTTTCTTCACTCAGACACTCAGACACTTCTTCTCACTCAGACACTTTTCGCACTATTGATAGGTTGCGGGAGTCTTGAATCTGTGGCAGATTGGGTCATCGATTTATGGCACCCACATTAACCTTCGGAACCCTTCGGTTCATCATCGTCAGTCTCGCGGTATTCGCCCAGATATACCTGTTCGTGCGCATCCGGCACGCTATCCGATCCTCGGAGAGGTCGGCGCGCTTTAAATCCCTGGCCGTCGTCCTGGCGGGGGCGCTCATCGGCCTTCTCTTTGCCCTGAACGTGCTGATCCTGCTCAAGCCCATTCCCTGGGTGGACCCTCCCGTAGCGGCACAGGCCCTTCTCTTTTACCTGCCGGCCGTCTGGGGCATCGGCTCGATCCTGTCTGCCCTGCTCCTCGTCTGCTCGCAGGCTGCAGGCTCTCTGGGGCAAGCGATCATCGGGCGCTGTCGCAACCCGGCCTGCCGTGCTGAAGGGCCCCCCGCGAACCCGGAGCGCCGCCGGTTCCTTCAGGCCGGAGCGGGGGCGCTTGCCGCAGCGCCCCTTGTTCTGTCCGGCTACGGCGCCGCCTGGGCCGGAAGGTCCCACGAGGTGCGGACGCTCGCGCTGCCTTTCGGCCTGCCGTTGAGGGTGGTACAACTCACCGACCACCACGCCGGCCTTTACATGACCCGGGACGAGCTGCGCCGCTATGCCGATGCGGCAATCGCGCTCGAGCCCGATCTTTTCGTTCTCACCGGGGACTATGTATCGAATTCGATCGCCTTTCTTCCGGGCTGCCTGGAGGAGATGGCCCGTGTCAAGGCACGCTACGGAACCTTTGCCACCCTGGGAAATCACGACCACTGGGTCGGCAGCCTCAGCCGGCTCAAGACCCATTTCCGTCAGCAGGGGCTGCCGCTGCTGCACAATGCGCACCGGGTTGTCCCGACCGAAAAGGGGCCCTTCGCCGTTGCCGGGATCGATGACATGCGGTTCGGCAACCACGACCTGGATGCCGCCCTGCGGGGGCTGGACCCGGCCATCCCGACGATCCTGCTTTCTCACCGCCCGGAGATTTTTCCGGAGGCCGCATCTCAGCGGATTGCGCTGACGCTGTCAGGCCATTACCACGGGGGGCAGATCAAGCTGAGCCTGCCGGGAAGGGATGTGAGCCTCGCCCACCTTCGGACCCCTTACCCCGAGGGGCTCTACCGCATCGACGATTCTCACCTCTATGTGAGCCGCGGGATCGGCACGACCTTCACCCCCGTAAGGCTCAACGCAAGGCCGGAGATCACGGTGATCAACTTGACCTGAACGCCTGCTTCGCAGCAAAGACCCGTGGAAGAGAAAGAAAGGGACCAGGGACGAGGGGGCAGGGACGAGGGGGCAGGGACGAGCAAGAGGTGAAAAAAATGCTTCCATCTGCATGACGAGGCAGTCGTCGGGCCGGGTCGTTATGCGGATCAGGTCTTGAGCAATGAGTAGACCTGTCAAGTACACAACTTCCCATTCGGAATTGAAGTGGAGATTACCAGCTGAAATGTAGCCTTAAAATCCTCAGCATCGCCAGTTCTCTTCAAGAAGTAGTCGGCATTATGTCACCGGAGTTACGCCTCTTTCCTCTGGAGCAAAGTGACGGAAGAACCATTGCTTCATCCATTCCACCGCCAGCAGATAGGCGAGCAGCATCGCGATCAGGATAAGGAAGAAGAACGCCGGCGGCGCCACAAAACCGAGGTAAGCACCGGCAGGGGTGAACGGCAGGAGAACCGCCACTGCTACCACCGTCAGCGAGCAAGCGATCAGCCACGGGTTCGGACGGCTTTTGAAGGGGTTTTTACGGGTGCGGATGATGAAGATTACAAGCACCTGCGTGGCCATGGACTCAATGAACCAGCCGGTATGGAACAGCGCCTCCCCGGCATGGAAGACCGCCAGCATGACGTAGAAGGTGAGGAAATCGAAAACCGAGCTGACGGGGCCGATAATCAGCATGAAGTTGCGGATGAAGTTCATGTCCCAGTGCCGGGGATGGCTCAGGTAATCATCATCCACCCGGTCCAGCGGAATCGGCAGTTCGGATACATCGTAGAGGAGATTGTTGAGCAGGATCTGCACCGGCAGCATGGGGAGGAAGGGGAGAAAGAGCGAAGCCCCGGCCATGCTGAACATGTTGCCGAAATTGGAGCTGGTGCCCATCATGATGTATTTCATGATGTTTCCGAAGGTGCGCCGACCTTCCAGGACGCCGGCATGGAGGACCCCCAGGTCTTGCTCCAGAAGGATCATGTCCGCCGCCGCTTTCGCCACGTCCACGGCACTGTCCACAGAAATGCCCACATCGGCCGAATGGAGCGATGGGGCGTCATTGATGCCGTCGCCGAGATACCCCACCACATGGCCGCGCCGTTTGAGGGCGAGGATGACCCGGTTTTTCTGGGCAGGCGCGACGCGGCAGAAGAGGTTCACTTGCTCCACCCTCGCTGCGAGTGCCTGATCATCCAAATGCTGGATTTCTGCGCCGGTAAGCACCCCTGTTACAGGCAGACCGAGTTGTGTGCAGACATGCTGGGTCACCAGTTCGTTGTCGCCGGTGATGATCTTGACCGCGACCCTGTCGGCGGCAAGTCTTGCCAGGGCCGCCTTGGCACTCTCCTTCGGGGGATCGAGGAAGGCGGCGAAGCCGACAAAGACCAGCTCCGATTCATCGCTCACCACGGCATGGGGATGATCCATCCCCACCTGGCGTGAGGCGATGCCCAGCACCCGGAACCCCTCCTTACTGAGCGCCTCAAAGTGTCCATTGATGCTTCCGCGCGCTGCATCATCCAGGGGGCGCAGGCCCTCCTCCCCATCCGCCTCGTAGCTGACCGACAGCCGCAATATATCTTCGGGAGCCCCTTTGACAACCAG
This sequence comes from uncultured Syntrophaceae bacterium, assembly GCA_964619035.1. GTDB lineage: Bacteria > Desulfobacterota > Syntrophia > Syntrophales > UBA2192 > UBA2192. Next base: position 70,908 of record CAZUBX010000002.1, on the reverse strand, counting down.
CATCCTGGTCGTGCCGTTGTCAAGGAGCACCGAAATCCGGCGACGCTCGAAGTCGAACTGCACTTCATCGATCTTGCGCCAGCGGCTCACGTCGATTTCCTTGTGCTCCAGGATGGCGTCATCCAGAGGGCTCTTCAATCCGGTTTCAAAAAAGCTGTTGAAGTAGGCCAATTCCAGAACGCGCTCACTTTCACGTCCAAGGGGGTCCATGTGGCGTTCCAGATGGATGCGGGCCTCGGTCAAGGTGCCGGTTTTGTCGGTGCACAAGACATCCATGCTCCCAAGGTTTTGTATCGAGGCCAACCGCTTGACGATCACTTTATTGGCGGCCATGCGCAGTGCGCCCCGTGACAGGGTCACGGAGACCACCATGGGGAGCAGCTCCGGCGTCAGTCCCACTGCCAAAGCCACTGCAAACAGAAACGATTCGAGCCAGGGGCGGTGAAAGAAGGCATTGACCAGAAGGACAAAGAGGACAAGGAGAACGGTCATCCGCATGATGAGGAGTCCGAAATGGCGGGTCCCCTGCTCAAAGGCGGTGGGCGGGGCCTTGGCAAGAAGGGTGTCGGAAATCTCGCCGAGTTCCGTATTCTGCCCGGTGCGGCACATCATCACCTGGGCCGTGCCGCTGATCACCGATGTTCCCAAAAGAACGGTATTGCCGGCCGCGAGAATATCAGGCTCTTCGGGCAATTCTCCGGGGGCCTTTTCCACGGGGAACGGCTCCCCGGTGAGAAGCGCCTGGTTGACGAAGAAATCCTTTGCTTCCAGCACGCGGCCGTCGCAGGGAACCAGGTCGCCGGCGGCGAGAAACACCACATCGCCGGGCACCATTTCCGCGAGCGGGATTTCCAGGTGCTTGCCTTCCCGCAAGACCATCCCGCGCACCGCCACCGACTGGCGCAGACGTTCCGCCGCCTGTCCTGCCCGGTATTCCTGCACGAAATCGAGGGTCACGCTGATGATGACGATGGCGCTGATGATGAAGAAGCTTGTGGCGTCTCCGGTGAAGGCTGAAAGGGCGCTGGCGATCAGAAGAATGATGACCAGTGGATTACGGAACTTGGCCAGAAATTGAAGGAGTAAAGCCTGCTTTCGCTCCCCATGAATCAGGTTGGGGCCGAAATGGGCCAGGCGGGCAGAGGCCTCCGCATTGCTCAATCCGTCGGGACTGGAATTCAGGCGCTCCAGAAGCGTCGCGGTGGGGAGTTGCCAGAATCGGGGCACTGCTTGAACATCAATAATGGATGACGGCATGGGAGATTCCTCTACACTGGGCGACCATTAATTAAAGAGTAAGAAAACGGAACATGCGGACGGCAATTTCTTCAAAGATTATGAATTTATATCATTTGTATCATGTCAACCATTGCAACTACAAGCCGCCCAGCATGGATACTGTCGAATATGAGGATTTCAGATCGGGATGTTTGCTACTGCTCTTTCATGCGCATCTTACATCCCATCAGGCATTTCGAAGTTAAAAATCAACCTTTCCCCTACGACACATTTACGAGTGTAATGATACGATATAATAAATTCGGAAATAAGGAGTAAGGATTATGAAAAAGAGCCATGTCGTTATCCGTTTTCTTGTCGTTCTCATGATGATCGCCGCTTTTGTGGCCTGCGCATCGACACCGCAACAGTCAAGCACGGGGGAATATGTCGATGACTCGGTCATCACGTCCAAAATAAAAACTCAGCTCGCAAATGATGATTTTCTCAAGTCATTTCAGATCAGCGTAGAAACCCGCAAAGGAATCGTTGAGCTGAGCGGCTTCGTTGATTCTCAAAGGGCTGTCGATAAGGCGGACCAAATCGCGCGCGGCGTCGAAGGGGTCAAATCCGTCAAGAATGCTCTCATCGTGAAATAGGCAGCCGTTATCCTTACCAACTCGACCGCTCGTTGCCGGCTGTCATCGGAATGCGCCAGCCGGCAACGAGCCTCAACCATCCAGGAGGGAGATCCTATGCTGTGGACGATCGCTGTCATTCTGATAGTTCTGTGGCTGCTGGGGCTGGTGACCGGCTATACGATGGGCTATTTTATTCACATTCTGCTGGTCATTGCCATTGTCGTCGTCCTGGTCAGAATCATCCAGGGGCGAAGACCCGTATAGCTGTGAGGTTCCTTGTGACAACATGAAGGAGCTTACATCCGGATAGAGCATGACATTCATCAAATCTCTCCTTTTGTTCCTCCTGTCGGTTTCCATCCTGGGTCTCAGCAGCGGATGTGCGACCTTGCCGGATGTCTCTGAAAAAATTGATGCGGCGCCGACTGCCCAGGAGTCGCGCCAAATCGTTTCGGCCAAGGGACTGTTATCACCAAAACAGAGCAAAGCCATCAAGGAACGGCTGCAGCGATCGGTCGCACCGACGGACATTCTGGAACGCCACACTGCCGTGGTGGAATCGGTCACCGAAAGCCCGTTGACGAAGGGAAACAATGTCACTCTCCTGGCCGATGGCCAAGCGGCCTATGCCGCAATGTTCAAGGCCATACAGAGTGCCGGAGACCATATCAACCTTGAAACCTTCATCATCGATGATGATGACGTAGGCCGCAAGTTTTCTGACCTGTTGTTGAAAAAACAGGCCGAAGGGGTTCAGGTCAATCTCATCTATGACAGCGTGGGCAGCTTCACTGCTCCCGCTGCCTTTTTTCAGCGCTTGCGGGACGGGGGAATTCAGGTCGTCGAATTCAATCCGATCAATCCGCTGAAGGCTCGCGGGGACTGGCTCCTCGCGCATCCGGATCACCGCAAGATTTTGATTGTCGACGGCAAGACCGCCATTACGGGCGGCATCAACATCAGCAGTGTTTACTCCAGCAAGCTTTCCGGAAGGGATGAAGACGACAGAACACCACTGCCCTGGCGTGACACGGACGTTCAGGTTGAAGGTCCCGCTGTGGCGGAATTCCAAAAGCTCTTTCTTGACACGTGGTCCAGGCAGAATGGTCCTGAACGATCCGGACGGAACTACTACCCAAGGATGAGAGAAGATGGGAGTGCCCTGGTGCGAGTCGTCGGGAGCACTCCCGGCTCGGACAACCGGATCACGTTTATCGTGTATGTGGCCGCCATCACGTTTGCGGAGCATTCTATTCATCTGACGAATGCCTATTTTATACCCGACGACCAGATCCTGAAGGCCTTCGCGGATGCGGCCAGGAGAGGGGTTGATGTAAAGATCATTCTTCCCGGGGCCACCGATTCCACGCTGGCCTTATATGCAGCGCGGTATAATTATTCCGAGCTGCTGGAATCGGGGGTGAAGATATACGAACGCCGCAATGCCTTACTGCATGCGAAAACTGCGGTCATCGACGGCGTCTGGTCGACGGTCGGTTCCACCAACCTGGACTACTGGAGTCTTTTAAGCGATGACGAGGTGAATGCGGTTATTCTGAGCCCTGAGTTCGCTGCTGAAATGGAGAAGACATTTGCCAGGGATCTTGCGGAGTCCCACCAGATAAAATGGGAGGAATGGCAAGAAAGACCCTTGTTCTCGAAGATAAGGGAATGGGTTGCGCATTTATTTGACCACTGGTTGTAAACCGACAATTTTGTCTTGCGGCTGTTGTGAAAAAATGGGGCGGGTGTGGTTTCTTCAATGAGGTTCCCGATCCCGGTCGATCCGATTGACAGGGGCGGTGGTTTCATGAGATAAGCAAAAATTATGGAGCGAGTTTGGAAATGAAGGCTTTGCGAATCCTGATCCTGGTTCTGTTCATCCCGGCCTTTGTGTCGGCCATTCTGGCCGATGCAACCGACCAGGGCGGCACCGCTGCCAGGACGCTTCAAATCAGCTCCAATGCCGATGACCTCGATCTGCTTTGTGACAAACTCAAACAAACCACCCTGTCGGGCATCCTTCCGCAGTCCGCGGAGCGGGCCTCGACCTGTCCCTGCTCCTTCACCGACGAAAGAGCTGTGAGGACGATTTTCCAGGTTCTTCTGCCGTTTTCCCTCCGGGCCCCACCCCTCGCCTGAATCCACAGCAAGTAACTCTGAAGACGGTTTGATCGATGCCCCGGTGTTGCGCCGCGGGGCGGCATTTTGTGTTTTCAGCCGGCCATGCCGGCAGGAGAATGGCGATGTCTTTTTGGAAGCGATTGATTCTTTCCATCTGCCTGCTGCTCTTCCTGGGCGTTCCTTTGTCCGCCACGTATTACGACTCGGCACAATCCCTTCCCGCCCGGACGGACGAGGATCAGCCTGAAGGGCCCGATGATGGAAAGCCTGCGGGCGACGAAGTCCCGGGATCCCCTGTGCCCGCGGAGCTGCAGGAAGAAGACACGGGCTGATTGGATATAAAAAGGGGTCCGGACCTCCGGTGGCCCATCACGCATGAAATGGGAGGAAAAAGAAAATGTTCAATCTGGGATTTCCCGAACTGATGGTGATACTGGTCATTGCCCTGATCGTTTTCGGCCCCGGCAAGATGCCGGAGCTGGGGAATTCCCTCGGGAAGGCCATCCGGGGGTTCAAAAAGGCTGTGTCGGAAGAGGAAAAGGATCAGGCGGATTTAAAAAAGACGGGCGAGCGATAAGTTCTCTACTCCCTCAGGGGGGCGGAAGTCCGGAGAGGAGTGCGGGGTTCCGGCTTTTGCCCCCCTGCCCATTCGTGTTGAGCCGCGTCTTTTTTTGGGATAAGCTGAGCATACGAGGGAGCTTTTCCCGGAAGTCAGTTTTTGTGCGGCAGGGTGAGGCCGATGGGGCGATAACGGATGGACAGGCGAGTTACGGCAATCCTTTTCACGGTCCTGGGTGTCCTCTCCGTGCTGGTCCATGAGGCAGCGGGGGCAGGGGCCTCGTCGCGTCAGCCGGCCGGGATGCGCGCCACCCTGCGGCAGGGAATCGACAGGGCATTCAACATGGATTACCCCGGCGCCGACGCCATACTCCAGAAGGCCGTGGAGCTGGACCCGGAAGACCCGACGGGCTATGCCTTCTTGGCGCTGAACCACCTGTTCGGCTCCGAGGTCAGCTTCGATCCGAAGCAGCGGGAGGCAAGCCAGGAGGCCATGCTGCGCTGCGTCGAAAAGGCCCTGGCCCGGGGGGAGCAACGGGTCGGGGAAAATCCCCGGGACGGGCAGGCATACTTTGCCATGGCCCTGGCCAGGACGGCGAAATTTCGCTGGGCCCTGCGGAAAAAACAGACTGTCACGGCGGCGCAGGAGGTATACGCTCTCTGGTCCTGCCTGGAGAGGGCACAGCAGGAAGACCCGGAGAATAACGACAGCTATCTGCTGACGGGCCTGATCCGCTACCACATCGACCAACTTCCCGACCTGTCCCGCTTTCTCTCTTCCCTTTTGATCACGCAGGGGGATCGCCGCAGGGGGCTGCAAGACCTGGAGCGTGCGGCGACGCGCGGAGACCTTCTCAAGGAGCTTGCCCAATCCGAGCTCATATCCGTGTATCTGAATTTCGAGAGGCAGCCCGCCCGGGCATTGCCTTTCGCCCGGGATCTGCAGAGGAAGTATGCCCGGAATTACAATTTTTCCTTTGCCCTGGCCAACATCCTGTCGGAGATGCGGCAGTTCAGGGAGGCCCTGGCCATCGCCCGGGATCTCGAGAGGGGCATCGCATCGGGCAAACCGCCCTTTGCGCCGCAGCTCAAGCCCCGCCATGACCAGCTGATGGGAAGGATTTACTTCAACCAGGGCGACTATGCCAGGGCTGAGAACTGTTTCCGGAGATCCCTGATGGACACCTCCGACTATAACGCCCGCGTCAGGGTCTGGTCCTATGTGCGCCTGGGGATGATCCACGACGTCCAAAATGAACGCGAGCAGGCCGTGGAGCTCTATTCCACGGCCCTGGCCGTCGAGAGCGGGGAGAGCGTTGCGAAGGTGGAGGCCAGGCAATACCTGAAGACGCCCTACAGGCTTATGCCCGGATCCTGAGAATGCCGGCGCGAAACCTGCCGACCTGTTCCGCCTTTTTCCAGGTCTTGTCCGGGTCGAAGGCTGTCAAGGATTCGGATATTCTCCATCCATTGCCAGCCGGTTCAGCGGTGACCGCCTCGCCCAAAGCCGCCGCCGACGCCTCCTTGCCCGGCGCCGCCACTGGCCCCGCCGAAGCCTCCTCGCTCGGCTCCGCCACCCGCCCCGCCGCGTATGGCATCACCGACCGTACCGCCGCTGGATCTCGCGGCGTTCAGGCTTTCCCGGCCCCAGTTGCTCTGCCGCTGGACCTCGCTGCCCCTGCCGATACCCTCGAAGACCTGGCCCGAACGGCTCCGCTCCACCGCGGATCGGTCGGGCGCGCGGCCGGAAGCCTGTTGCCCGGGTGCCTGTCGGGACAGGCTGGCATCGGGTCTGCCTGCTCTTGCGGACGCGGCATCGCGCCTGCTCAGTGATTCCGGCCGGCCGGGCTGTCCGGTAACCGCATCGCGTCTGCCCGCTTGAGCGCCAGACCGACCAGTCCCGCCGGCCACCGTGTCGGGCCTGCCTGTTCTTCCTGTCGTGCTATCGGGTCTCCCGGCCCTGGCGCCCCTGTCAATCCAGTTGCCTTCGTAACCGCGGAAGCTGCGACGGTTCTCGACGGCCGCACGGTTTGCCTGCTGCCCGAACCGCTCCCGGGTGGCCTGGTCCCGGTAGGCGACCCCTCTGCGATGGGCGGTATCATGCGTCCAGGGTTGCACTGCGAAGGCTCCGCCGGCAGACCCGCTGCCGGAGCCGCCATGACCGCCTGCGAAGGCTGCGCCAACGGCCCCGCCGTGGGGATAGTAATACCGGTTCACATAGTATGTGTGATTGTGCCAGCCCCAGTACCCCCAACTGCCCCAGTAAGACCCCACGTAAAGGCCGGTACCGAACCAGATCAGCCCGGGGGCGATCGCCACCCCGACAGGATAGGGATAGACGACATAAGGGGGATAGTATGGATACCACCAGGGCCCGTAGACCCATCGGGGGTCGTAGACAGGCACGTAGACGACGGAAGGGCTTGCAGGCTCAATCCGGATGACCTCTTTTTCGACGATCACCTTCTGCTGCTCCGTGGACTTGAGATTGCCAGCATCAGATGCCCTCTTGCGGAGTTGCTGAACGGTGTCCATGACATCGCCCTGCTGGGCAAGGAAGGCATCTCCCACCATCTGGGTCCAGTCCAGCTTCTGGCCCATCATCGAGAGTACATCGGGGAAGGGCACCAGGGCCTTCACACTGGCATCCCAGGGCTGCTTGCTCACGGCGTTGTTCAACTCATCGCCCTTGAGGTTCTTGTTCTGGCTGACCCAGCGGTCCGCCATGACGACTTCCAGGGGATAGGTGGCGGCGATGAAGACATGGGCAAGGAGCGAATCCGGGTATAGCGCGACGGGCGCCAGCACCTGGTCCAGTTCCGCCTGGGAGAACTTCTTCGGAGCTGTCTTGCTATCCTGGGCAAAGATCGGCGACGGCATCGCCATCAGCAGGACCAGGAGCCAGACAAGCATATTTCGAAAGGATTTCAATGCGTTCATGGTCATTCCCCGTTGGACTTCAAATTACCGACCGCTTGTGTTGATTCCCGTTTCCACCAGTCACGGACGGAAAAACTGCCGGGACCTCACGGGACATGCCCGCGTAAAACACACTATATTCAGATAAACGTTTCACGGCGTGTTTGGTTTACCTTGAGCAGGCGGATTTGCGTTTTCAATGGCGACAACGAAACCGGATTCGTACCCTCATTCATTCTACTTGATACGGCAACGGAAAAGCAGGCTCAAAAACAGGAGACAAAAAAGGTGGCAGGTCCGCACCTTCCTCTTTATAATGAACCCATCCACGAAAAAAGGAGGCTCCTATGGTCGAAGACTGGCTGGCAAATGCCTATTACGGAATGTCGCGGCGGGAGTTTCTCGCGAAGGTGGGTGTGGCAGGCGTCGGGCTCGCGGGGTTTGCCATCGCCGCAACCCCCGTGGCGGGGAAGGTCGTCGCCACCTCCGCGGAGGGCCTTATCACCGCCGATGCCACGGTGCTCTCTGCCGGGTTCCAGGTCCCCATCTATGAGGCGCGGCCTGCAGCGCCGGGGAAATACCCGGCGGTCGTGGTCATCCCGGAGGTATTCGGGATGCACGAGCACATCCGGGACGTGACGCGAAGATTTGCCCGGGAGGGATTCCTGGCCGTCACCTTCGAGCCCTATGCGAGGGAGGGGGGCGTGCAGCACCTTCCCGATCTCGACGCGGTCCGCAAGGTCGTGGACCCCGTCCCCGATGCCCGGGTCATGGCCGACCTCGATGCCATCGTGGCCTGGGCCAAAAAACAGCCTTCCGCACGGCCCGACCGGGTCGGCATGACGGGATTCTGCCGCGGCGGGATGTACACGCTCCTCTATGCCGCCCACAGCCGGGAGCTGAAGGCGGCCGTCCCCTGGTACGGCCAGCTGCGGCCGGCCCTGACACCCGGTGTGCGCACCGTGGGGCCGCTCGATGTGGCGGCCAGGATCAACGCGCCCATCCTGGGTCTTTACGGCGCCGAGGACTTGGGCATTCCCGTGGCCGATGTCAAGACGCTGGAGGCGGCGATGAAAGCGGCAGGCCAGACGGCCGAGTTCGTGATCTACCCGGGGGCGCCGCACGCCTTTTTCGCCGACTACCGGCCGAGCTACCGCGCCGAGGCCGCCAAAGACGCCTGGGGCCGCTGTATCGCCTGGTTCGGCAAGTACCTCAAGGGGTAACACCGATTGCCGCCGGACATTTGTGCGAAGCGCGATCTTCGAGAGAGAAGGGGGGGGAATCCCTTTCCTTTCGGGGCGTGCGAGATGAGAGATACACAATGAGACGAAACAAGATCAGAGAACTGACCCCGAAAACCGCGTTGCTTATCCTGATCCCGGTCCTGCTGATCATCGTGTTCATCGGCTGGGCGAGCTATCGTTTCATCCAACCCGTTCCACCAAGAACGCTGAGCATGACGACGGGAATGGAAGGCGGCTCCTTTGTCATCTTTGGTGAGCGCTACCGCCAGATTCTGGCCCGCGACGGGGTCCATCTGAAACTGCTTCCTTCAACGGGCGCCGTGGATAATCTCAGGCGCCTGAAAGATGAGTCCCGGTCCGTCGATGCAGGGTTTGTCCAGGACGGCATGGGAAAACCGGAGGATGCCGCGAACCTCGAGTCTCTCGGCAGCCTGTTCTATACCCCCCTTTGGGTCTTTTACCGGGGCGATGAAACGCTCGATGACCTCTCGCAGCTCAGGGGCAAGCGGGTCAGCATCGGTCCGGAGGGAAGCGGCGTGCGAAAGATCTCGCTCGATCTGCTCAAGGCGGCCAACGTCTCCGTCCCGCCTACGGTCCTGCACGAGTACCCCAACCCCGAGGCGGGACAGGCGCTCATGGAGGGTAAGGTGGACGCGGTCCTGACCTTCGGCTCCACGGACAGCGCGCTGGTCAGGGAGCTGATCACCGCACCGGGCATCAAGCTGATGAGCCTGAGCCAGGCCGAGGCCTACACGCGGCTCTTTCCCCATCTGTCCCACGTGGTCCTGCCGAAGGGGATTCTCGGCCTATCGGAGCGATTTCCGGCATCCGACATCCACCTGCTGGCCCCCACGACCAATCTGCTGGTGCAGAAGGACCTGCACCCCGCTCTGGAGTACCTTCTGCTCAAGGCCGCCGTCGAGATCCACGGCGGGGCCGGCTGGGTCCACAGGGCGGGGGAGTTCCCGTCGATGAAGACGCAGGATTTCCCGATCAGCCAGCAGGCCCAGCGGTTCTACCGGTCGGGAGGTTCCTGGCTCCATGGCTACCTGCCATTCTGGGCGGCCACTTTTGTCGACCGCATGCTGCTGGTCCTCATCTCGATCGGGCTCGTGCTGGTTCCCTTGATCGGGATCCTGCCGTGGCTCTATACGTGGCGCAACCGGTCGAAGTACTACCACTGGTACCGTGAGCTCCGGGAACTCGAGGAGGAGCTGAAAGAACATCAGCGTCCGGAGCGGGTCGAGGAGTACCACACGAGACTGGATCGAATCGAGCAAGGCGTCAGCCGGATTCACGTGTCGGTGGCCTTCTATGATGAGGTGTTCATCCTGAAAGAGCACATTGAGATGGTCCGACAGAAGCTTATCCGCCTGATCGATCCGGAACCGGTGAGGCCCGATTTGCAGAAGCAATAGACCGGAACATCTTGAGCCTGCCATCTCCCTTCAGGCAGGAAGAGAGAATCACCGGCCGGGGGCGGGGGATCAAATCCATCTTGAAGTCAACAGGAGGCGGGCCATGGAACTGGAAGCGGCCGTGAGAGGCAGGAGAAGCATCCGGAAGTTCACCGACAAAGAGGTTCCCGAGGTCATCGTCGAGGAGATCCTCGATGCGGCCCGCTGGTCGCCTTCCTGGGGGAACACGCAGCCCTGGGAGTTTTACGTGCTGACGGGCAGGCCCCTGGCGGAATTCAAGGAGGCCAACGGGCGCATGCTGGAGGAGGGACTTCCCACCTCGCCGGAGATCCCCATGCCGGAGGCCTGGCCGGCAGCGTTGAAAGCGCGCTACGGCGAGTTGGGCAAGGGAATGCTGGACATGCTGGGGATCAACCGGGCGGACAAGGATGCCCGCAATCAGCTTTACGCACGCATGGCGTCTCTCTTCGGTGCGCCCTGCATGATCGTTGCCTGCATTCCGAGGGAATCGCTTGTTGAATACGCCATGCTCGACGTGGGGCTAGTCGTGCAGTCGATCTGCCTGCTCGCCCATGGAAAGGGTCTCGGAACCTGCATCATGGCGGCCGCGGTGCGGTACCCCGACCCGTTACGGAAGATCGCCTCTATCCCCGATGACCGGCGGATCGTCGTGGCGATCGCCCTGGGGCACCCCGATCCGGACTATCCCCTCAACCGCTTCGAGAGGAAGAGGGCGGAGCCGAGGGAGATCGTCCACTGGGTTGACTGATCGTGAGGTGGCCGCGGCGGATCGTCACCGGAATCCTGTAAACGGAAGGAAGAAGATGATGAAGAAAGTGAAGCTGGGAGGCACGGGGCTGATCGTTTCGGAAATCGGGTTCGGCGGGATCCCCATCATCCCGCTGCCCTTCGAGGAAGGCGCTGCAGTCGTGCGCCACTGCTACGATCTGGGGATCACCTTTTTCGACACGGCCAACGTGTACGGGGACAGCGAAAAGAAAGTCGGGAAGGCGTTGAGCGGCGTCCGGGACAAGGTCGTCATTGCGACAAAGACCCTCAAGAGGGATAAGGAGACGGCGGAAAAGCACATCTGGCAGAGCCTCGAAAACCTCAAGACCGACCGCATCGACATCTACCAGCTGCACAATGTCTCCAACGACGCAACACTTGCCCAGGTCCTTGCCCCCGATGGTGCCTACAGGGCGGTAGTTAAAGCCCGGAAGGACGGCACGGTCCGCTTCATCGGTTTTTCCTCCCATAATGTGAAATTTGCCGCCAGTGTGTGCCGCCGGGGCCTGTTTTCGACCGTACAGATCCCCTTCAACTTTATCGAGACGGAGGCGGCCGAGGAACTCTTTGGCGTGGCCGATGAGATGGGTATGGGGGTGATCGGCATGAAGCCCCTGGGCGGGGGGCTGTTGCAGCGGCCGGATCTGTGCATGAGATTCCTGCAGCAGTATCCCCAGGTGATCCCGAATCCGGGCGTGATTTCGAAGGCGGAGATGGACGAGATCGTGGCCCTGTATGAAAAACGGCGGAAACTCAGCCAGGCGGACCGTGCCGACATGGACAAGATCCGGGCCGACCTGGGGACACGCTTCTGCCACCGCTGCGGCTACTGCCTGCCCTGCGAAAAAGGGGTGCGGATCCCCGAGGCATTGGGCTTCAAGTCAATCCTCAAGCGGTTCCAGGGAGATTTCGCCTTGAATTTCTCCCGGGATGCCCTGAAAAGCGCCGAGAATTGCGACCAGTGCGGCGCCTGCATCGAACGGTGCCCCTACGAGCTGCCCATCCCCGAGATGCTCGATGAGAATCTCGTTCTGTACCGGGAGGCATTGAGACAGAGCGCACGATAAAGAGCCACAATCCCCAGGCAACGAGCCTCAGGGAAGAACCCCGGATCGTCGCAAGGGGTTCCTGGCCGGCAAACGGGGAGGATCTGAAATGACCCCTGACAGGACGCTCGACGAATGGAGTGCGGCATTCCCCGAAACGGGCGAGACCATGCCCGTCGTGTTCGTGGGGCACGGCAACCCGATGAACGCCATCGAGGACAACGTATACAGCCGCGCGTGGATCGGGGCGGGAAAAGCCCTGCCGCGGCCCAGGGCGATCCTCAGCATCTCGGCGCACTGGGAGACGAAGGGCTCGCGCGTCACGGCGATGGAAAGGCCCCGGACGCTCTACACCTTCGACGGGCTTCCCGAGGAACTCTCCCAGGTGAGATACCCCGCGCCGGGATCGCCGCAGCTGGCGGCGCTGGTGCAGCAAACCCTGAAATCAAAGGAGGTCCGGCCGGACCGGAAGTGGGGTCTCGACCACGGGACATGGGCGGTGCTTTGCCGCCTGTTCCCGGCTGCCGACGTTCCCGTCGTCCAGTTGAGCCTCGATCGGACACAGGGGGCCGCGCACCATTACGCGCTCGCGGGCGAATTGCGCGCACTCCGGAAGAAGGGGATCCTCATCCTCGGAAGTGGCAATGTCGTTCATAATCTCTACAAGCTCGTCTGGCAGGACATCGCCTTCGACTGGGCGGCGCAGTTCGATGAGGACGTCAAGAGGCTGATCCTGTCGGGCAATCGCGACGCGCTCATCCATTACGAGGACCTCGGGAAAAACGCGCGCCTGGCCATCCCGACCAACGAACACTTCCTGCCGCTGCTCTATGTGCTTGCTCTGCGGGAAGAGGGGGAGGCGCTGAACTTCTTTGCCGAGGGGGTGACGCTGGGCACGATCTCTATGCGGGCCTTCCGCATCGGGTAGGCCGGATGAGGCCGGCATCGGAAAATATTCGTAGGCGGAAATCATGCTCTTGTCGTATTGACATCCGGCGGCGGGAAGGCGAAACTGCAGTCGAAGAGAATGATCTGGATCGCAACTCAAGAGGTTCTCAAGGAGGTTTGTTCATGAAAAAGACATCGATTGCAATGCTCGTGGTCTGTGCCCTGATCGTGAGCACGGCGCCGGCTTTCGGCGAGGCCACGGACGGCATGGGGATCGTGGCCGACGTCCTCATCGCGAGGCCCGTGGGCCTTGTCTCCATCGTCTTCGGCACGGTGATGTACGTCGTTGCGCTGCCCTTCTCCATTCCAAGCGGCAGCGTAGAAAAGACGGGGCAGCTGCTCGTGGAGGAGCCCTTCAAGTACACCTTCTTCAGGCCCCTCGGGGATTTCAGCTTCAAGGCGGGAACGGCCGCAATGCCGGCAACGGGGGAGGCGAAGTAGGGCGCCTTACACTCTCTCCAGCAGCTCCCGCAGGGCGGGGCGGATGTAGACGTTGGTGAGATCGAAGGGCTTGAGGGCCTGCACCAGGGTCCGGATGCGGTCCTTTGCCTTTGCCCGCGAGTCGATGACGATGACGTTCTTCCCCTTCAGCCGGTAGAGCCCCCCGGAGATCGTGACATCGTCCTGCGGGATTTTCTCGTACCGGACCTCGATCCCGAGGCCGTATGCCAGCGCCTCGAGCTGGTCCAGGGCGATGTGATCGTCCACGTCTCCCTCCGGCGATTCCGGTCGGCCGAAGCGGCGCCCCGCTCCTTCAGCCTTCGATCTTCTCGATCTCGATGTCCTGCCTGAAGAGATCGTCGGCGTACTCGCCGACCTTTTCCGTCATCCTCTTGGAGAGCCAGGCGAACACGGGGGCCGTGGCCACGCAGATCCAGCGGCCGGCGCTGCGCTGCAGGAAGCTCGAGCCGATCCGCGCGCCGATGGCCGCAGCCACCTTCTGCGCCGCCTGGGTGCTCAGCGCCTTGATGATCATCCGCGAGCCCACCTTCTGCACCAGCAGGCGCCCTGCCGTCACCCCCAGCGCGCAGGCAAAGACGTAGAGAACGAGCGGGCGGTTCACCTTGTCGAGCTTGTCGTGGTACTTGGCGATCTTGTAGATGAGATCCATCTGGATCTTCGTGAGTGCCGCAAGCTCCGGCAGGATCGTCGCCATCCCGAAGGGGCCGGGCATCATCCCCGAGGCAAAGCTCAGCGAAAAGCACTTGTTGGAGGCAATATCCGTCATGTCGAGGGGTGCGCCGTCCACCCGGATCCTGTCCGGGTCGGGGGCTAGGCCCATCATTGTCTCAACAAACCATTTCTCGAAGCCAAAACCCTCCGTGCTCATCCCTGATCCCTCCGTCAATCGATGTAGTCCACAAGCTTCGTTCCCAGTGCCTTGGCCTCTTTCAGCAGGGCCTTGTTGGCCTTGATTTCGCCGGGCTCCATGGCGCTTCCGTAGACCATCCCGACGAGCGTTGCGCCCACGTAGTTGTAGGCATCCTGAAAGGTCCGCAGGGCGTTGACGCAGCCCGAATCGAAGGGGTCCTCGCCGCCGTAGGTCATGGCCACGGCGATCCGCTTGCCCTTAAAGGGGTCCTTCCCGTAGGCACCGAACGCCAGGCAGCGGTCCATCCAGAGCTTCAACTGGGCGGACATCGTGAACCAGTAGACGGGGCTTGCGAGCACCCAGGCATCGGCCTCGATCATTTTCCGATAGAGGGGCTGCATGTCGTCGTCGATGGAGCACCCCTTGCTCTTCGGCTTCTGGCAGGCATAGCAGGCCTTGCAGGGGGCGATCGCGAGTGCGTGGAGAAAGACCGTCTCAACGGCCGCACCGGCAGCCTTTGCGCCCCCGGCGATCTTTTCCGCAAGGATGGCGCTGTTGCCCTTTCGCGTGGGGCTTCCCAGCAGGACCAGGACCTTCTTCCCTTTCTTCATGGCATGGCTCTCCTCGCCGGAAATTCCGGACAGGAGGTAGTTTTCCACATAGACGGGTCAAATGCAAAGCAATTTGCTCCGCTGCGCGCAGCCCTGCAGGGGGATCGAAGAACAAAAAAGCCCCGCGCAGAGGCGGGGCTTTTTGCTGAAGGTCCAGGGCTGGAGGGGGGTGCCTGCCCTTCGGCATTTCATCACTGGTATTTCTGACTGACCTTTCTGCCGCCGGCCGCCGTCTTTCCTTCGCCCTCGGACTTCGTTTTCCTGGAGTCCGCCTGGGCCTTGAGGCTGTCGAAGATGGCGCCGGCTTTGCGCTCCGCTTCCAGCAGCACGGCGTTGCACTGTTCGACGGCGTCGCATTTTCGCTGCTGGGCGAACTGCTCCGCCTCCTGGCGGGCCGTCTTGACGATCTCCTCGGACTTGTGGACGGCGTTCTGCACGGCGGCGAGCAGGCGCTCATGCTCCTTGTTGAGCTCGTTCAGGGTCTTCCCGATGAGGCCGCTCGTGATCATTTCGGCCTCGGCGCGGGTGTTCTGGATGATGGACTCGGCCCTTGCCATGGCCTCGCTGATGAGCCTGTCAAAGTTCTTCTGGGCCTCCTCGGCATGTTTCATGTCCCAGTCGTCCACCTCGGTGCCTATGTTCTCGGGCGGTGTTGCGGGTTTCTCGGAGACGGACAGGGGGCGCTCGAACTCGGGCGCGGTTCTCGATGCGGCTGCGGTCATCGAGGCGGCTGTCGCCCTGGCCTCGGCCTCGATCTTCTCGACCTTCTGTTTGGCATTGAGGGTGATCTCGTCGGCCATCACCTTCGCCTGTGAGAGCATCAGGGCCGTTTCTCTCCGGGCCTTCTCCTGGGCCTCCCGCTCGATCTTTCGCCGCAGCTCTGTGGCCTCCCGCTCGGCCTTCTGGCGGATTTCATCGGCCTCTTCTTTCGCCCGGGCGACGACTTCCCCGGCAGTCTTGTCCGCATCCTCGATGGACTGCCTGTTCTTTTCGGCATTCTTTTCCGCCTCCTTTTTGGTGGTGAGGGTGGACCGGACGGTCTGCTCGGTGAGCCTCTTCTCCAACTGGGCATTCTGTGTGAGGATCTTGTCGAACTCCGTCGCCACGATCTTGAGGAAGCTCTTCACCTCCTCGGCGTCGACTCCCATCAGGCTCTGCTTGAATTTCCGGTTCTTGATTTCGCGGGGTGTAAAGGTCGTCATGAGTCAGCCTCGTTTCGTTCAAGTTCATGCCGCAGGTTCGTGCAGGTGCCTGTCCTGTGTCGGGGGGCCAGGGGTACAGTCCGTCCGTCAGGGAATGCACCTTAACCATAATTCGGCCGCCGGGGACGAATTCTTTAGCGGAATCGCCACCAAGCCGGATGCTTCCAAGAAGACCCTTGACAAGCCTGCCGAACCATGTTTAAATCCATTCACTTTTTTCAACGGAAGCAATCACGATGGCAGGACAGGCGCACAAAAACATTTTCGGTTGGTGGTGGTGGGCCAACATAAGCGCAGGGGTCTGCCCATCGTAAAGGACACAGGCACAGGGTAACAAGCCGGAAACAAAGCCATGGGTGGATCAGATGCCGCCCATGGCTTTTTCATTTTGCAGAGGCCACGGGGCGGGACACCCGGTGGCCTTTTTTCATTCATGCAAAATCCACATAAGGAGGAGTAAGGGTTATGAAGAAGCGGGAGGCATTCAGGAAATGGTTCATCGTTTTGGCTGCGGCAGCCGTGCTCGCGGGTCCGGCTGTCCTCGCAGGGCCGGCCTTCGCCACCGAGGGAGGCGGCGGGGCATATCCGAACGGCGCAGAAGACTTCATGGTGGGGGCGCTGCCGCCGCCGGGGACCTATTTCAAGAACTACTTGCTCTATTATTCGGCCTCGCAGTTCAATGACAAGAACGGCAACGATCTCATCCCCGATTTCAATCTGAAGGTAGCGGCCAATGTGCTCCGGTTCATCCATGTGACCGACTATAAGATCCTCGGGGCCAACTGGGCCGTTCATGCCTTTATCCCTCTGGCCTACCAGGACGTGACACTCGGCGGCCGGGACGACGACCGCTTCGGGCTGGGCGACATCATCGTCAACCCGATCATCCTCGGCTGGCACTTCCCGAATTTCCACATCACGACGGGCCTCGACATCTATATCCCCGTCGGTACCTATGACCAGGACCGTCTGGCAAACCTCGGGCGAAACTACTGGACCTTCGAACCCGTCCTCGCCATGACCTACCTGAGCGGCGGGGGTTTTGAGCTTTCGGCCAAGTTCATGTACGATTTCAACACGGAGAACAACGACACGAATTACCAGTCGGGCCAGGAGTTCCACTTCGACTACACCGTCGGGTACCACATCGGCAAGCAGTGGGCCGTCGGTCTCGGGGGCTACTATTACATCCAGACAACCGACGACAAAGTCAACGGCGTGACCCCGCCCGACGGGTTCAAGGGACAGGTGTTCGCCATCGGTCCCCAAGCGCAGTACAGCTACAAGAACATGATCTTCACGCTCAAATGGCAGCACGAGTTCGACGCGCAATACAAGCCAGAGGGCGACAAGTTCTGGTTCAACTTCGTCTATGCCTTCTAACCGCAAGGGGCCGCCTGCCGGGCGCGGGCGGCCCCTTCTCCATCGAAAATCGCTTGAAATCCGCAGTGAATTCGTTTAGGGTACGGCGAAAGACAGGCGCATTCCCGGCTCAGCATGCCATGGTCCGCACGACGTGGCCAATACGGATTGACGAGAGGCGCCTTTTTTGTGCCCGGCGCGCGCCTGCGGCGCCGAAACGGGGCAGCGGGGTTTTCATCGAGTGATACCGGCGAAAAAAGCTCTCGGCCCAGCCCTCCTCGTCCTTGCAGGGATTGCCCTGTTTGCAGCCCTTCTTTTTCTCGCCAACTCTCCCGACCCGAACCCCGCACGTCCGTCAGCAAAGGCCGAGCCGCCCCCCCTTTTCCGGATCACCGGGATCGTCGAGAAGGGCCAGTCGCTCTACGAGATCTTCAAGCGCCACGGCTTTGACCCCCGGGAGCTCTTCCATGTGAAGGAAGCCCTTGCCGGCGTGCACAGCGCCCGGGAGTTCCGGTCCGGGCAGCCCTACGAGATTCATGTCGACCCCGAAAAGCGCCTGCACGCCTTCGTCTACTGGGTAAACGACGACTCTCTCGTGCGCGTCACCCGCGCAGGGGAGGGCTATCAGGCCGAGAAGCTCAACCTCGAGTACGACAGGAAAATCCTCTGCCTCGAGGGCGCCATCGAGGGCAACCTGATCGCCTCCATGGGCGGCGGCCAGCAGAACCTGCTCCTTGCGTTGAACCTTTCGGACATCTTCGCCTGGGACATCGACTTCACGACGGCGCTGCGCAAAGGCGACACGTTCCGGATGCTCGTCGAAGGCCTCTACCGCGACGGTGAATTCAAAAAGTACGGCAACATCCTCGCCGCGGAATTCGTCAACGACGGGGTGATCTCCCGCGCGTACCGCTTCGAGGTCGACGGCCGTGCCGACTACTACGACGCCGAGGGCCGCTCGCTGCGGAAGGCTTTCCTCAAGGCCCCGCTGAGCTTCCGGCGCATCAGCTCCGGCTTCTCGAAGTCGAGGCTCCACCCCGTCCTCAAAATCCGCAGGGCCCACAACGGCACGGACTACGTGGCGCCGAAGGGGACGCCCGTCTCGGCCATCGGCAACGGCCAGGTCCTGGCGGCCGCTCACCAGGGCGGGTATGGAAAGCTCGTAGTCCTCCGCCACCCCAACGGCTACAAGACCTTCTACGGCCACCTCTCGGGATTTGCCAGGGGGGTGAGGAAAGGGTCGAGCGTGGCCCAGGGGCAGCTCATCGGGTATGTGGGCTCCACGGGCATTTCCACGGGACCGCACCTGCACTTCGAGATGCGCGTGGGCGACCGGCCCGTCAATCCGCGCAAGGTCGAGATTCCCGCAGGTCAGCCCGTGCCGGAGGCGCTCATCGCCTCGTACAGGGCCGCCCGGGACGGGCTCGCAGGCCAGCTTGCCTCGGCCCCGCCGATGCGCTTCGAGACGGCATCGCGATAATTTCCTCGACCAACCCGGCGCAGTAAAATAAAAGGCCGCCCTTATCATTGATAAGGGCGGCCTTTTGCATGCCGGGATCCGGCGTGCGGTTTCAGATCAAATCCAGCCGATCGCTTTCACCGACTACTCTTCACCTATCCCTATAAAAGCGTGGCCCCTGCAGACCCCGCCCGGATGATTTGCCTCAGAACTTTACGAACTCTACACGGCGGTTGTTCGCTCGACCTTCTGGCGTAGCGTTAGAGTCGATCGGCCTGGTATCGCCGAATCCTTTCGTCTTTAATCTTGTCGCCGCGATCCCTTTATCGATAAGCCATGTCCTGACCGCGGCTGCCCGCTTCTCCGACAGGGGCTGGTTGACGGCATTGTTTCCCTGGTTGTCCGTATGACCCTCAATGGAAAAATTCAGTCCGGGACTGTCGTTGAGGATGGCAAGAATCGACTTCAACGTGGGCAGGGATTCGGGCTTGATGATGTCCTTGCCGGTGTCGAAGAGAATGCCGTGGGTTACGATTTTCCCTTCCGTATCGAGGGCCGACTTGATGCTCTTGCCTCCTTCGGCCAGCCTGAAGTTGGTGAACATCACCTTGTCGGACGGAAGGTTCCCGCCGGAATACATGCTCAGGCCGATCAGGGTGATGGGGCGCTTTGCCCCATCGGGGTCGTTGATGACACGGACATTGTCGATGTAGGCCTTGACGAAGGTCCCGTTGACGCTTACGGCGACATGGTGGACCCTGCCGTCGACTTTCCCGACGTTTGTCCGCGTGTTCCTCGAGATGTTTTCCTCGCCGGAGAGGAAAATCACGCCGAGGTTGTGAGACGCATTGCTGCCCAGCCATCCGTCCTTGCTGTTCAGCAGCTGCAGGACGTAGCTGTTCGGGTATCCGCCGGGAATGGCGTTTGCGAAGACGGCATCGAACTCGACGGTAAATTTTTCCGGCAGATCGCCCTTTTGATTCAGGCGGACAAACTGGGTTGACTCGAACTGGCTTTTGCCCTTGGCGGCCGGATTGCTTCTCAGGAATCGCTTCCCCTGGTATTCGACCACTTCAACGGCATTGTTATTTCCCCCCTTGGGGCCGTTCAGCGTCCACTTGCGGGGAAATTCCCCCACGTCCGTGTCGCTGAAGTCGTCAAAGAAGATGACCTTGTCACCGGGGATGAAGTCGTATCTCGAGTAAACGGTCTCGGCATTTTCGATCGTCACGTCGCCGCCCGCCGGGCCCGTTTGCGTTGCCGACGACTGTCCTGCCGGCACCGTTCCGGCTCCCGCCTTCCCTTTGTCCGCGGGCTGCCCCTTCACGGCATCCTTGGCCTCCTTTTTCGTCCCCTGGTAGGTGCCGTCTGCGGCCTCGTTGACCGCCCGGCGCCCCACTCCCTCTGCGGCGCTCTTCACGGCATCATCCAACCAACCTGCATAGGAAAGACTGACGGTGCAAAGGACCAATGCTGCCGTAAAAATATTCCGTATCATGGCTTCCCCCTTCATGAGCCGCGGATTATCGCCATCCGTGGAATTTGTATTTATTAGGACACGCGCTTCACTTCCGATGTAAGAGTACGTTGCGCGTGCGGTTACATGAATAGACTCTTCATGCAGTCTGATCCAAGGAATGTGGAATTTAAGAGTGAGTTTGTCAGTATCAAGGTTTTCGCAAGAAATCCAGTCCAAAGGGGAATGTGTTTTTGTCAGCGAGGAAGGACTTCCCGCATGACCCTGTCTTTACTGGCCGAGAACCCTTTTTTGTCGGCTTCAGGAAGTACTTCCTGGTCTTGATAGCCGTATCCGCTCAAGATCGGGCTTTCGCAATCAGGGCCTTATTGGTGTGAAATGAGGAAGTAGTCGTACACGAGCCGTGCGATGTCTGCAATGACCGTAGCCCGGATACCGGGGGGCGCTTCCGAACCCTTGACGAACACGACAATGGCTATGTGGCCATTGCCATCGGGCAGTGTAATGAAGCCAACGTCATTAACGGTACCCGCGAGCGTTCCCGTCTTGTCGGCAACGACAGTCCCCGCAGGCAAGCGTCCCCGGATCCGCTTTTGTCCGGTCGTGCTGCGCTCCATCAGGGCAAGCAGCATGGATCGTGACGATCTGCTGACACCGTCCTCCATCCAGATCTTGCACAAGAGCCCCAGCATTGCAGCTGGCGTTGCCTGATCTCTTGGGTCGGCATCATATCCAGCATTCGCCCTATAGGCCTTTGCGCGGCGCTCTGAAGCCTGTTTGGGCGACATCCGCCTGAACTGATCCGCCAGGGACGTCGCCTGCGACTTAGGAGCAGGGATTGACAAGACATCCCGCAGCAACTCACTGATCGTCCGGGCCGGATAGATATCCTTCAAACCCAGGGCTTGGAGGTAGGCATGGACGACTGCGGGTCCCCCGGCTACCCGATAAAGAACATCGGTAGAGGTATTGTCACTCTTCGTGATCATGGGCTCGAGGAGGTCGGAAACCGTGAATGAAAGCCCGGGGCGCCAATGAATATCTCCCAGAGGACCTTCAGGCGCCAACTCCGAGCGCTCCACCGGGATAAGTGATGTCAGGCTGATCTGCCCCTTGTCCACCATGTCGAGGATCTTTGCCGCAACCGCCACCTTTACCGTGCTGGCCATGGGGAAGAACTCGTCTGCATTGAAGACAACCCTGCGGCCGGTTTCCAGATGGACGGCGGCGACGCCGACCGTTCCCCTGGCGGTCTTTCCGATACGCCCGATCTCGGCAACCACAGCACTCTTCGGGGGGCTCTGCTTTTCTTGAGCCCATGCAAGAGATTGCCCTGCAGACAAAAGTGTAAAAAGAATTATCCAGCAGACCCAAAGGGTTCGTTGTCTCATCAAGTTCTCCAACTTCAAAGGGATATGGAGTGAGCTGCCGCCAGACGTTGTCCCACACATCAAGTTAGATTACCCGCAAAGACCTTTCATGAATCTAGACAATCTCTTCATTCCTGAAGCGGAGGAACAACAAGATTCCCAGGATAAGACAATAGATTAGAACATTCATGAGTGGATATACAGGGATACCCCTGTCATTTCCAATCAGAGAAGCGGCTGACTGCTGTGTTCCGAATAGATTCGGCCATAAATAGTAGACAGCTTTCCACCCTGTAAAGCCCGACGGTGCGCGATCCGCAGACTGCTGCATCATCGCCTGCCCCATTGGGCTCTGGCTTAGAGAGTAGATGCTGTTGGCTGCAAGGCTTGCGACTCCGATACCCACAGCGCAGAGAAAGGCGGCGATGTCAGGCAGCATAAGCGACAGCAGAAACACGGTCAGAACAACAAAAAGGAGGTTGAGAGAACAGAGTAACGATGCGACGAGGTATGCGGGCACCAGGGTCTTCATACTCAGGGATGCGATGAAGAATACAATACTGTGGAGGATGAACATGAAGAGCACCGACAATGCCCACAATCCGAGTATTTTGCCCGTGAGATACTGCCATCGGTCAATGGGTTTGGCCATTATGCACGATAGCATCCCCTCCTCTCGATCACGCTTGAATACCCGCATCGTCAGCAACGCAGCAATAAACATTGCCCCTGCGGCAATGACATGGAAGATCACTTTCGACAGGGTCCAGGCAATGGCATCGGCACTGAGCGCCTGCCCGTTCACCATGTAATCGCCTTGATAGCATTCTCGAAGAAGAAATACGAAAAGGGCGCTGATCAAGAACATGACGATCATGCTCTTCTGCCGCACTTCGTCTGCAAACGCGTATTTGGCGATGATGAGAACGATGGAATGTGTTTTCGGTGTCTCCATGTCAACCTTTTACAAGTCTGACGAATACGTCTTCCAGCGTTTCGCCATCCTGGATGATGGATGAAATCGAATCTTTTAACAGGAGTTTGCCGCTGTTGATGATCGCGGCCGTATCGCAGATCTTCTCCACTTCTGACAGCAAGTGGGAATTGAGCAGGATCGTCATCCCTTGATGCTTGAGCGATTCCAGGAGCTGGCGTATCTCCCGGATCCCGATGGGATCAAGACCGGAGGTTGGCTCGTCGAGGATCAACAGCTTCGGATTTCCTGTCAGCGCGGCACCGAGCCCGAACCGTTGAATCATGCCCCTGGAATACGTGCTTGCCTTCGTGTGCTCCCTGCCTTTCATGCCAATCAGCTCGACAATTTTCGCGCTCTGTTCCATAGCCTCGGATCGCCGCATTCCCAACAGTTCCGCACAACGGTGAAGATACTGCCATCCGGTAAGGTTCGGTGGTATGCGGGGGTTCTCAGCCAGGTAGCCCACGGCGGTTCTGCAGGCGGGATCTTTGCTTGAAATCCCGTTCACGGACAAGGTCCCTGAGGTTGGCCGGGTGAAATCGAGCAACATATTGACGATGGTTGTCTTCCCGGCACCGTTTGGACCCAGAAGGGAGAAATACTCGCCTTTCGCGACGGAGAAGGAAATCCGGTCAACGGCCGTCAGGGAACCGTATCGCTTAGTGACTTCATGTAATTCGATCATAGCCCGCCGGTGTTATACAACGAAATGATTAAAGAAATTGCTTAACCTTCCAGACCTCATCGCTCAAGGCTTCCCCCTCTATGCGGGGTATCCTGTCCCTGTGTCAATCGTTTTGTATCGCAAGCGGTGCCTTTGAACGGATATTTTTACAACGGCTGATGGTGATCTTCAGCAAGGGACGGGTTGGGTCATCGCTTGCTTTTGCCGGGCTTATTTTCAGACGCAAGTCATATTCTAGACGATTTCTCCAGGGTGACGATGCCCAGGAACACGATCTTAACAGCGACAGAAAAGAAAGCGTTCTTCAACAGACATCAGGCTTAGTGGATCCGCTCCACTGGAACCAATACTTCATTTCTCCTCATAAACCAGGGAGTGAAAGGCGGATTATACCGGGCATAGATGTATTCGCCGGCAGGCTTGAGCTTTCGCTTGCTCATCATCTGATCCAGCAGAGCCTTATGCTCCTCATAGCGGGATTCACTCCACGTACCCGAGTACGTGATTGACGCTAAAAGCCGGGCAGGAATTGCTCTTAGCGCGATCCGGGCGTCATTGGGTATCGGCAGGGTATCCATCGTATATTCGGCAGGCATGACAAAAGCAATGCTCCAGTCGTTGCCTCCCTTTTGTTGTGTTACGGGGGCGGTCATGGAAATCTTTTCCGATCTCATCTCCTGTGCTACCGGAGCGGTCATGGAAATCGGCATTTTTGTTTGATTGTCGCCCGATATATATCGAAAGAGACGACGGAACCCCGCGTTGCCCACCTCATCGAAATCCCCTTCGACAAGGGTCTCAGCTACGAGGCAGGGCTCATATTGCCTGAGCTCAAAGTGCCCCTCTTTTTCCAGCACCGCATATTTTGCTTCTTCGGTTGCCATGACGTTACCCGTTAGGAAGAGGAAAAATAAAAAAAACACGACAAAGGTGATGATGCTTCTTCGCTGGATTTTCATTTCCCTCAAAATCCTTTAGCTTCCGGAGGTCTATGATTAACGATCTTGACTCATTGTACCCTATTTCGAGTGATCGAAGCGCTGGAATGATTGAATGCCGATTGTAATCTTCTGTCGGCGGTGAAGATGACCTGTTGACGACTGCAGGAAGTGCTCATCCGAACATGGGTTCGGATGAACAGAAAACGTCCGCCAGGCCGTCGAGAACCTGCAGCCGTTCCCGGGAGAGTGAAAGAAGGCTAAAAATCATTGATCGCATCAATGAGACTCCTGAGCCTGCCGAAGCCCTTGCGGTTAAAGTCGATCACGAGCCGCGGAAGATGCATCACATCCGCATCCTCCCTTTCCGCTTCCAAGGCCCCGGACGCAGCGATTCTTCCCCCGGGCAGAAGGATGTCATGAAACTGATCGGTCAGCTTTCGGATGTCATCGAGGCTGAGCGGTGACGTGAGCCGGATCACAAGTTGGCCATGCACATACCGCAGGCTGTGATAGCGGCGATAGAAATGCCGGATCTTCTCCACCGCGGCATCCACGGAACAGACCCGCTCAAAGAGCGCAAAGTCCGATGGGCAGATATAGTTGCGGGCCAGCAGTTCTTCCTCGAGGAACTGGATCAGGTGCGGCCAGTAGGGACGGTCAGGGTCGTCCACGAGCACAAGCGGCATGGGATTGCGTTTGCCCGTTTGCACCAGGGTGAGCGTTTCCATCGCCTCGTCGAGCGTGCCGAAGCCGCCCGGGAAGAGCGCCACGGCATCCGCTTCTTTGAGGAAGGCCACTTTGCGGTTGAAAAAATATTTGTACGTGATGAACCGCGGGTTCCCCTCGCTCACGGGATTCGGCTTCTCCTCGAAGGGAAGGCGGATGTTCACGCCGAAGGAATGCTCGGGGCCGGCTCCCTCGTTGACGGCCTGCATGATGCCTCCCCCTCCGCCGGTGATGACCATATAACCCGTCTCGGCGAGCTTTTTCCCGAAGAGCGATGCCATCTCGTAGACCGGATCGCCCGGCAGGGTGCGCGCCGAGCCGAAGACTGTGACCTTGCGGACATTCCGGTAGGGGCCGAAGACCTTGGACGTGAACCGCATCTCCTTGAGCGTGGTGTTCATGAGTTTGAGATCCGCGCTCTCGTCGGCCTCCTGGCCGGCCTTGAGCGAGGCGAGGATCATTTCGCGGACGTATTTCGGCCTCCCGATTCCCTCGGCGGCCTCCATCAATTTCTCGATGATCTCGTCGATGGGGCCGTTATGTTTGGTGAAAGAAATTTTCATGGGTTCCCTGTTATCGTGTTGGCACCTGCCTGATGGTCAGCCTCAATGGTCAGTCTCATTGATAAGCCTTTTTTCGTTTTTTGTCGAGAAAGATGACGGATTTCTGCGATACGGCATCGCAGTAGTTCTCCCGTACCCTGCCGGTTAAAAATAAAAGGCCGCCCCGTGGTGAGAGCGGCCTTTTGCGTGCCGGGTCCCGATTTTTTCAGATCAAGTCATGCCGATCACGTTTGCCGGCAGAGCGTGACGATCTGCCGATATCTCTCTTGAGGATTTCCGGTTGATAGAGAGCAATGGCGTCTGGCGCTTCACCGGCATCCGGAGCACTTCCTGTCAGTGTGGCGCGTCCGACGCTCACTGAACCGCGATTTATGCATGTCCGTTACAAACGCTTCGTACTCATCCGCGATTTTCCCGGCTGCGCTTTTCGTGATCGATACCCTCCGGAAGACAATGAAAGCCATGATTGCCCAAGCAAGCAGCATGGCACCGGTGGCGACCATCTGTCCGTGTTTCCGAGGCATCACGGCAAAGCAGTAGTATGTCAAAAAGGCCACTACGATAAAATCGACCAGGACGACACTGATTGGAAGTCGCGCTTCAACCATTGCCCGTCGTCCCGACCATAGAAGACGGCCTTTGAACCATGAACCCCTACCGAGTTCGTAGAACCCGATTGGCCGCGGGTGAAAAAGGCATTGTTCCGGCCTGATGACCTGAAATCTGCCGCTCTCCGTCTCGAAGACGGATCCCGGCGGTAGATCCGGCTGCGAAAGCGATCGAGCCTCGGAGTAAACCCGCACCCCCACGGCGTACATTGACGGCCAAGTGAACAGCGCCAGGCCAAACTGCAAAAATTCTGGCAGGGCAAGTATGACAAAAATGACCAGTAAGATCATCATGACTGTGTAAACTTCCATCACCACCTCACGGGACTGTCATGCCGAACAACATTTACTGAGCCCGCCACAAGGATCTCAGGGCCGGCCCGCAGGCCCGTCTCACTGTCCACAGACGTTCTCCACCGTCACCTCGCCCGCAGCGCGCTGCAGGTTCTGCCAGTCCGTTGTGGGGCCGCACATGGCCGGCGTCAGGATGCGGTTTGCTGCGGCGTACGGTTGTGCCCCGTCGGGGATTGCCTGCAGGTAGCAGTTCACCGTGTCGTAAAACCCGCCGTAGGGGCACTGCGCCTTGTAGG
Organism: uncultured Syntrophaceae bacterium; assembly: GCA_964619035.1. Classification (GTDB taxonomy): domain Bacteria; phylum Desulfobacterota; class Syntrophia; order Syntrophales; family UBA2192; genus UBA2192. The sequence goes on along the minus strand of CAZUBX010000002.1, from coordinate 44,121 downwards.
GCGGCTTGTAGTAGATGCCCGATTCCCAGACGAAGGCCTCGACGCCCTTCGGGAGATCGACGAGCACGCAGGCGTTGGCGGCCGCATCGTAGGTGCCGCCGTAGGGGCAGCGCTGGGGCTCGTAGTAGGCAACGCCCTTGATGAAGAACATCTTCACGCCTGCCGGGTTACTCATTGCACCGTCGGCGCGGCAGGCCTTGGCACTTGCGTCGTAGAAGGTCCCCTTCCACGGGCAGGGGTTTGCGCAGTTGGCCTGAGCCGTGGTGGTGCAGAGGGGCACCGTGTAGTAGGCGTTGCCCCACACGAAGGGAAGCCGCCCCGGGGGCGGGCCGCCCAGCAGGCAACTGGAGCCTTTCAGGGTCCCGCCGGAGGGGCAGGTGTACTTGAAGAGCCGCCACGTGGCCTTGTAGGCATACTGGCCGTCGGCCAGTGTCGCCGTCCGGCCTGCAGGGGGGCTTTCCACATAGCAGTTGTAGCCGTCGAAGAAACCGAAGCCGCTGCAGGGGTTCGGGCATCCCGTGCTCAGAGTCGACTCGACGCAGGCCGGGTCGGCCTCGTCGGTGCAGGGCTCGTAGTAGCGGATGTGGTCGATGTAGAGCGTGTCGGGGCGCTGGCCCTCGGCAAGCGGTGCCGCCTCCTTCGCCCATTCGTACTCCGCGATCAGGTTCCAGAAGATCATGTAGAAGGGGTTGCCGAAGATGCGGTTCTCGACGCACTGGCCGTCGAGGTTCACCCGCTGGCCGTCGGGCCGTGTGCTGTCCTTCCAGGTCACGAGGTGACGGTTGTCGAGCCAGTAGCTGAAGGAGTCGTCCTTCTTCCACTCCATGGAGTAGGTGTGGAACTCCTTCGAGAGGGAGTACTTGAACTCGTCGCTCAAGACGTGCCGGGCGAAGGTGCCGGGGCCCTGGAGCGAGTGGGCGCTCATGGCGGGCCAGTTGACCCAGTTCTCCAGGAGGTCGTATTCGCGCTCGGGTGTGCGCCAGTCCTGCATCCAGGTCCAGAGGGCGGTCATGTTGCCCTGCGTTGCGGGGATGCGTGCCCGGACCTGGATGCGCCCGCCCTCGCGGAACACGTGGCCGTCGCCGGGCTGGGTTCCCTGTGTGCCGTTGACGGCTGCCAGGCCGTGCATGCCGTAGGAGAAAACGTTTCCGGCCTCGTAGGGGCAGGCCTTCGTCAGGTTGGCCTCGTTGTTGGGGCCGTTCGGGGCGATCACGCGGCCGCAATCGATGGTTTTCGGACGGGTGCGGCGGGTGGTGATTCTCATCTCGCCGTTGGAGACGGTGACGCTGTTGGGGCTGTATCGGGTGATGGGGCCCGCGGGACCCTGGAAGTGGATCTTGTTGACGTGGTCCGAGACGAGCCACGTGCACTTATCCAGGTTGGCCAGGTGCGGGAGGACCTTTGTCGTCCACTGCCTCGGGTCGTCGGGGTTGACGTGGAAGGCAAAGGGGGTGACGGTGCTGACGGGTGTATCCGGCGTGCCGTAGCACTGCACAGTTTTCTGCCAGTCTTTCGCGCTGCACTTGCCGGGAGCGGCCGGGTCGCAGGGGGGGCCGTTGAACTCGTCGCTCCACGTCAGGCGCCAGCGGTTGGCGGGCTTTGCCGGGTTGGGGTAGAGGCTGGCGGCGATTGCCGTGTCGGCCCCTGCAAATCCCGGCAGCGCAGGTGCCGGAAGGAAGTTCAAACCCGTCAGAAGCAGAACAGCCGTCAGTACAGACAGGACGCAACGCCGCTTTGTCATAGTCTCCTCCTTGCCGCCGAAGAGCGTGGTTGCTGTTCGCCGGATGACGGAAAGACTACCACGGCGCGGCGTCCTGTGAAATACGACGCCGTTCTGATTTTGATCTACGACTTTCGTCGTACCGGGCCTGTCCTTCGTCCTTGTCATTTGCGCAGTTTTGTTTTATAAAATCGACGGATTAAGCGAACATCTCCAGGGGTATGCCATGGCACGGAAGATCGCCATCACGAACCAGAAGGGCGGGGTGGGCAAGACCACAACGTCTGTCTGTCTTGCCGCGGCCCTGAGGGCCAGCGGGGAAAGGACGCTCCTTGTCGACCTCGACAGCCAGGGAAACGCCTCGGCCGCCGTGGGGCTCATCATCGAAAACGACGAGCGGACCCTCAAAGACCTGATCCTCGAGAAGGGACAGGCGGCCGAGTACATCGTCGCGACGGGCTGGACCGATATCATCCCCTCCAACAACGCTCTCAAGGATGTGGAGGAGAGGCTCGTACGAAAGCAGGCCTGGGAGATGTTGAAGACCGTCCTGGAGCCCGTCGAGGCAGCCTATGACTTCATCCTCTTCGACTGCCCGCCGAGCTTCAACGTCTTCACGAAAAACGCCCTCGTGGCCGCAGGCGAGGTCATGATCCCCGTAGACTCGGGGTTTTTCCCGCTTCTGGGGCTCAAGCAGCTGCTCGAGGAGATCGGGTACGTGAAGCGGAGCCTCAACCCGAAACTCGAACTCCTCGGCGTGCTCGCCTGCAAGTACGACCGCCGCAGCTCCCTTTCGGAGCAGACCTACGAGACCCTGAAGAGCCACTTCCCCGACAAGCTCTTCCGGACCGTCATCCGCGTCAACGTGGACATCGTGAAGGCCCAGATCGCCCAGCAGAACCTCTTCGAGTACAACCCGTCGAGCAAGGGAGCCGAAGACTTCCTCGCCCTGGCCCAGGAGATCATACATGGCTAAAAAGACTCACGAAGACATCATGCAGAAACTCAGCGCGCTCAAGCCCAGCGAGCCGACCCGGACGAGGGGCAAGGCCGCCCGCAAGCCCGCGGTAAAGAAAATCAAGGTGAAGAAAGCCGCCCCTCCGAAAAAGCCGAAGAGCCCGCAACCGGCGGCCCCGCCGAAGCGGGACATCCCGTTCCCGAGCCCCACGGCTTTCGGCGCTCCCGGCGACGCGGTAAAAATATACCTGGGGGTTTATGAAAGCTGGTTTCAGATCGTCCGGAACTGCAACAGCATGATTGCGGACTGCAACAACATGCTCGTGAGCAATCTCACGTCTCTCATGAACCCGGGCCGTTGGGGACGGTTTTAACACCACCGACCCTCCTCGGGATCCCGGTCATTGCGTCCCGGATACCTGATCGATCCAGTTGAAAAAATCCTTCCCCAGGAAGCGGTAATAGGGCTGAAGGGGAGCCTCGCTCAGCAGACGGAATAATTCCTTGAATTCCTTCGCGGCCGTTCTGATTTCCTGCCCTGCACTCATTGGCCTAGCATAAAACCCGGGCAGAAGAAGATCATACAAACGGTACAGGCGATCTGTGGCTTGGAGGACTTGATCCGATGTCATCCCTGCCGGCAGTGCATAGGCCCCGATGATCTCTTCCGGCTTGTGAGATTGGCCGAATTCTCTTGGGGTCACCGGCCGCAGTTCAACAAACTCGCCTGTGGCATGCAGGGTCAGCAGGTACTCGGGCGGGAACAGTTTTTCCGGATGCGGCGGGCGAAAGACCGGCCTGCAGTATAGAAACACGATATTCAACCGACCCGGCAGGAGAACCGGAATGGGAAAGGACTGGCGGGATGGCTCACCAACTACCGGATTTGACATCACCCCGGCCAATCGGACCCACTCTGCGGTCTTCATGAACATCTGCCCGGATCGTGCCATTCCCTGACTCCCCCGATTGTTTGTCTCTGTGTCCTGCTGGCTTTTCGGCGGCGCGGCGGACGCATCCTTTATCGGGCGATCTCGTCGACCCAGTTGAAATACTCCATGCCCAACGATCGATAGTACGATTTCAGAGGGGGTTCGCTCAACAACGGAAACAAGAGATTGAATTCCCGGGCTGCCGCCTTAGTCCGAGGGTCCACCTTTGTTTTCCGGAGAGCGAATTCCCGCAACAAAATGTCGTAGAGTCCGTATAATCGATCCAGCTTGATGATGAAATCCTCGACCGTCATTTTTTCCGGCAGCGCAAAGGTTCCGATCATCTCGCCTGGCTTGTGGGTTTGCCCGAAGTCACGGGGCGCAACCGCTTTCAACTCAACAAGAGATCCTGTATCGGGTCGAAGCAATACAAGATACTGGGGAGGGCTCATTTTAACCGGCTGTTTGGGAAGAGCGAGAGCGGGGCAATACAGAAACGCAATGAGCAGATTGCCGTTTCTGAATACGGGAATGGGAAGGGATTGACGGTGTTGCTCCGATACGACCCCGCCGGATTTCATGCGGGCACTCTTCACCAGATCGGCAACCTTCATGGGCAGAGGATGACTTGCAGGCATAACCGGTTGACTCCCTTTGTGGTCTGAAGAATTCCGGATTTCCGTTCCATCCATCCATGCCTGGGTCAACCCGGTACCGGAGGGCACCCCCCCCAGACAGAAAAGGGTCGAGAGCATGATGGCCGTCAGGAATCGATTCTTCATCATCTAAAAGATCGGATTCGTCGTGACATTGAGTTGAGAGTGGGTGTGTGCCGCCGCAGCCTCGTCGAACTGGCGAGCGGGTACCCTCTGTCCGCATTGGCCCGAGCCGGTATCGTTGATCATGACCGCCACGCGGTTGCCGGCATCATCATATTCGATTCCGGTTACCGTTATAGCATGCAAAGAGCCGGGAGGCGTCGGGGGACCCCACAGTTTCGAAGCATCCAGGCTGGCGATAACCCCTTGTCCTCGCGACAGGGCAAGACCGAGGTTTTCCGGATTCGTGGCCATCACGGAGGAAGGGACTCCGCTGTTGGCGAGGATGGCCTGTCGAGTCAGAGCATTCGTTCCCCCATCGGCAAAAGCAAGGGGTTGTCCCGGTCCGCCCACGGCCCATTGATGATCGATGGAGCTCCGGAGTAATCCCTCTTCCGTGAGATTGGATCCCGTGGCGCGATTGATGATTTGCCGGGAAGATTCGACACCGCAGTTGTTGTAGCTCTGCTGGGTGGCGCCGCTCGCCCTTCCTGAAGCGGCCGCTTGGCAAAACGCAGTCCCCACCAGCACATTGCCCGCCGTCCCGGCAAGGCCGATCAAGACGGTCGGCTCTCCTGTCACGATCACGCCTCCGTGCGTCGTCTTGTCGGACATCCGGGCCGCGGGGTTTCTTTCGATGGAAACGGGAAAGGCCCCACCCTGGATGGAATCCGTTGCCAGGCCTGCGCAGGCCACCGGATCGCCCATTCTCGCCGCCGGTTTTCCGCCAATCAGGACTGTCGGGGCCCCCGGCGGAAGGACGGGCCCGCCTAAGTGGGGCATGGGCCCGGGGTCTACCATCGGGCAGGTGTGTGCGTCGCCGACGCGGGCTGCAGGCTTGCCGCTCATCTTTCCTTCTCAATCACGGGTTGACTTCACTCGTCAATTGTTGATTTTGACCATGGTGCCTTTGATCGTGATGATCCCGCCCTCATCGATTTCAATCCGACCGGCGGCAGTCTTCATCACCACGTTCTTGCCGCTGATTTCAATCTTGCCGTCACTCTTCATGACGAGGCTTGACGACCCGCTCTGGATCTCGATTTGATCGCCCACGTCATAGGTCAGCTTTCCCATGACCTTTGTGGTCATGTTTGCGCCGACGACGACGGCCTTCGCGAGCCCCACCTCTTCGGCCTTGGCCCCGCCCACCGTTTCGTTCATGATGCCGCCGACACTGACCTGATACAAGCCCCCGATCGTCAATTCCTTGGCTGCCCCGATTGTTTCCGCGGAGTTGATGGTCACGGTCTCGGACTTGGTACCCCCGACGGAGAGGCTCGTACTCGACCCGACCGTTTCGGTCTTCGCGCCCCCCACGGAGAGGCTCATGTTCGCGCCGATCGACTCGGTGTGGTTGGCCCCGACCTGGATCTCCTGGTTGGCGCCGATGGTCTCTCTCTGGTTTGCGCCTACGGTTTGGGTCCGGTTGTTGGCCACCGAGAGCGTCTCGTCGTGGCCGACGCTCTGGCCCTTGTCGTTCTTGATAAGGATGTTCCAGTCCTTCTCGCCCTGGAGATAGATGTGCTCTTCGCCCTTCTTGTCGTCGAAGCGCATCTCATTGAAGCCGGGGCCGTCGGGATAGCTGCGGGTCTTGATGCCGCTCTGGGTCTTGTTGTTCTTGAGGTCATAGATCGGCTGATTGGCCTCGTTGTAGACGCTGCCGACGATGATGGGCCAGTCGGGGTCGCCCTCCATGAAATCCACCAGCACTTCGTCGCCCACGCGGGGGATGAATTGCGCGCCCCAGCCCACTCCGCCCCACATCTGGCCGACCCGGATCCAGCAGGAGCTGTTCTCGTCGTTCTTCCCCAGGCGGTCCCAGTGGAACTGAACCGCCACGCGGCCCCACTCGTCGGTGTGGATCTCCTCGCCTTTGCGGCCCACGACCGTGGCCGTTTGCAGGCCCCGGACGTAGGGCTTTTCGATGGTTTTCAGGGGTCGATAGCTCACAGTCGACGGGATCGCCAGGAACGTGTTGGAGTAGTTTGCGCCGGCACCCGATCCGGCCTGCTCTTCGAGGGCCTGGGGCTGCTGCCCTGAATGCGAGACCCCCACCAGGAGATACTCCCGGTTGAAGGCCTTGAAGTCATGGCCTTCGAGCTTGAAGGTGAAGCCCGCCACAAGCCTCGGGCAGGTGCTGTTGCCGCTGGCCTGTTCCTCCAGGGCCTTGCCTGCCTCCAGGTGGATTTTGGCCAGCCTCTTTCCCTGCTCCTCTTTCCCGTATTGCCCGGGGTAGTCGTAGATCTCGAATTTCTGTTGCTTTGCGTCTTTCGTTTTTTCCTTTGTCTCGAGATCGACGGATGGCTTTTTGAAGTTGTAGTTGGTGTGGGTGTAGGTCCCCGGGCGGAGCCGGCGCGAAAAGTCGACGTAGGAGATGCTCTCCTTCTCCGGGTTCAGGCCGCTTGCCGGCTTGAAGGAGACCTCCGGGTTGCCCTCGATGGGTTTGTAGTTGACGGTGTCATCAGCGAAGACCATCACGTGCTTGTCTTTGGAATGCTCGAAGAAATAAAAGATTCCCTCCTCCTGGAGGAGGCGGCAGACGAAATCCATGTCCGTCTCGCGGTACTGGACGCAGAATTTTCGCATGCGGTCCTTGTTTTTCAGGCGGAACTCGTAGCGGTCGTCCGGGATGCCGCTCTCCTGGTAAATCTTGGTCACAATGTCCTGGACTTTCTTGTCCTGGAAGATGCGGCAGTCCTGCTCCAGGGAAAGCAGCATCAGGAAGGGCACGATGTCGGCCTGGTAGAGATGCTTCTGACCGTTTTTTCCGGTGTGCTCGAATTTCCTCACGATGCCATGGAAGTACCGGTCGGCCTCGTCCCCCGAAAGGGTCAGCAACGCCTCTTTCTGGATGACATCATCATATTGGATCTGGGAGGTGCTGGCCAGGGCGACATGGAGCGCATAGGGCTCGGAGATGCGCTCTTGCGCCTGGAAATAGGCAACCTCGATCTCCGGCGCCCCCTTGAGGTCAAAGAGAAAACTGGCCTGAGAACCGTTACCGGACCGAATCATGGCATATTCCCTCCATCGGGGGCGTCATGAACCATTTATCAATTGGGCCACTTTCAAAGCGGCCTTCGGTAAACAAATTACTCTGGGCCACCGGATACACGCAGTGCAAATTATTCTTTTGCTTTCACGCTTCGGAAAAAAAATCAACAAAAAGACGGCCTCGGGACGCAAAAATACGGAAGGAGTAGTAGCTGCCGTTTCAATGGTTTACGATATCAACAGGAGGGTTAGTGAAAGGGGATGCGGAGTGCGGACTCGAAAAGAGTCGTTGCGTATGGGGAGGGGAAATGGTAAAAAGGCAGCAAGAAATCACAGATCACAGGGAGGGATCATGCCCGACTACTGGATCAAGATCACGGAGCGCGAGGACGAGGACCTGCGCCACCATCATTACCTCATCGAGGCGAAGGACGAGCGCGAGGCGCGGAAGATGGCCCTCAAGTTCATGGAGCGCTTCATCGACGACGACGAAAATCCCGAGAAAATCGACGACGGGTATTCATTCTATAACAATGCCATCCTGGTCAAACTCTCTGACGTCAAGGAAACGACAAAGGCGCAGTTCAAGGAGTTCCTGCTGAAGACCCACACGATCAACCTGACCTGACAACCTCCTGAAACAGGAGGGCGTTAAGTGAAGAAAGCGGCCTGCGGGCCGCTTTTTTATTGCCTGCCGTGCGGGGGGCTGCACCGTCCATGGGCATAAAACGCCTCAAGTTTGGCCCGCCCGGGGCGATACATTAATAGGGCACTTTGCCGTTCGGGCAACGGTCCACCGGATTGCGCCGTGACCGATCGGCATGGGGGGGGGGTGATGGCAACTGCTGAAGATTTCCATGTCATCGTCGGAGACTTCAACGACGCGTTTGTTGAAATTGTCGCCGAGTCGGTTGCCGATGCCCTCGACCCCCGCCAGAGGCTGCGCGTCCACGGCACGCCGGAGGCCGACCGGATTCTGGCCTTGGCCGACGAGAGGCCCGCGGAGCTCTTCGTCCTGTTCCTCAACAACGTGACCTTCGGGCATTGGGGCCGCGACCTCGAGGCCGACAGCTTCATCAAGGCCCTCATGCTGGTCAGGCATCTCAAGGGCGTCCACCGGAGGCCTATCATCGCCACGGCGGCCTTCCCGGCCGAGTTTCTCTACGAGGACATCGCCATCCGGGTCGGCGCAGACCGTTTTTTCCGGATGCCCTTCGACATGAAGGCCTTCACGGAAACGATCCGCGCGCTGTTCCCGGAACGGGCCCGGCAGGAAACGGACATGCGGCTGGCCCCCCTGTCGGCCTTCCGGGCGGGCAGCCACAGCTTCAAGGCCTGAGGCATGCGGCAGGGGCGGCTGCAGAAGACGGAAAGAGAGAAGACATGAACCGGATCCGCAAGCAGGGTCAGAGCGCTTTCTTCGTTTTTCCCGACGGCGAGAGCATCTCCATCGAGGACACCGAGAGGGTGCTCATGCGCATCCTGGAGGTGAGGGGCGATGAGATGGACATCGCCGGCGCGCTCTGGGGGCTGGCCCAGGATTGTTTCGTCCAGGCCTGCAACGATGCCGGGGTGAGCTACATCCGGACGGCGATGCAGTTTTCCCGCGACGGGGCCGAGACGGCCAAGCGATGCCTCTTCCTGGGCCTGCTGATGGAGCAGCGCGAGAATTACAAGGCCGCCGCAGCGGCCTATTCGGAGGCCCTGCAATTGACGCCCTCGCGAGACGACACCTGGTATTCCATTTACAACAACCTCGGTTACTCGCTGAGCCGCTGCGGGCGCCACCGCGAGGCCGAGTCCTACTGCCGGGCCGCCTTCGACATTGCCCCCGGGCGCCACAATGCCGTGAGAAACCTCGGCCTCGCGCTTCAGGGGCAGGGCCGATTGGGCGATGCGGCCAGGGCGTTCCTGCAGGCCGTCAACCTCTGCCCCGATGACCTGCGCGCTTATGTCCATCTGGAGGACCTCCTTTACAGTCACGAGGAGCTTGCCGCCGATATTCCCGGAATCGTCGCCCGCGTGGAGAAGGTCAAGGCGCAGGTCATGAACAGGGGATAAAGAAAGCCGACAGTTAACAGCCGACAGCAGACAGCAGGAAGGGCGAAGAGTGGAAAAGTTTGAGAGATCGTGGCAGATCATGAGGGCCTCCTGGGACGTGCTCAGGCAGGACAAGGAAATCCTGGTGTTCCCGGTGCTCTCGGGCATCGCGCTGCTCCTGATCATGGCTTCCTTCGCCGTTCCTGTTTTCGCCCTGGGCGGCATCGATACGGTCCAGCGGATCGCCCGCCACAACGGAGCGGTGGGAAACCTGGTGGTTTTCTTCGCTTTTTATTTCATCACTTATTTCGTCATCATCTTCTTCAACACGGCCATCGTGGCCTGCGCCACCATCCGGATGCGGGGCGGCAACCCCACGGTGGGCGATGGTCTGCAGGCCTCGGGCTCTCGTCTGTTCGAGATCGCCGGTTGGGCCCTCGTGTCGGCCAGCGTGGGCATGGTCCTCCGGATGATTGAGGAGCGCTCGACGCTCGTGGGCCGCATCTTCGCGGGACTGCTCGGCATGGCCTGGGGAATCACGAGTTACCTCGTCATCCCGATTCTCGTCAACGAGCGCAAGGGCCCCATGGAGGCCTTCCAGGAGTCGGCGCGCCTGCTGAAAAAAACCTGGGGCGAGGAACTGATCGGTGGCTTCAGCTTCGGTCTCGTCTTTTTCGTCCTCTCGCTCCCGGCCATCCTGCTGATCGCAGGCGGCGCGGCGAGCGGCAAGGGCTTCCTGGCGCTCGGCTTCGTCGTCCTGGCCGTGATCTATATCATCGCGCTCACCGTTGTGCAGGCCGCCCTCCAGGGGATCTTCCAGGCGGCCCTCTACCAGTACGCGAAAAAGGGAGAGACGCCCAGGGGATTCGACCGGGAGATCCTGACCGAGGCGATCACCCCCCGGGCCTTCGGCTGACATTAGACCTGACGGATGGGCACGGCCCTTGCAAATTTCCCTTCATCACCCAGAATCCAGCAGGAGGTATTTCATGAAGAAGAGTATTTACGTCTTTGTGCTCGCAATAGCCATGATGGTTTCCGGCGCCGTTGTCTGCCACGCACAGCAGGACCCGGCCAACGTGGGTACGCCCGCCTTCAAGCCGCTTCAGAGCAAATCCATGAACATGACGCTCAAGTACGGCTTCCTGGGCGCTTCGGTCTATGACGGCTCCACGAAGAAGTGGGAGTTTCACAAGATGACGACCATCACCCGCCACAAGGTGGAGGGTTTTGTCAACATGGTGAACGACAACTTCGCACTGGCCGCGGGCCTCCACGAGGTGTCCCTTTACGATTACGGCAAACACAAGTGGTTCACCTACAAGAAGCTCGGCGCCGACGACAGCACGTGGATGCTCAAGACCAACTTTGAGATGACGAAGGATTACGTCAAGGTGAAGACCCTCAACGGCCCCTGGATCAAGTACACATCCGCAACGGGCTGGCAGGAGGTAGCGAAGTAGCGAAGCCGTATTGAACGGAGATTGAAAACAGGGGCGGTCCGGCTGTAAGCCATTACACAAAGGTGTGAAAATTTTCTGTCTATGAGCTCCTTAAAATCCCCAGCCGTGAGCGGTTGGGGATTTTTCTTTCTCAGGAGGATATTTCCCCGAGCCTGAAAATTCTCGGGTCTAGGAGTAACTCCTTCCTGAAAGCGAGAATCATGCTCCTCTGCCGTTGATGCTACATTCAATCGTGAAATAAAAAAAGGCAGGGCCATTTCTGACCCTGCCTTGACTGCTTTGAGTTTATCAGAAGTTCTTGAAATCCCCGTCACTGAGAGGAATCACATCCTCCGGCCGGACGCCCTTCGCGGTGCTGGCCTTGCTGACAGCGTTCCGCTGCCCCTTGAAGGGTTTAAGAGAGCCCGCTTTCTGCAAAAGAGCCTTAGGCTGGCTGAAAACGGTTGCTGAACCCTCACCGATAACGTTTTGCTCACTTCCCCCAGCGAGACTGGCTAGCTCAAGGGTGATCTTCTTCATCTGCTCGGCTTGGGCGCTCATCTCCTCCGAGGCCGATGCCGATTCTTCGGCATTGGCAGCATTCTGCTGGGTCACCTTGTCCATCTCGGCGACGGCCTTGCCGATCTGGCCAATGCCCTGGGCTTGTTCTCCGGAAGCTGCTGCAATCTCGGAAACCAGGCCAGCCACCTTGTCGGCGCTCTTGGTCACCTCGGAGAAGGCCTCGTTGGTTCGCTGTACGAGCGCGGAGCCCTCCTTGATATTCTTTACCGTGCCCTCGATGAGCGACGAGGTGTTCTTGGCGGCTTCGGCGGCGCGCATGGCGAGGTTTCGCACCTCATTGGCCACCACCGCAAAACCCGCCCCCGCCTCACCGGCCCTGGCTGCCTCGACGGCTGCGTTGAGGGCCAGCAGGTTGGTCTGGAAGGCGATTTCGTCGATGGTCTTGATGATTTTCGACGTCTCGTCGCTGGCCTTGGATATATCTTCCATGGACTGATTGAGTTCGCTCATGGAGGTGTTAGCCCGGTTAACCATGGCCTTGGATTCTTTCATGAGGCTATCGGCCAAAGAGGCATTATCGGCGTTTTGCTTGGTCATGGAGGACATCTCTTCGAGGGATGAGGAGGTCTCCTCGATGGAGGCGGCCTGCTCGGATGCTCCCTCGGCCAGCTGTTGACTTGATGATGAAACCTGAGCTGAAGCGGAGGCCATCTGATCGGCCCCCTCGGTCAGCTCACTGATTGCCTTCTTCAGGGGACGCGTGATGCTGCGAGCAATGAGGATGCCGGTTCCAATACCTAGGATAATCGCAACAGCCGACAGGATGCCGACAATCCACGCTGTCCGGCTGAAGGTGCCCATCAGGGAACTTTCCGTCGCGGCCATCCGCTTATTGGCTTCTTCGGCAAGTTCCTTTGCACTATTCTCCACATGATGGACCGCAGCCTTGTACTTGTCCATTGCCGTGTTGGCTTCCTGGGGGGTCTTGATATCACCGGCAAGGATCATTTCGTACGTCTTCTTCATCCCGGCTTCGTAAACGACCATCTCCTTCTTAATCCCTGTGGCTGCATTCTTGTCCTTATCGATGGAAGCCTCTTTTTCAATGACGTTCAGTCTCTCCAGCAGGCGGTCGCTCTGATCCTTCCATTGCTTCAGGTAGTTCTCCTGCTTCGCCTTATCCCCGATGTTCAGAAAAATGTCCTTTTCATAACGCCTCATTGCAAGGGTATTGGCGCGTGCTCGAGCCGAATGTTCCGCTATTTTCGCGTCCCCATGCAGCATCGCTTCCGTCTTGCTGGAGATGGAGTGCAGGCCCAGGTAGGCTGTTGATGCGACCGCGAGCAGCAGCAATAAAAGGGCGCCAAAGCCCACGGCCAGTCGTGAACCGATTTTGTTGTTTCCTAATTTCATATAGACGTCTCCTCTTATATTATCCTGAGATTTCGCAATCTCATGTGAGAGCTATGTAACAATTTTACTTTCTCTCCGGCGGGCCGGATATCGCCTTTTATGCCGCTGCGGCCAAGGCCGCCATTCTTTCATCTAGCAAGACCAGGTCGATATCGAGCAGGATCTTGACATCGTTGTTGATCTTCGCCATCCCAAGGATGAAGTCGGTGTTCAGCTTCACGCCGAAGTTCGGCGTGTTCTCAATCTCGGTCGCCTTGATGTTCAAGACCTCTGAAACGGAGTCGACAACGATCCCCATGGACACGGAAGACCCACTCCGGACAATCTCAACGACAATGATACAAGTACGCTCCGTGTAGTTGATCGTTTCCATACCAAACCGGCCTCTCAAGTCGATCACCGGAATAACCTTCCCTCGGAGATTGATGACGCCCTTGACGAAGTCGGGCGCCTGCGGGATGGCCGTGATGGCCATCATCCCGATAATTTCCTTCACCTTCAGGATACCGATACCGTATTCCTCGTTGGCCAGGGAAAATGTGAGATACTTGCTTTCCCTGGCGAATGTTCCTTTTGCGGTTTCCTCAACTGCTGTATGCAGAGCTTCCACCCTCGGTTTACCCTCCCGTTATCGTGTGATCTTCAGTCCAAGCGAATCTGGATTTCTGCGATGAAGTGACCCCAGTGCCGAGATTACTATTTTGCAACATAAATACAATATGTATGCCATTTCTATGTGCTCGGGTTAGTTACGGCCATGTAATATCGGCTGAATAATGAGGAACTTGATGATGGGCTTTCTTGATGCAGTTTGCCATTCCCTGAATAGCTGACTGCTGTGGGGAGGGCAGCTTTGCTGACCGCCCCTTTATTTTGCCCGCGGATTGTGGCAAATAGGGTCCGTTGGGATGCATCACCATGAAGGGAGGAGAAGGGGCCATGTATGACTTTCTGCTGACGGAAGAGCAGCGCACGATCCGGGACGAGGCGAGGGCCCTCGTGAAGTGGGTCCCCCGGCAGATGATCCTCGACATGGACACGGATGCGATCAAGTTCCCGAAGGAGTTTCTCCAGGAGGCGGGAAGGCGAAACCTCCTGGGCTGCCGCTACCCGAAAAAGTGGGGCGGCAGGGGGTTGGACTGGGTCACGACGTGCCTGCTCATGGAGGAGGTCGGGACGCTCGGCTACGAGCTTGCCTGTGTCTTCGGCGTGGGGGCTGAGCTGGTCTGCGACGCCATCATCCTGCACGGCACCGACGCCCAGAAGGAGCGCTTCGTGAAGCCGCTGCTGCGCGGCGAGCGCTTCGCCGCCGAGTGCCTCACCGAGCCCCGGGGCGGCTCCGATTTCTTCGGCGCCACGACGAAGGCCGAGGATCAGGGCGATCACTTCCTTCTCAACGGCCAGAAACGCTTCATCGTCGGGGCCGAGGGCGCGGATTTCTTCCTCGTCTACGCCCGCAGCAACCCCTCGGCAAAGCCCCAGGATGCGATTTCCTGCCTGATTGTCGAGCGGGGGCCCGGCGTGGAAACGAAATATCTCTACGGCCTCATGGGATGCCGCGGTGGCGGGACAGGCCGGCTCGTCTTCAAGAACGTCAAGGTTCCGAAAGAAAACGTGGTGGGGAAGATCCACGGGGCCTTCGAGGTCTTCAACACGATGATGATCCCGGAGCGCCTGGGTACTGCGGCCATGACCATCGGCTCGGCCAGGGCCGCCCTGGATGTGGCTACGGCCTACACGACACGCCGCAAGGCCTTCGGCCAGGTGATCAACCAGTTCCAGGGCGTGAGCTTCCAGGTGGCCGAGGCGGCGACACTCCTCGATGCCTGCCGTGCCATGGCCAACATGACGGCCCGCGCCGTCGATGGGGGGGCGAACGTGAACCTCATCCGCAGGCTCGTCTCCGAATCGAAGAAATTCATCACCGAGTCCTGTCAGAAGGTCGTGCACAACGCCATGCAGGTCATGGGGGGCATCGGCTACACGAACGTCTTCCCCGTCGAGCGGATCTTCCGCGACATCCGCCTGGCCTCGATCTGGACAGGCACCAGCGAGGTCATGTCACTGATCACGGCGCATGAGTGGTACCGGGAGCATTTCGAGCGTAAGGGGAAACTGCCCCGCGACTACGAGGCCGATGCCGCCGAGGCCCACGCCGCCGCCGAGAAGGTCTACGACGACGAGGACATGTGGAAAAAGGGCTGGGAGTAGAAACGCGGAACAGCGGATGGCCTATAAAAACCGGGGCAGCGAAGACGTGCTGCCCCGGTGCGCTAACTGAATGGATAGCGGTTTCCGGGCAGGCAGGGCAGGGGCTCACGTGCCGGGCATTGTAATGGCGCCTGCGTTGTTGACGGATCCGGTGTTTTTAGTGGCTGGAAGCTGGCCGTGGGTGAGCGAGATCGTGCCGGTATCGATTTTCATGTCGCCGGAACCCCAGCCCACATTGGGGGAAGGCAGATAGCCGGCGTTCGTAAGCTTCGGAATGCCGTTGATGGTTGCGGCCGGGTAATCAGAAAAATAGGCCTGTGCCGCCGTGAAGGCGTTCTTCAGGTCGGAATTGAGCTCGGCCCGGTACCCGCGATTTCTGTAATTGATAAACTGCGGGATGGCGATGGCCGCCAGGATGGCGATGATTCCAATGACGATCATGAGCTCGATCAGCGTGAAGCCCTTCTGTCCCCTCTTTTTCGTGAAATAGCGAATCATGTGAAACCCTCCTTCTTTTTTTCGAAAGCGCTTCGCCTTCTCATTATCCCCATCTGAAAGAACGGAAAACACCGTCACTGCCGGCATCACCGGCCATGACGTGCAATACCCGGCAGGCCTGTTGCACGTACCTGCCCCTTCGGGCGGCATCCAACCGAAAATTACGGATAGGCCGTCCGCTTCTTTCGCCACGGGTCATGGAAGGAGGTGAATGAAAATCTACAACTCGACCTTTCGAAATGTAAAGTGCGAATTGCGACGTTTTGAAAAATACGAATGGAGTATTAGTAAAAAAAGGCCAAATCTAATACCGCGAGCATTAGATGTCCGGACCTTGGTTGCACGATTGCCCGCACCTGTGGATAAGTGACGGGTCATCATTTTTGTTGACGGGTACGCATTCCCCCCATAGGATCATGCAAAATGATCCCGGGAGGCAGGACATGCTGAAGGTGAATGAGTATTTCGAGGGGAACGTGAAGTCCATTTCGCTCGCGACGAGCGAAGGACCGGCAACGGTCGGCGTGATGGCAAAAGGAAGCTATGAGTTCGGGACATCCCAAAAGGAGATCATGATCGTCACGACGGGCGTCCTGAAGGTAAAGCTTCCCGGCCAGGCGGAGTGGAAGACCTGCAAACCGTACGAACAATTCGAAGTGGAGGCGAACCAGAAATTCCAGCTCGACGTGCCCGCTGACGCCTCTTACATCTGCTACTACAAGTAGGCTGTGCTCGCTTAGCGCTTGCCGTACTCGAATTCCCCGCCGTCTATGACGCTCTGGCCCGTTCCCGCGTGAATGACCCGCCAGAGGGCTTTGCCTCCATCGGTTTTCCAGATGAGAGTTTGGATGGGCTCGCCGGGATAGAGGGGCCGCGTGAACCGGCAGGCCATGCGCCGGGCGCGCTCGGGCTCACCGGGGATGAGGCTTTTCAAAAGCGCCCGGCAGGCAAAGCCGAAGGTGCACAGGCCGTGCATGATGGGCTTATCGAAGCCCGAGGCACGGGCAAATTCGGGGTCCACGTGCAGGGCGAAGAAGTCGCCCGTGAGGCGATAGAGCAGGGGCTGGTCGGGCGAGGGCAGCGCATCGACGGTGAAGTCGGGGGCGCGCCCGGGGATCTCGACCGTCCGCGAGGAGCCTTCCTCACCGCCGAAGCCGCCGTCGAGCCGGCTGAAGATGCTCATGGTGTTGGTATAGAGCTTTGCCCCGCTGGAGTGCAGGGTGACACTCTCACCGCGGATGACGGCGCCCTTCTTGCCTTTGTCGAAGCAGTTCGTGATGGTCCCGTTGGTCGTGAGTGTCCCCGAGACGGGGATGGGGTTGTGAAAGAGGATCTCCTGCTCGCCGTGCAGGGCCCCCTTCGGGTTGAGGTTCGAGTGTTTCGCCACGGCCCAGAAGAAGTCGAAGATCGTGGCGACGGAGAAGGTGGGGATGACCTTGAGGTCCTTCTCCCAGGTGTAGCCCAACTCGTCGAATCCGGCGCCCACCGAGAGGGCGTAGAGGATGACGTCCTTGCAGCCGTAATCCCGGACGATGGGACCTATGGGACGGCCGATTGCCGACAGGTCCAGCGCCATGGCAGTTCCCTCCTTCAGTCATTGATCCGTGACCGGTGAGCAAACGGAAAGATATTCCTGCCCCGTCATTGCAAACGCGAGCCCGGCCATGGGCCGTGCGGCGGGCTTTGCCGCCACGGGCAGTCTAGGGGGAATTGGATCCGGTGTCAAGGCGGGAAGGGTAACCGGTCAGGAGCGATTTCCCGGATCGGATTGCAGGGCCCGCAGGGGGGCGCCGCCTTTCTCCGTCAGGAGCCCCTTTTCCTTTTTGATCATTTTCGCGTACTGCTCGGCCAGGTAGACGACCCGCTCGTTGGTGATGATCTGAGCTTCCGGGTCATCGAAGAGGGATGAGATCTCGATCTCGCGCCCGTCGGCTCCGATGAAAAGCCGGGCACCCTCCCAGTGCGAGAGGTTGAAATGCGCGATCAGGAAGTTCCGTACGTAGCCGATCCTCTCTTCTTCGGCGGCCTTCGAGGCGATCTCCATCTCCTGCCTCGGGATGATCTCCCGTTCGACGGCCATCTCGACAAGCCTTCCGGCCGTGCAGGGCCCATCGCTTTCCTTTTCGCACTCCGATACCAGGCCCAGGAAACCGCTCATCCGCTCCCACTCTCCGTTGCCGAGAAGCAGGGCGTGGTCGCAGCGGAACTTCGCCAGGATCGCAAGCAGGTCGCGGGTCTTCGTCGAAATGATCCCTGCCCGCAGGGCGTCGTCGGCATTCATGAGGACGGCCTGGGCCCCCGGCGTGATCAGATCGGCGAAGACCTTCGCCTCGGGGTCTGCCGTGATCCCCGCCCGGTTGACGAAATAATGCCGGAGCGTCCGGTCGAAGCTGTAGCCGAGGCTGTTCTCGAGGGGGTCCCTGTACAGGGTGGCAACCCGTTCCAGGACGGTTCCCGTATTGGGCTCGATTTTCCGGGAGCTCTTGCCGACCGCCGTGGCGTACTTCTCGATGTTATCGCGGCTGAGCGGAAGGGGCTCGTCCTTTACGCCCGTGCAGGCCGCGACGCAAAGAACCAGGACGATGGCTGCAAGCTTTCGGTACGGCATGGATCACCTCGCCCCGGGGCATGTTTCGCAGGCTCGCCTGGCGATGGGCCGGGGACGAAGTTATTCCATAGCAAGAAAGATGCCTTGTGACGGCTGGCGGTAGACACCCCGTGGCGTAAAGGACCCTTCGCAGGGATCAGAGCTGCAGCGTCAGGGAGAGGGCGGCCATGGGAGCCGTTTTGAAGTCGTCGGAGCCAAGCTCGTTGCCGTTGCGGTCGGCGATCCTCATCTTGCCGTTGAAGGCCGCGCCGCCGTAGAGGTCCAGCTTGAGGTCCCTGCCCATCCGGTACGTCAGCCTTGCATAGCCCACCGTCGAGTCCACCTCGCCGATCCCGTTGGGGGCCACCCCGCTGTCATCGAGGCGGAAACGGAATGACCGGTAGGCGCCCCCCGCCGCGATCTCCCAGCGATCAGAGAGCCGCCAGGAAAGCTCCAGGCCTGCCGGACCGGAGGGGCTCGTCCGGAAGGGGTTGCCCAGGCGCAGATCCTCGGTGATTTTCCAGTCGATGGCGATGTATGGAAAGCCCTTCGTTTCCTCCATGCGGCTGAAAACACCCGCCCCGGCACCCAGGGTGAGCCCGGGACTGACGCGGTAGGATACGGAAAAGACGGCCCCGTACCCGAAGGCGTCGCCCCAATTGTCGACGCCCGATTCGCCATACCACTCCACCTGCGGCGAGATGAAGAGCGACCAGCTGTCGGTCATGCGCCAGCTGACGGGCAGCCCGGCGGAGAACCGGTGGATGTCGCTCCAGGGGTCCGCCCCCGCGAAGGACGTCGTGCCGGAGAAGTCATATTTCTCGAAATCGTAGCCCAGACTGATGCCCGCGCGCAGCGAGTTCGTGACGGGTTTCGATGCGTCGAAGTTGAACGCGTAGCGCTGAACGCTGAAGCTGCCGCCGTGGTCGAAATCGGACTCGAACTGATAGATCGGCGAAAACGAGAAGGAATAGACCGTTCGGTTCGCGTCCCCGGGGCCGGCAGGCTGGGCCTGGGCGCCGGGGATGAAGATCGTGAACAGCAGGGCTGCGCACAGGACGACCGGGAAAACCATGCGGGTGCACATGAAGAATACTCCTCGTGGGTGAATTGTTTCGACCACTATAGCAAGTCATCGGCGGGGACGCAAGGCGGGGAGTGAAACCCGTTGTTGATCGGCCGTGAGGCTGGGTCAGGATCGGCAAGATGGGAAAGGCTCCGGCAGGGCGGTTGGCAGACCGCCCCGCCGGGGCCGTGGGTACAGATGACTTCACGAGCTGAGCTCAAGGCGATGGTTTTTCGCCCGGCCCTCTTCGGTTTCATTGCCGGCTATGGGCTTGTCTTCACCGCACCTCTTCCCTTACTTGCTCGTTACTCGAAGATCGATTCTCCGGTTCTTCGCACGTCCTTCTTCCGTGGAGTTGTCGGCAACCGGATACTTCTCTCCATACCCTTGGGCTTCCAGTCTCTTGGCATCGACACCCGATTTGACAAGTTCCTGCATGGTGCTTTGAGCTCGTAGCTGAGAGAGCTTGAGATTGGCGTCTGCCTTGCCCGTATTATCCGTGTACCCTCCAAGCTTCAATGCAACCTTCGGATAGGCTTTCATGATCTCCGCGATGTTTTTCAGCTGCTCCGCTGAAGTCGGTTTCAGAGTTGCGCTTCCGGTTTCGAAATCCAATCGATCAAAGGAAAACCATGTCGTTTTGTCAACGGGCTTGCTCTTGTCTTCGATGAAGGCAATCAGCTTTTTCTCGACGCCGAACTCGGGAAGGTTGAGCTCAACCCCGTTCGGCAGCTTGGTTGCCATGAATTTGCCGAGTTTATCCATGATTGCCTTGGTCGCCGCGTCAACGGCGGGCTTCACGGCTGCCGGCGGCGGCGTGGGTGCGCAGTACCGGACCTGCAGGACGACCAGGATGATGATGCACACCATGACGACCAGAAAAGCCGTGTTGCCCTGTCCGCGGCACGAGGTCCATTTTGATAGAAACGCATGCTTGTGAGACGAATGAAACGGTACCATTGCTTCTCCCTCCTTTTTCTTCAGTAGTCCATTTATCTCCGCTGATGCTACCATAGCCTTTCATCGCCGTGGCTCACCCGCCCAGCAACTTCTTCCTGATCATGTCAATGCCCTGGCTGAGCATATCCTGGTGCGGCACCGAGCCATGCGGCGTGAGCTTGTCGATCAGCTGCTCGTTTCCGGGTTGTCGCCTCGCCGAAGAAGGCTCCTCGGCGGATAGCTGAAGCGCATAGCACGGACTGCGGCAGCGGGGTGCGGCAGGTCTGTGACGGACGGATTTGATTAATTGCGTTCTTGCGGGTAGACTGGTGTCGTAACCTTGCCGGATTGCGGGCCGGGGAGTGGATGTCCATGGAGGGAAAGCAGAGCTAAAAGATTCTGAGCGATGAGCCCCCGGATAGTCAACGCGTTTAGGATAACCGAAAAAAAGACATTGCACAATGGAATTTCGCCGGCTCGATGAGTCCCGCGAATGGTGGGCGCTTCCGGGGAAATCGATGCAGAGGGAGGAAGTGGAATGAAAATGAGACGCCTTGGGAAAGACGGGCCCTGGACCTCGGCAATGGGCCTGGGCTGCATGGGGATGTCGGAGTTCTACGGCCCGCGGGACGAGGCCGAGGCGATCGCCACGATCCACCGGGCGATCGACCTGGGAATCAATTTCCTCGACACGGCCGACGTCTACGGGCCTTTCACGAACGAGGAGCTGGTGGGTCGGGCCATCCGCGACCGGCGAAAGGAGGTGTTTCTCGCCACCAAGTTCGGCATCCTGCGAAGCGCCGACCCTAGCTACCGTGGGTTCTGCGGAAGGCCCGAGTATGTCCGATCGGCCTGCGAGGCGAGCCTGAAGCGCCTCGGCGTCGATGTCATCGACCTCTACTACCAGCACCGCATGGACGCGGAGGTGCCCGTCGAGGAGACCGTGGAGGCCATGGCCGGTCTGGTAAAGGAAGGAAAAGTTCGCTTCCTGGGCCTTTCGGAGGCAGGGCCGAACACCCTGCGGCGCGCCTTCGCCGTCCACCCCATCACGGCCCTCCAGAGCGAATATTCCCTCTGGACGCGGGATCACGAAGACGACTCACTGCCCGTCTGCCGCGAACTGGGGATCGGCTATGTGGCTTACAGCCCCCTGGGACGTGGTTTTCTCGCGGGAAAGATCACAAAACCGGAGGATCTGAGCGAGGATGATTTCCGGCGTACGAATCCCCGCTTCCAGGAGGAGAACCTCCGGAAAAACCAGGCGCTGGCAAAAGGGGTCGTCGAGATGGCGAAGGAGAAGGGCTGCACTGCGGCTCAGCTGGCCCTTGCCTGGGTGCTGGCCCGGGGCGAGGACATCATCCCCATCCCGGGGACAAAGCGCAGGACCTGGTTGGAGGAGAACCTCGCGGCCCTCGGGGTGACCCTCACGGCAGAGGACATGTTGCGCCTCGAGGCGATGGCCCCGAAAGGGGTGGCTGCCGGCGAGCGCTACGGCGAGGCCATGATGAACTTCATGAGAAAATCGACGTGAAGGAAGGCTGTGAGTCAAAGGGGGTGAAACGATGTCCATGTCGCGAGATGAAGCGCTTGCGCTGCTCGGGCAGCATATCCAGAATGAACGGATGATCAATCACTGCCTGGCCTCGGAGGCCGTCATGCGGGCGCTTGCCCGGAGGCTGGGGCGCGACGAGGAAAAGTGGGGCCTCGCGGGCCTGCTGCACGATCTCGACGTGGAGCTCTGCAACGCCGATCTCAACGTCCACTGCCTGGAGACGGAGAGGATCCTGAATGAGAAGGGCCTGGATGTCGAGATCATCGACGCCATCAAGATGCACAACGAGACGGCGGCCGGGGCGAAGCGCAGCACAGAATTCCAGCACGCCCTCGCGGCGGGCGAGACGATCACGGGCCTTATCATCGCAACCACCATGGTCTACCCCGACAAAAAGATTGCCGGCGTGAAGGCAAAGTCGGTGGTCAAGCGGATGAAGGAGAAGGCCTTTGCCGCCTCGGTGAGCCGCGAGAACATCCTCGAGTGCGAAAAGATCGGCATCCCGCTGGAGGAGTTCGTGGAGCTGTCGCTCAAGGCGATGAGTATGATCAGCGACCGGCTCGGCCTCTGAGGCTGGTTTAAAACACCCATCTGCGGCGTTTCCCTCGTCCTTCGTCGGTCGACGTACGCCTAGTACGCCTCCCTCCTCAGGACTTCGGGGGCCTTGCATCTGGGCATTTTAAACCAGCCTCACGAACTCACTCGGTAAGCCGCAGATGAAATGCGAGGAGGGCTTCCGCGAAACCCCTGAGCGGAAGCCCTCCTGCTATGGATACATCCCCGTCAGGCCGCGCGCACCGCGGGGGATGCTTAAGGGTAAAGGCTGAATTTGGAAAGAGAACCCCGGGACCAAATGGGGCATCCTTTCGGAACAGTTTGGATAGAGTTTTTGGTGAGTTACGAGTTCAGAAGCCAGTACATGGTTCGTTGTTGCGGATCGTGGAAAAAGCGACATTTCGCAAGCAGAGCGTTGACACAAAAGGGAAATGAAAGAGGAAGATCGACGAAAAGAAGAAGATCGGATTCCAGTGCAATGTACTCTTTATTAAAAACACTTCCGCCGTTTTTGTCAAGCGCTCTTTTGGCCCCGGAGTTTCGCTTTTCATCGCGGGGTTTCTGTGGGATCATTCGTAAATATCAGGCCATGGAAAGGAGGGTTCAACCGATGAACAACAGAGTCATTGCCGTGATCGGGGCAGGCCTCGTGCTGGGCATCCTGTTGCTGCTTTCGGGCACCGATGTGTCGGCGCAGGTCGAGAAAATGAGCAAGGAAGAGCTCAAGGCGATGCTGGGCAAGCCGGAACTCGTCGTCATCGACGTGCGGCAGGCGGCCGACCTGGCCAAGAGCAACCAGAAAATCAAGGGCGCCGTCCGGGAGGACCCCAGGCAGGAAGTGAAATCCTGGGCGGATAAGTACCCCAAGGACAAGACAATCGTCCTCTACTGTGCCTGACGCGGAGAAGGGACCAGTGCCTGGGTGGCACAGGAAATGACGAAACTGGGATTCAAGAAGGTCTACGCCCTGAAGGGCGGGTGGAACGAGTGGTTGGAGGCCGGCTTCCCCACAGAGCCGATGTAGAACGCAAGGGCCCTTGCCGCAGAACGGCAGGGCCCTTTTTTCTTTCATGGATACCCCAAGATGGAGAACTGGAAATGAAACAAGCCCTATGGTACAGGCGGCTGGTTCTGTCCCTGCCGATCATCCTGCTGGCTCTTCCCGTCTTCGGTGCGGGGCTGAAAGACATTTCCCTTCCAAAGCGACCGGCATCTGTTCAGTCGGACCTCGTGTCGGCCCTGGAGAAACGCAAGTCCGTGCGGGACTACCGATCGGAGGAACTCAGCACTCAGGACCTCTCTGCTATCCTCTGGGCGGCAAACGGCGTGAACCGTGACTACGGCAGGCGCACAGCCCCGTCGGCCTTCGGCAACGAGTACATCGATGTCTATGTGGTGAGCAACGAAGGCGCCTGGCACTACGACGCATCGGCCCATCATCTGAAGGCCGCTGCCCCTGCCGGTCTCAAGGCGCGCCTCACGAGCCAGCGGTTTGTCGGGCGGGCCTCTCACGTGCTTGTGCTGGTGGCCGACCCGGGGAAGTTCCCCGGCTTTTTCGCCAGCAGCGAGGAGAGACTGCGCTGGGCCCACGCAACCGCGGGGGCCATCGCGCAGAATGTGTATCTCATGAGCGCGGCCCGCGGTGTCGGAACTTGCCTGGTTGCAGGCATCGACGAGGGGGCCATCCGCAAGGGCCTGAGCCTGTCAAATGCGGCGATCCCCCTTTACGTGATGCCGCTCGGGTATGAGGAGAGATAGGATGGGGAGTTCATGAAGAAAAGGCGTTTTGTCGATCTCAGCATCGCCATCGAGTCGGGGCTTCCGAGCGATCCCGCCTGGATGATCCCGAAAATAGACTATGTCGGCCACAAGCAGGGCGCCGAGCAGATGAAGGACTTTTTCGCCGGGGTGAAGACGGAGCAGCTTCCCGGCGGGCTTGGCTGGGCGCTCGAATTTGTCCACCTCACGACGCACAGCGGCACCCACCTCGACGCCCCCTGGCACTACCACCCCACCATGGACGGCGGGAAGCCCGCCATGACCATTGACGAGATTCCCCTCGAGTGGTGCATGGGCGAAGGGGTCGTCCTCGATTTCCGCCACAAAGCCGATGGCGAGCGCATCACGGTGGACGACGTCAAGAAGGCCCTCGCGAGGGTCCGCTATGAGATCAAGCCCCTCGACATTGTCGTGATCCAGACGGGTGCGGACGCAGCCTGGGGTACGCCGGAGTACCTCGTGAAGGGGCCCGGCATGGAGCGTGAGAGCACCCTCTGGATGTTGGAGAAGGGCGTCAAGATCGTGGGCACCGATGCCTGGAGTTGGGACAGGCCGCTGCCTTATATTGCCGAGGAATTCAAACGAACCGGCGATGCGCGGGTGATCTGGGAAGCCCACTTTGCCGGAATCGACATCGGTTACTGCCACATGGAGAAGATGGCCAACCTCTCGGCCATTGGCCGCCCCCACGGGTTCACACTCTGCTGTTTTCCCGTCAAGGTGAAGGGGGCGAGCGCCGGGTGGTGCAGGCCGGTGGCCATCATTGAAGAGAGTGATTAGTGGCTAGTGGTCAGTGACCGGTGACCAGTGAAAAGAACCCACTCTCCACTAATCGGGAGAGTGTCGGGGTGAGAGGGGGAGCCGAACGGGGCGATTGTCTTGGGGCAAGGAATGTGTTATGGGAGCGGCATCAAGTCCGATTCCGGACCGCAAAGCGAGGAGTAATCATGAACATGGAAGATACGGCAAAGGGTAAGGTCAAGGTCAACCTGCAGAACCTCTACAGGGAAGAGATGTACACGGACATGCGTACGGCGGCCATCCGCCAGCTCACACCGATCAAGCCCAACGGCGAGATCGACAAAACGCGGAAGCACGTCTTCGTGGGGCAGACGAACATCATGTCCCCCCAGGGGCCTCTGCCGGTTCAGTTTCCCATCGAAGCGAAAAACCTGCAGGAAGCGGCCGAGAAATTCCCCGAGGTGATGGACCAGTTCCTGGCGAAGCTGGCTGAGGAAATCAAGGAGGCGCAGCGCCAGGAACAGTCGCGCATCATCGTTCCCAACGCGCAGGGACCGGATTCGAAGCTCATCTTGAAGTGACCGGTGGGGAAAAGTAATCAGTTAACGAGTTGAAAAGTTGATAAGGAGATTTCCCTTATCAACTCATCACCTAATCAACGTATCAACTGGCGTGGCCGCATGGTGGCACGACGGAACAGACGGGACAGACCATGTTAGACCGCGACAAAACCATCGCCCTGCTGACACGCTGGAATGACGCCTGGAATGAGCACGACCTCGACAGGGTCATGGCGCTTCTCCACGAGGAGGTGGAGTTCGAGAACTGGACGGGAGGGAGCGCCAGGGGCAAGGAGGCCCTGCGGCAGGCATGGGCTCCCTGGTTTGCCAGTCACGGCGGATTTCGCTTCACGACGGAGGATCTCTTTGTCGATGAGAAGGCCGAAAAGGTCCTCTTCCGCTGGTCTCTCGACTGGCCGTCCATGGAAAAGGGCCATGAAGGAAAGCCCGAGCGGCGCCGCGGCGTCGACGTGATGCACTTCCGGGACGGCAAGATCATCAAGAAGTACACCTATTCCAAGACCACCCTTGAGATCGGCGGAAAGCGCGTGAAGCTCTCGGCCCCAAACTTCTGAGCCCTCCTTCTCAATCCATCCCCCGATCCGATACCCCTTCGTTCAGGATGATCGCCGGTTGCGCAGCTCGCGCCCGCGCGTTGCGCCGAACAGAAAGACGATGTTCACGACGATGAGCACCAGCAGGGCGCTCGAGAAGAGGTAGACCGTCCCCAGCGACCAGCGGGTCGAGACCCAGCCGACGAGATAGACGGCGAGCGCCCCCACGCCGAAAATGAGGATCGCCGCAAGGCCGTAGCCCGTGCTTCGCCAGCGAGGGGGCGTGAAGGTGGCGATGAGGCTGTTCTCGATGGGCTGGATCCCCAATGCGAAGAATACGTAGGCCGCCGCCGCGGCAACAAGGTACTGTTCCGTGAGAAAAGCCATGAGGAGTGCCAGGGGCAGGATGGCGGCGTTGAACACGATGTAGATCCGTCTCAGCTCGTAGCGGTCTGCGACACGGCCTCCCCAGAGCTGGCCGAAAATCCCCGCGACATAGATGAGTGACGTCAGGGCGGCCGCAGCCATTGTCGTCGTGGCCGCTATGTCCGGAATACTCAGCAGGTCGTGAAAGGCCCGTGAGAGAAATCCCGCCTTGAACTCGAGAAAGGCCGGCAGGGCCACGATGTTGATCCGGTAGACGAGCCCGCCCAGCGTGACGATCCAGAAGAAGAGGATGATGGTCCCCAGCGGAAAGGCGCTGTTGTTCCCCCCGCCGCCGCCAGGGGCGTTTTCCTGCGTGACGGGGGTCTCGTCGATCTGGATGAAGATGAGGGCGATGCCCCACAGGAGGCTCACGGCGCCCATGACGGCGTAAGCCACCTTCCAGCCCGCCAGCCAGTTCATGAGCCCCGCCAGGACAGGCCCCACGATGAGCCCGACGGTCCCCGCCACGCTGAAGATGCCCAGAGCCGCCCCCCGGTTTTTCACCCCGTGGGAGATGAGACCCATGCCCGCCGGGTGGGAGATGCAGGAGAAAATCCCGACGACGGCCAGCGACCACAGGATTCCCGTGGGCGTCGACGACAGGGCCGTAAGGAAGGAACCCGCGGCGCAGCCGAAAAAGCCGATCATGAGGGCGAGCCGGTTGCTGAAGTGATCGGCGAAAAACCCCCAGGGGAGCGCGAAGAGGCCGAACATGAGATACATCGGAAACCCAAGCGCGAGGACGTCCTTGAGGCTCATGTTCAGCGAAATCGTCAGCGGGATGGCGAGTGCCGGAAAGGCGATCTCGTAGAAGTGAAAGAGAAAGTGGGACGCCACAGGGAAAATGAGGATTTTCTTTTCGTTGCTGATCATTTCGCCGCAACCCGCTGGATGTGAAGCCTGCCGGAAACATACGGGAGGGGCTGTGAAAAAGCAAGCAGGAAGAGCCGAATCCGCTTTTCAAGAAACAGCAGGTCGTGTATGATTTCTTTGCTTGACGATGGAGCCCTTACCATGGAAGCGGATCAGAGGAAAAGGCAGGTTGCGCTGCTGTCGGTCATCTCCAACACGACGCTCGTCGTGCTGAAGCTCGTCGTGGGCCTTGCGATCAGCTCCGTCTCCGTCATTTCCGAGGCGATCCATTCCGGCGTCGATCTTATTGCCGCGGCGATTGCTTATTATTCCGTCCGCACCTCAGGCATTCCCGCCGACCGGGAGCACCCCTTCGGGCATGGCAAGATCGAGAACATCTCCGGGACCGTCGAGGCGATCCTCATCTTTCTGGCCGCCGGCTGGATCATCTTCGAGGCGGCGCAGAAGATCGTCCGCCCGGAGCCCCTGGAGATGGCCGCCTGGGGCGCCGCGGTCATGCTCCTGTCGGCTGTTGTCAACACGTTCGTCTCCCGGAAGCTCTTCCGGGTGGGCAAGGAGACCGATTCGGTGGCCCTGATCGCCGACGGGTGGCACCTGCGGACCGACGTGTACACTTCGGCCGGCGTCATGACCGCCCTGGCCGTCATCTGGGCCGCGGATTTTCTTGCCCCGGAAGTCAACCTGCACTGGGTGGATCCCGCGGCGGCCATCGGGGTGGCCCTGCTCATCATCAAGGCGGCCTGGGACCTTACGCAGCAGTCGGCACGCGACCTCCTGGATGTCCAACTGCCGGGCGAAGAGATCGCGTGGATCGAATCGTTGATCCTGCAGCGAAGACCCGTCGTGAAGGGCTACCACCAGCTGCGAACCCGGAAGGCCGGGAATTTCCGTTTCGTCGAGTTTCACATCATGGTGGACCCGCAGATGACCGTCGAGGCCTCCCACCGCATCACGCAGGAGTTCGCCCGGGAGATTCGGGAGCGCTTCCCGGGCGCGAGCGTCACCATCCACATCGAGCCCTGCGATGGCTCCTGCAGCAGGCGATGCCTGGAGGGATGCCTGCTGACGGAGGCGGAGCGGAGCGTCGTCGCTGCCAGGCCGGTGATGTGACAGGCATGGTCCATCGGGCGTTCGTTGTCCCGGTTCCCTTTCCGATGGATTTCTGGTAACTTTAAACCCCCGTTCAAAGGATGGGGAAGGAGGCGGAAGAAATGAGAAGGAATGTCGTTTCGGCCTGCGTCGTGATCCTGGTGGTCCTGGTTTCCGGCTGCGCCTCGCTCTTCTGGACGGGGGAGAAGCCCCACGTCGACATCGTCAACGTCACGCCGAAAGAGATGCGTCTCCTGGAGCAAACATTCCTGCTGGAGCTCCGCATCCAGAACCCCACGGAAACGGACCTG
The DNA here is from genome assembly GCA_964619035.1 of uncultured Syntrophaceae bacterium. Lineage (GTDB taxonomy): Bacteria > Desulfobacterota > Syntrophia > Syntrophales > UBA2192 > UBA2192. Next base: position 15,539 of record CAZUBX010000002.1, on the reverse strand, counting down.
GACATAACCGGCATGTCCTTCGAGCTGGAAATCAACGGACAGCCCTTTGCCCGGGGGGTCTCCAACCAGAGCGTGAAGGTGGAGCGCCTGAGCACGAAGGTCGTCCAGGTGGAGGCCTACACGGGGCTCACCAGCATCCTGCGGCAGCTCTCGGAAGCGAGAAAGGGCAACTACGCCTCGGGGTTCAAGTACCGGCTGAAGGGGTCAATTCACACGGGCGCCCCGTCCTTCCGGATTCCCTTCGACGAGACGGGGGAGTTCAAATAAAGCAGTGATCCGTGGCTAGTGGCCAGTGACCAGTGAGTGAAAAAGGGGCCCGGGACGGATGAGACAGGTTTTCAGGTCGGGACGTGTCCTTATCCATTTTCTAAAGTGCGCCGGAAGAGTGCATTCATCACTGTGAAACACGCGCTACCACAGGGTCGACCCGCCGGGTAAATTCCCACCGGTTCATTCTGTGTTTCAGGATAAAATCAGCGCCCTGGTAGTATGCGATGGCTTCCAGAGAGAGAGGGTCGGCAGCCGTGCCGCTCGCGATCTGGTTCTGCGTGAGGGGCTTTTCCATCACGTCAATTTTTTTCCGGGGCGACAGAATCACCAGCTTTTCGTCCTTGTACAACCCCAGCTTCTGATAATTGCCGATCAGGGCCCTCTCCGTAAAATCTTCCCTCAAGATATCGTTGCCCCAGAAATGACTTTCATAGTTGAATCCCAACAGCGCAAGAAGAGTCGGGGCAATGTCGATCTGGCTGGACGTCTTGGCGATCTCCCTCGGTCCGATATTCTTCGGGGAATAGATGAACAGGGGGATGTGGTATTTCCTGACCGGCAGCCCGACCTCGCCGGCACTTCCGGCACAATGATCGGCGACAACGATAAATACGGTATCGTCGAACCATTTCTGTTTCTTTGCCGACGCGATAAACTCCTGCAAGGCATAATCGGTATACTTGACGGCGCCGGATCGGCCTGTTCCGGATGGAATGTCAATTTTTCCTTCCGGGTACGTGAAAGGCCTGTGGTTGCTTGTGGTCATGACGTGATAAAAAAAATGCCTGCCCCTGCCGTATGCGGCATCGGCCTCCCTCAGGGTTTTCCGGTACAGGTCCTCGTCTGACACCCCCCATGCGTTCTTGAATGTGATCTCACTGCTTTTCAGGGCCGTCTGATCGACGATCCGATAGCCGTTTCCGGAGAAAAAAGCGTTCATGTTGTCAAAGTATCCCCTGCCCCCGTACAGGAACGCGACATCGTATCCGCGGTTTTTGAATTCATAGCCCAGGTTGTACAGGTGTTCATTGTCCGGCCGCTTTACCAGCGATCGGCCGGGCGTGGGCGGGATGGAGAGCGTGATTGCCTCCAACCCTCGATCGGTCCGGGTTCCCGTGGCGAAAAACTGGGTGAAGAACAGGCTTTCTTTCTGCAGGCCGTCCATAAAGGGGGTGATGTGCTCCCCATTGCCGAATCGGGTCAGGAACTCAGCGCTCAGGCTTTCAATGGAGATTAAAATAACGTTGAGTTGCCGTTCCTTTTCCCCTGGTTGGATGCGCCGCGAGATGTCGAACAGATCCCCCTCCTCCGGGTTTTTCGATACGGAGCGTTTCGACAATCCGGACAATTGGGTGTCATCCCCTCGGACATAAAACGTGTCATAATCCAGGGTGTTGTTCCTGAAAGCGCCGACCAGTTGATAGGGCCCATTGGAGGCCAGCTCCCTTGCGTAATTGTTCACAAAAGAGTCCCTGGGGGCTTGCCCGACGAAATAAAACGAGGCAAGGGACGCCAGCAGGATGGAGGATGCGATGAACAGCCTTTTTCGAAAACTTTCCTGGAGACGCAAAAGGTCCGTCAGTCGATTCCTTGCCGCGTAATGGGTGATCAGGGAAGCGGCAAGGATCCCTGCCAAGAGATAAGCAACCGGGTAGGATTCATAGATGTTGTGAGTGACTTCGGTGCCGTAAACCAGATAGTCAACGGCAATGAAATTAAAGCGGGTACTGAATTCATCCCAGAAGAGCCACTCTGCAACCAGGGTGAAATAGAGGGCGTAAAGAAATACGAGAAAGGACAAATGGCAGAGCCCCTTGAAGACCCTGCTGTTATAGGCTTTGTTGGGAAGAACGAGAAGGAAGATTGCAAAGAAAATACTGAAGTAGAGGCTGAAGGTCAGATCATACAGAAAACCCAGACCGAAAACGCGCAGGGCATTCGACAGGGAGTGATCCATGACGCCCCATGACTTTGCATACAGGACAGCCCTCAGAAGGGTGAAGCAGAAAACGTTGATCGTGCAGGCAAGAAACAGGATGTTGTACCGGCTCTTTGGCATCCGTCACCTAAATTTCCCATGGCGTTCCGTGACCACCGCCTGCCTCGAGCGCAGGAAAATCGCGGCGGAAAGGGTTCCGTCCGGCGCCTATCGAAGTGAGGCTCTTCCTCTCCGGAAAATGCGCCCTGACATTCATCGTGTCATTTTTAGCACGGGAAGATTATGGCAAGATTATCGGGGGATTATGATTTGGTAATGTTGGGGCAGGGGGGACCCAGGCGATCATGGATAAGCTACCGGGCAAGAGTGACGGTGAATGTGCTTCCCCGGCCGGGTTGGCTTGTTGCAGTGATGTTTCCGCCATGCGCACGGGCGACCGCCAGGGCAAGGCTGAGCCCCAGTCCGAACCCCGGTTGCGAGCGACTGCTGTCGCACCGGTACAACCGGTTAAAAATGAGGGGCAGCTCTTCCTCGGAAATACCGATCCCCGTGTCGTGAACGACGATCTCAATGGGGTCGTTTTCATCCTGCAGGGATACCGATACGGTTCCCCCGGCGGGTGTATACTTGATGGCATTGTCCAGAAGATTCACGATGATTCTCTGAAGGCCGTGGAGACTCCCGCGGACAGGGACCCGATCGGGGACTTGAGATACGAGACGGACGCTTTTTTCTTCGGCGATCGGGCGAAAAAGGTCAAGGGCCTCGCCGATCACCTGCGTCAACTCCACTTGCACTTTGGCTGCTTGACCGATCCCAGCCTCTGTTTCGGAAATCTCGAGCATGGTGTTGATCATGTGAAGCAGGTTGTCACACTCCTCTACGGTGTCCGCCGCAAGTTTTTTCGACTCGTCACCGGACTTCCCTGCATTCAACTCCGCCTCGGCAAGCCCCCTGATTCTGGCAATCGGGGTCCTGAGGTCATGGGCGATATCGTCCGTCACTTCTTTCAGTCCTTTGACCAGATCATGGATGCGGTCCAGCATCCGGTTGAAGGCCACGGCGAGCTGCTCGATTTCATCCCCTTTGGCATGGACTTGCACCCTTTTCTCAAAGGCCCCCTCCGATATGTCGAGCGCGGTCTTTGTCACTCCCTTGAGACCGGCTAATGCATGTGAGGCCATGAACCATCCAATCAAGGTGGAAAAGACCATGATGATCAAGATGCTCGGCACAAAGACTTTCCGGAATGTTTCGAGAAATCGGGCATCGTCTTCAAGGGAAAAACCAATTTGCAGGAATCGACCCGGCCCGACGGCCCCATAGACGATTCGCGCCTTATACATCTGCCCCGGAATGGATATCATTTCAAATACGTGCGTTTCCCCTCCCTTGACACGCTCCAGTGCACTTCTGTTTACGCCGACGCCCTTCCAGGAGGACATATTCGTTGCGGCAATTTCATCTCCCGCCGGATTCAGCAGGCGAAAGAATATGTTTCCAACCCCCTCGGCTTCCGCCTCAATACTCATTTCGGTTGCGAAAGAACCCTCTCCTTTTGATTTCAAAATGGAAGCAACCTCGGCCATTTCCTTCAAGAGGGCCTGGTCGGTGTGTTCCTGAATCACGTTGGAAATGATGACATAAAAGATGGAGAACGCAACCAGAGACGAAACCGTAAACACGGTTGCGTACCAGAATGTGAGCCGGAATGCGAGCGTCCGGCGTATCTTAAGAATTTTCTTTAAGGACATATCCCGCTCCGCGGACCGTATGGATGAGTTTTTGACTGAACTCTTTATCAATTTTCTCTCTCAGGATGCACATCCGCGCCTCAACCACGTTTGTCATCGGGGCAAAATCGTAGTTCCAGACATGTTCCATGACCATCGTCTTGGAAACGACTCTTCCTTCGTTGCGCATCAGATATTCAAGGAGCGAGAACTCTCTGGGTTGCAGTTCGATCTTGTTCCCCGCACGGAGCACCTCCCTCTTGAGAAGATCCATGGACAGGTCTCCGACGACAAGACGGGTCGCATCTTTTGCCCCCGTAGCTCTCCGGATCAACGCCTGCACCCGCGCCAGCAGCTCGGAGAATGAAAAGGGTTTCGTCAGATAGTCATCACCGCCGCTTTGAAGTCCTTTCACCCGATCATCCACCGATCTTTTGGCACTCAGGATGATGACAGGCGTATTGATCTTTTCGAGCCGTAATCGATGGATGAGGGTCAGGCCGTCCATTTTGGGCAGCATGATATCGATGATGGCTGCATCGTAGGGCTCATGGAGCGCCATGTGGAGGCCCGTCTCTCCCTCCCTGGCATGGTGAACGACGAAGCCGGCCTCTCTGAACCCCTTCAGTACGAATGAAGCGATCTTGAGATCATCCTCGATCAAGAGCAGGCGCATGGTCTTCCCCTTGTTTTTCGATATGATGAAAAGACTCTATCCCAGGCCGGGGGCAATGGCCCTTGGAAGCCAGCCTCTTATCGGTCCGGCTCGCTCACCCGTGCGGAGCGAAAATTGCTCCAGGGATGCGTAGCCATGGATCTGGGTGGAGATTATCATAAGCGATATCCCTTCGCAACGGCGACGGATGAGCCGCATCACCTCACGGGACGGGGTCGGGAGCGTTCCTGGCCAAAAGCTGCTTAATTTTTTTGGAAATCATCCGAAAATAATAGACGGATAGCTTTCCGGGGCGGATGGGTATGCAAGGGGCGACCCCCTGCCCTCGATATAAAACGGAGCGCAGAAGATGCTGAAAATCCTCATCGGCCTCATCCTGGTCCTTTTCTTCTTCGTTGTCCTTTTCTTCAACAAGCTCAGGGAGGCGCTCAACACCGGTGGCATGGCCATCCTGCTGGCGATCCTCCTGGGCCTGTCGGGTGCAGCGGCATGGCTGGGCTTTGCGGACAAAGGCAAGACGGACATGGCGGCCGTCCCGGCGAAAAAGGCGGCCCCCCCGGTTGCCGAAGCCCCCGTGCAGACCATCATCGTCCCCGGCGACGGGACCCCCGGCGCCCCTCCGAGGGGGGCAACGGCCGGGGAGGGCGCCCTGAGCGTGCAGGAGATCTACGAGAGGGTCAGCCCCTCCGTCGTCGTGGTCTACAACCTCAATGAATCCGGGCAGACCCGCGGCCATGGAACGGGGTTTTTCATCGATCCCTGGGGGATGGTGGCGACCAACTATCATGTTGTCGAGGGGGCCTCGTCCCTCAAGATCAAGACGAAAAACGGCGCGGTGATGGACATCAGGGGAATCGCCGCCTCGGATGCGGAAAACGATGTCGTTATCCTGTCCGCCATCCTGCCCGTTGACAGCATCCGGACCCTCAAGATGACCCCATCCCTTCCGCAGGTGGGCGACAAGATAGTGGTCATCGGGACCCCCTACCACCCCCAGCTTGCGCAGACCATTACCGACGGCCTCGTCTCCGCGATTCGCCCGCTGGCCGGCGGAAAGAGGCTGATCCAGATCTCGGCGCCCATTTCCCCGGGCTCGAGCGGCAGCCCCATCGTGAACACGAAGGGAGAGGTCGTCGGCATAGCGACGCGCGTTCATCGCCAGGCGTCCCACATCGGGATCGCCGTGCCGGGGGAGACCATCCTGGGCCTGACCCCTGCTTCTCCATTCCCTGTGGCGAGCCTGCCCATCCTTTACGCCGGGCAAGTGGCGGTGGGAGGTGATCCGGCGCCGCAGCCGGACGAGGCGCAGCGCAAGCTGGAAGAGGAGCGGCGGAAGGTCCTTGAACAGCAGGCAAAAGCCCAGGAGGAGCGCAGGAAATGGCGCGAACAGCAGCTCGGTGAAGCGACCGATCTGCTCGACAAGGCAAAGCACAACATGAGCTTCGATCGCCACGAAATCGCTTTCGGCCAATACGAAAGAGCCCTCCAGATCTTTCGTGGCGTCGGGGAGACGCAGGGCATGGCCGTCTGTCTCGATCAGATGGGGGTCATCATGCAGAAGCGGGGACGCCAGGACGTTGCCACGGAGTATTTTCGTCAGGCGGCCACGCTGAGGGCACGTCAATGAGCCCGCAGGGCTTATTCGTCTATCTCGTCTATCTGGTTTCTCTGGTCTCTCTGGTCATGCCGCGGAGCGGCAGGAAATAGCTACTTTTCCCTCTCAACTTCCGTCGAAATCTGCCGATAAGTTATAAGGGAGCCTCCCCGCTGCGGGAGGGCTCCCTCTATCACGGTCTTTCGATGGGGGCCCGGGTGATCATCGTTGCGGCGCTGTTTCTTATCACACTCCTGCTCGCTGTGCTCTTCTACCGGAGGCTGAGGGAATCTTTCAGCCGTCGAGCGCTTTTTTTCCTCGGCGCGGTTCTTGCCGTCGTGGGCTTTGTTTTCGCCTTTTGCGATTTCGTCATGCTGCGCGACGCTGTCCAGATGACGCAGCGGCCGTCCATTCTCATCAGGGGGCCCTTTTACATCACGATCCTGCTCACGGTGCTCTTCTACCGGAGGTTCAGGACGCTCCTGCGCCGCCGTGTCGTACTGTCTTTTGTAATCGTCCTCGGCATCGTCACGTGCAGCTTCGCCAGTTTCCATTTCACGACGCTGCGCGAGTTCCTCAGCGGAAGCCGGGAGTACCAGTTTGCCAAACGGGTCAAGAATGCCGCCCAGAGCGCCGTCGTGAAATTCAACACGCAGGAACAGGAAAGCGTGTTCGCGCTCAGCAACCAGGATCTCTACCGGCGAGTCGCTCCCTCCGTTGTCCTCGTCAGCTGCCCGGGCAAGGGCTACGGCACGGGGTTTTTCTACGGGCGCGACGGGATCATCGTGACCAATCACCATGTCATGCAGGGCGTGACGAACGCAGAGATCGTCACCCACCGCGGCCAGAGGTACCCCGTGCACGGCATCGTGGCCGAGGATGCGGCCAACGACCTCATCCTGCTCTCGACGGGCATCCCCCCTGACGAGGTCAGGGCCCTGACCGTGAATACCTCTGCCGATGCCGGCGACAGGGTCGTTGTCGTCAGCCGCCACAAGGTCTTTACCGATGTCCTTGCCGAAGGCATCGTATCCGCCGCGCCCGTCCATCCCTGGGTGGGGATCCGGCTCGCCACGCCGCTGACCTACGGGGCAAGCGGGAGCCCCGTATGCAATTCACGGGGTGAGGTTGTCGCGATCATCCGGGCTGGTGATAAGGAGGACAACCAGACGGGTTTTGCCATCCCTTCGGCCAGGCTGTCGGCTCTCGCCGCGAAGAATCCCTACCCGCTTTCGCAGATGGCCTCCTCGGAGACCCTCGATACCAGCGTCCTCACGACGACGTCGGCTGGCCGCGATACCGCTGCGCGGTAGTCACTGGGGGGAATTGGGAACTGGGAACTGGGAATTGGGTATTGGGAAAGAGGAACCCGAATCCCTTCGTTGTGGCTCTTGGCAACTTATCAACTGATTCCTTCTTCGTCCCGCCTGGGTTTTCATCTCGACCCCGATCCCCCTCTGATGTATACAAATACTGTTTGCCGAAAAAAAAGGCTGCATGGACCGGGGTTTGAGCATGACCGCTATCTTCGACGCCATTGAAATCGCCGCACGCGCCCATCGCGGGCAATGCAGGAAGGGGACGGACATCCCCTACATCGTCCACCCTCTCGCCGTGGCGAAGATCCTGATCGATGCCGGCTGCCCGGAGGACGTGGTCGTGGCGGGCATCCTCCACGACACCGTGGAGGACACGCCCTTGAGCTTCGGGGAAATACGGCACACATTCGGGGAGGCCGTTGCCCGGATCGTGGAAGGCGCCACGGAGCCGGACAAGTCAAAACCCTGGGAGGAAAGAAAAGCGCACACCATCGAATGCCTGAAGACGGCCTCGGAGGCCGTGCTCCTTGTATCCTGTGCCGACAAGATCGAGAACCTGCAAGCCATCCGGGAAGACAGGGAACGGATCGGGGAGGAAGTATGGGCTCGTTTCAGGCGGGGCCGGGATCAGCAGGCCTGGTACTACCGCTCGGTTCTTGCCGTGATGGCGGAGCGCCTCACGGCCGGGCCGGGGCTTTCCCTTGTCTCTCACCTCAAGAAGGCCCTTGAGGAGGTGTTCGGCTGAGGCCGCGTCACGCCCCCTTCTCTTTCCCGATCTGCAGCACGACGATGGACGCGACAACAAGGCCGACGCCGACAAGCTGCCAGGGCATCATGATTTCGCCGAGGAATAGAAACGCGATCACGGCGGCGGAGATCGGCTGCAGGGTGGCAGTGACGCTGGCATGGGTCGACCGAATCAGGCGCAGGCCCTTGTTGTAGAGCCCCAGCGAGACCGCCGTGCCTGCGATGCTGATGAACAGAATCCAGAACCACTGGACGGCGCTGTAGGATCGGGTCAACCCTTCGAACGGCGGAAGCAGGATGTTGCAGGTTGCCGCGGAGAAGAGAGACGCGTAGAAGAGGACTGTCCAGGGCTTGTAGCTGCGGAGGGCCGACTCGCTCAAGACGGTATAGCAGGCCAGGAATGCCGCCGCACTCAGTCCCCCGATGATCCCCGCCTTGTTCAGGCTCAACAGGTCGAGCGTATAGGCGCCGACGGCCAGATAGCACCCGAGGCCGGAGCCCACGATGGCCACGAGGGTTGCCGTCGAGTGGCGTTCCCGGGAAAAGACGAGAGCATAAGCGGCAACAAGCACCGGCGACTGATACTGGAGCAAAATCGCTGCCGCCACCTGAATCTTGCTGATGGCGTAGAAGTAAGTGAACATGGTTGCAGCAAGCACGAAGCCCAGCAGGATGAAACGGGGGAGGCTTCGAACGGAGATCCTCAGAGCGGCCGGATTCACGAAGGCAAGCCATGCCAGGAGGACCGCCGAGGCGAGAACGGTCCGGATCTGGACAAGTTGATACGGGGTGACGCCATCGTTGAAGAGGAACTTGGAGGCCGTCCCCGAGATGGCAAACAACAAGGATGACAGGGCAACGTAGAAATAACCGTATCTGCCGGACGAACTCAAGACGCGAAATCCTTCCTGTTGATGTTGGTGTCAATCCTTTCTGTTTCTATCATATCCCGCTCGAAAGCTGGAAAGAAAACGATAGCACACGATCACCCCGCAGCGCCTGACGTAAGCGCTTGCCGTGAGCACCTGTTCTGAGCCTGTCGAAGGATGCCGAACGGTGTCGAACTGAACCCTTCAATTCTTCGTCAAGCTGTGATAGGGATTTCGTGTAGGGTTCTTTCCTGATTTCCGGACCATTCATTTCCCTGGGGGGGGTGTCTCGATATGGCCCGTCGAAAGCAGCCAGCCGGCAAGATCGATCTGAAGGCGCTCGAACCGTCGGAGATTCGGGTTCGCCTGAAGGAGTTGGGCCCCGTGGCGGAGATACGGCTCACGCGGGCCAACCTGCCGCTGTTCGAAGAGGATGAGTTCGAGCTGTCACTTGCCTGGGGAGGGCAGCGCAAGAAATGCAAGGTTCCCGTCAAGGACGGGAAGGCGCTGTTCAGCACCCTGCCCGATTCGGTGTCCCCGCTTACCGACAAGAAACCGCACAAGGGCAACGAGGGACTTGTCCGCGAACTCACGCTGGCCGGCAGCGGGGGCGAGGCGACGTTCCCCATGAGCTGGGGCTATGCCGTCCCCGAGGAGTGGAAACCCCTGGAGCGGGTTTACAGCCTGGTTATCGAGATGGCCAGGAGGATGAGCGGGTGGCAGGTCTTCTGAGGCAGGTTTGGAGGTGCTTGAAAATGGCACTGAGACACAGCCTTTTCCGTTGCGCCCGCCCACCCCTGCGGACGGGAACTGCTTTCGAGTTTCCGGTGCTGGCGGCGCTTCTTCTCGTCCTGGCGATCGCCGGGTGCGCAGGCAACAACGATCAGATACGGCTTCCCGATGACCGCGTGGGGTCGTATATCCCCCTCACCGTTCCCATCATTTTCGTGGGGGACACCCAGGAGCATCAGGCAACGGGCTTTCCGCTTTTCCAGAATGACGGGGCGGTGGATTCCTATGTCGAGGTGGCCCAGCGCCCGCCAGAGCAGCCTCTTTTCGGACGGCGGATCCTGGAATGGGCCATCGAGAGCCATCCGGATATGCCGATCGTCCATCTCGGGGACGTGATCGACATGTCCTGCCTGTCCGAGCATCGCAGGATGCAGAAGATCTTCGAGAAGGCCAAACAGCCGGTCGCCATAACCACCGGAAATCACGACGGGCTTCTCTTCGGGATTTTCAACTACGACATCGTCCCGACGTATATGCAGGGAGAGGCCCTGGAATGGCAGCGGGGATGCCGCCCCGGCACAGGGCTGGAGAGGCAGAAGAACGCTGACGGTAGGGGCCCCGGTCTCAACAAGCGGAACTTCCTCGCCGGCTACCTGAGACGCCTCTCCACCGGACACCTGCCCCAGGCCGGCCTGCCTCCTCCCGCCGACTCAGGTCATATGACCGTGAACTGGGTCAATCCCGACCCGCAGGGGTTCATAGAGAGAATCGCGGGTGAACTTGTCGACGGGCGCGATTACGCCCAGTCCTTCCTCCTGCACAAGTTCCGCCTGCCCCCCGCTCCGGAGGCCCCGTTTCGCACGACGATCGTGGCGATGGACACCAGCCAGCTCAACGTGGCGATCGGTTTTTTCGACACGGCAATGGGGAACAGCCCCGGGGACACGGGACTCGTGATGGAGGGGCAGGCGAAGATCGTCGCGCAGTGGGTCAGCGACGCCCGGAAGGCAGGCGAGTTGGTCGTCTTCGCGGGCCATCACCCCTGGGCCATGCTCAGTCCGGGAACACGCCTGCGGCTCGAGCCCATTCTCAAGTCCGTCGATCACCCACTCGTTTACATCTCGGCTCACACGCACTCGGGCTTCTGGGCGGTGCACCGCATCGACGGCAGGGACCTGCTCGAGCTCAACGTGAGCTCGCTGTCCGATTGGCCCCTGGCCTACCGGCGTGTTTCCTTTGCCTATGACCCGAAAGCAAAGCGGATCCGGGTGACCGGGGATCTCCTGCCGTCGGCTGCAGCACCCGCCGAGAATGACCAGGAGCTTCTCGACGCGTGGACGAAGCCCTCCTGCGCGCAGGCGGGCATTTCGGTCGCGGCCCTGACCCAGAAGGATATTGCCGAGATCGAGGCCCAGAAGGCATCGAGAGGCTCTCTGGTGGACTGGCTGCTCAGGGGCATAGCCGACCTCGGCTTTGTTGACCCGGAGCAGACCGATGGAGCCACGGACCCGGCCGAGGTTAACGACAAGGCCCGGCGAAAACGCCTCGAAGGCGCCCACCCGAACGACCATTTTGGCAGAGCCGCGCAAGAACAGGGTGGCGCAGAGGAACAATTTAAATCGAATTACAACGCCCTGCTGAAACATTACGAAGCGGCGCACCCATACCAGGATGCCATGCTGCAGGTCATCATCGAGCTCTATGACGACATGGGCGCAAAGGTGGAGGAACTCTCCCGGGTTCAACCTCCGGTATTTTGCGGCAACGAAACGGTTCGCGGCTGCGCCGTCGCCCTCCGCGCGGCCAAGTGGGACGACCTCGCCTCGGCGATCGCGCTTTACCGCAAGAAGGCGGCATTCGTGGACGATGTGGAGCGGCAGCTCGACGACATCGAAGATCCGAAGGCCAAGGGGTACATGACGTGCCGCGCCGCGATTGCGGCAAAACTCGACCACGAATTGACCCCTGAAGAAACGCAGCCCGGGACCCCGGAGGGCGAGCGGCGCCGCCTCGGGTTTTTCCGATCGGCGGCGACGGTGGGAATGGATTGAGCGGTTGGGACCGGTCGAAACGCGGGAGGTGAAGGCAGACGACAGGAGCGCAAGGATTCTCAGTGCGTGCTGGTCAGATCTTCTTCCACAAAGCGGATCAGGGCCTCGAGGAGAACCTCCCGTGGGAAGGCGTTGCGGTCCAGGATGCCGGCCGACAACGTCGGCCATATTCGGTTGAAGGGCATCGCGACGGCCATGTGGTCCGCCCGGGCATAACCGAGGAGCGTGCTCCCGGGGATGATCATGTCGAAGAAAATCACCGAGCCGTCGTTGCGCGGATCGATGCGGGCGAGGAGATCGTATTTCGGTCGCAGGATCGCCGAGGTTTCTTCGCGGCCGGCAAAGTTCGCCAGCGAGTAGAATCGAACCCCCCCGGGAAGCGGATGCTTCGACAGCCAGAGGTGGCGCGTGCGGGGCTTCAGGCTTTCTGCGCCGCCTCCATCCCCCGCCGGGCAATGGGGGGCGGGGAACTGCATCGAAAGCGAAAGATAGAAATCCGACAGCTCATCGGCCAGGGGGCTGCCTCCCACGGCACCGGCCACGGAGACGACGGCGGCAACCCGTGGAAGGACCTCGGGATAGCTGACCAGGGCTTCGAGGATGTCTGCTGTTCCCTTGGAGTAGCCGACAAGGATGGCTTTTTCGCCGGGCTCCAGGGCTGTTGAGAGAAGATGATCCCGAAGCTGGACCGCATTGTGGGCACAGCTGGACCGGCCGCCGACGGGGATGTGACCCGTTTTAAACCCGAGAGTTTCCAGGTGGGCGAGGGCGTCGGAGAACACGGAGATCATGTGCTTGAGGCAGTCGTTGAAAAGCCCGGGCACCACAATGACCCTCAGGTTGAGCCCGGGTTTTCCCAAGTCAACGGGCCGCCCCGAGGCCCCGGGCTCCTCGGCCAATTTCCAGAGGGCCTCGTCACAGGGGCGATCATCGGGAAGCGACCTGCCGTGATCCTCGCGAACGGCGCAGTAAATCTCCCGGAAACGCCCGCGCGCATCCACGGTCTGCGTCTTGGATATGGGAGCCAGGATGAGGGGCACAGTGTCGGCAACTGGCGGAAGGACGGCTTTGCCGCCGCAGGCCGTGAGAAGTGAAAGAATTGCGAGGAGTATCAGGACCCGGGCGATTCCCATGGATGAGTCCTACGTGTGGTTTCGATGGCTTCACGTGCTCTCTTAGCAGGGGCTTTGTTTTTTGTCAACGCGATGGACGGCCCAGCGCGATACCTGTGACACAGGCGCCGGAAGAGGAACCATTCCCTGTTTCTGAGAAATCTTGTAGGGATATAAACATGAAAGAAAATATCTTTCGATTCAACCTGGCAATCATCCTCATCATGACTCTCTCCTGTGCGTCCACCCAGTCCATGGGAGACAAAGGTACTGAAGGGAAAACGGCGCCTCGAAGCGATGTGCAAATCTCAGCGATTCGGGGCACGCCATTTGACGCCACCCGGGAATTTGTCGGCAGCTCTAACGAGGAAGTTGGCATCAGCGGGTTGTTCAATGTCCACCCCCCGGAAACATGCCGTATTGCCGTCTTGCCCAATGGTGACGATTCATTTGCCGCACGCATCCAGACCCTCAGGAATGCCGATACCTCCATTCGCATCCAGGCCCTGATCTTCACGGGCGATGAGTCCGGTTTGTATATTACTGAACTATTGAAGGAAAAGAAGGCCCGGGGGCTGGATGTTCGGGTCATTGTGGATGCCATGTCAAATCCGGGACCCCAGACACAGATGATGTATTTTGATCTGAAGCAGCACGGGATTGAAGTGGAAGGCTACGAAACCTTTTATCTCCAGTGGGTGAACGAGCTGCCTGTGATAAGCCACGACGCTCCGGATAAAACAACCGATCCGAACAAGCGATATCATGAAAAGATGTGGATCATCGACGGTGAAACCGATCACGGAGTGGCTGTAGTGGGGGGATTGAATATTGCCAATGAATATTTTCGCATCGATCCTCAAGAGCCCGGCCGTTACTGGCGGGACCAGGATGTGATTGTAAGGGGCGATGTCATCAAAGACATGGTGACAACCTTTGAGCGCAATTATGAGTATTTTATCAAAGTCAAGGAAAGCCGCGGCATTTTCAACACCAACAAATACTGGAAAGCCACCCGCAACGTGATGGAGAAGACGGGCAAGCTGTATATGAGCCATGTCACCGATGAACGGTTAAACAAGATTGTCCGTGAACTGGCCGATAAAAAGCTGGACCTGAAATATCAAAATGCAAAGAGCCGCTTTTTTCAGAACCGGCCGCGGTTTGGTGAAACCTATATTGAACAGTCCTATCTCAAGTCCATAAAAGGAGCAAAAAGTGAAATACTCATTGCCAATGCTTACTTCGTTGCGTCGGCAGCGTTGATCGAGACCATAAAGGATGCCGCACGCAGGTGCGTAAAGGTCATCATATTGACCAATAGTCCCGGAACCAACGATCTGCCCATGCTGACCATCGTGGGACGCGATTACTATGATGATATGCTGGTCGTAAATGATGAACCCGTTGTCAAGTCCTGTGATGGGGGTGGCGTGCAGATCTGGGAATGGCAAGGTCGCCGGACACACGCGAACGATCAAACCGAAGGGACCATCCATGCCAAATATGCCGTTTTCGATCGCCGTCTCTCGATTGTCGGTTCTTACAACATGGATCCGCGCAGCAGGAAACTCAACAGTGAATCGGCGATCGTGTTTGAAAATGAAGAGTTGTCCCGGCAGTTGGCGGACTCATTTTACAAGAACGACCTCGATTTCAGCCAACAAATAACCCTGGAAGATACCAAGGCGTTTGTCGATCCGAAGGATTTCCTCTATCAACTGCAAAAGGACCTTGGAATCAGTGTCGAGGACTTGCTCTAGTTTTATTTTCTGTAGACGGCGCTTCGGGATCCCTTTTATTCTGTGGGTCAGGGCGTTCTGTCCATAAAGGTTCGTCTTCGGCAGGGGTCCCTTTTCGACCCGTTACCAAAATGATACGATGTCCCCGGTTCCGGCCTGCCCGTTATTCACTCAACCCGCTGATTGCAGAGGGCTATTTCTTTTCAGTTTGCCCTTGATTTGGCCGGGGCAACCCTCTATAATCAGCGCCGCTTTGGCGTTTACTCATCCCGTTTCAAGCGCACATCGAACCGTAATTTCAAAAAAGGAGAGGCGACCTATGAAGAAGACTTGGACGCTCACGATTGTCCTGGTAGTCGCGGCGGCGTTTCTGGCAACGCCCTGCCTCGCGAAGACCACGTGGAACGCAAACTCGGTATGGCCCCCGAAGAACAATCACAGTGTCGGGCTGACGGAATTTGCCGAGAAGGTGAAGACGGCCACCAACGGCGAGCTCGAACTGATGGTGAGCAGCGGCGGCGCCCTGGGCTACAAGGGCCCCGAGCTTCTCAAGGTCGTCCGTGACGGCCTTGTTCCTGTCTCCGACATGCTCATCAGCGGCGTTGCCGGTGACGAGAAGATCTTCCAGATCGTGACGCTTCCCTTCCTCGTCCGGGATTTCAAGGAACTGAAGATGCTCATCGACCTGTCCCGGCCCGCCTTCGACAAGACGGCCGAGGGCAAGTGGAAGCAGAAGATCCTCTACATCGCCCCCT
>CAZUBX010000001.1:0-135777 GCA_964619035.1 uncultured Syntrophaceae bacterium | reverse complement strand
ACAAGCTGCTTGTCATCAATAATATCAGCGTCGTCTATTCCGACGTGATCCAGGTACTCAAGGGTGTATCGCTTACCGTGGAGCCCGGGCAGGTCATCTCGCTGCTCGGGAGCAACGGCGCCGGAAAGACGACGACCCTGAAGGCCATATCGGGGCTTCTCAAACCGGAAAACGGCGAGGTCACCGAAGGGAGCGTCCTGTTCGACGGCAAACCGATCCACAACCATTCGCCCGAAACGATTACGAGGGCCGGGATCATCCAGGTCCTCGAAGGCCGACAGCCCTTCAAATACCTCACCATCGAAGAAAACCTCCGGGTGGGGACGGCAACGCGGTGGGGAAAGCCCTACAGGCAGGATCTGGATAAGGTCTATCACTACTTTCCGGCACTCACGAAACGCCGAAAGACCCTTGCCGGGTACTGCAGCGGCGGCGAGATGCAGATGCTCGTCATCGGTCGGGCCCTCATGGCCCACCCGAAGCTTCTGCTTCTCGATGAGCCGTCACTGGGGCTTGCGCCTCTCATCGTCCGGGAGATCTTCCAGATTATTGAACGGATCAACCGGGAGGACGGCACGACGATCGTCCTCGTGGAGCAGAATGCAAATATGGCCCTGCAGATCGCTACATACGGCTACGTCATGGAGAACGGGAAAATCGTCATGGAGGGCCGTGCCGAGGAACTGCGTGAGAACCCTGACGTCAAGGAGTTCTACCTGGGCATGGGGGCTGCGGGGACGGCGAAGTCGTACAGGGATGTGAAAGCGTATAAGCGCCGGAAGCGATGGCTCTGAGAGACAGGGTCCAGGGTTCAGGGTATAGGGTATAGGGAAGGAAAAAGATCTTCAGAACGTGGGGGAGGCAATGGTGGTCAAAAAGCGGAGCCCTTATTTTGACGAGAAAGAAACGAGGAGCAGCCAGAAGCGCCGGGAAGACCAGGCGGGGGAGCTGGCTGCGATGATGCGGCTGGCGGTGAAAAAATCGCCGCTGATCAAGGGGCAGCTCGAAGCACTCGGGATGAAGCCGTCGAAAAGAAATGCTTTCGAGCTTCTGAAGAAGCTTCCCGTCATCTCGCGGGAAAAGCTTGTCCAGATGCAGATCGACGACGCGCCCTATGCCGGGCTGGGGAATCCCGATGCCGAAATCGACCGGATCTTCACCTCGCCGGGGCCTGTCTATGAGCCGCACCTCTCCGAGTCGGACCCTATCTGGGCCAGGGCCTATCGTGCGGCGGGGTTCGGTCCGGGGGACGTGGTCCTGAATGCATTCTCGTACCATCTCGTGGCGGCAGGGTTGACATTCCACAGCGGACTCAGGCGTGTCGGGGCGACGGTTGTCCCGTCGGGTGCGTCGGGAACGGCTATCCAGGTCCAACTCATCCGGGATCTCAAGGTGACGGGATACACGGGGACGCCGAGTTTCCTCAAGGCGATCATCGAGAAGGCCGCGGAGACAGGGCACGACTTCAAGAGGGATTTCCTTGTCCGGAGGGCTTCCTTTGCGGCGGAGCCCCTTCATCCGGCCCTGAGAGAGGAGTTCGAGAAAAAGTACGGGATCGACACCTACCAGATGTACGGGGCTACCGAGGTGGGCGACGTGGCCTACGAGTGCCGGGAGAAAAACGGCTGGCACATCTGCGAGGAGGTTGTCGTCGAGATCCTCGATCCCGAGACGGGTCTCGACGTGCCGCCGGGAGAGCTGGGTGAGGTCGTTGTCACGAGGCCCAACGGCATCTTTTTTCTGTTCCGCTTCGGAACGGGCGATCTCTCCAGGCTGATCCTGGAGCGCTGCCCCTGCGGGAGGACATCGCTCCGGCTTGCCGGTGTTGCCGGAAGGGTAGGGGAGGCCGTCAAGGTAAGGGGCATGTTCGTGGCGCCCAGCCAGTTGAAAAAAATCGGCGAACGCTTTCCCGATTTCAAATTTCAGATCGTCGTGAACCGATCGGAAAACCGGGATGTCCTCACCGTCCGCATCGACGCCCCGGAAACGAAACGAGGCAAGGATCACCTTGCCTCGTTCGAGAAACATTTTGCCGAGATCTGTACGGTCCGCATCGACCGCATCGAGGAGGTCCCGCAGGGGACGCTCGGCGAGAGCTACAAGCCGATCGTCGATGAGCGGAGCTGGGAGTAGCCGCCTATTTCTTCACGGCTGCCTGTACTTCCCGGATGTCGGGCAATTCCCGGATGGGATAGACCTTGATCCAGGCCACCTTGCCTTTTTCGTTGATGAGGATGTTCGCCCGCTCCGAGAATCCCTCCTTGCGGAACAGGCCGAGGGAGGCCGCGACCTTCCCGTGGGGCCAGAAGTCGGCGAGAAGCTGCGTTTTTTTGATCTTCAACGATTTCGCCCAGGCGGCCTTGCTGGGCACGCTGTCGACGCTCAGGCCGACGGCTACGGCTCCCGCCTTTTCGAATACCTTGACGTTTTTCTCGAGCGCCTGCATCTGTTTCGCGCAGATGCCGGTCCATGCAAGGGGGTGGAAGGAAAGGAGCACTTTCTTCCCCTTGAACTCGGAAAGCTTGAAATCCTGCCCGTTCTGATCCTTGAGCGTGAAGTCCTTGACGCTCTTCCCAACCGTGAGCGATTTTTCTGCCATTGCATTCTCCTTGGTGCGATCGGGGGGCATCATGCCCCGTCAATGCCGTGGTGCTCCTTCTTCCGGTACCACCCTTCGGGGTCGCTGAAGTAGTCCTCCGTGTCTTTGAGCGAGAGGTAGTGCTGCCTCTCCATTTTCGAGAGGATCTCGAAGAATGCCTTTTCCTTCGGGTCTGTTGATGCGTCACGCAACTCGGCGTAAAACTTCTCGCCTTTTGCTTCGAAGTCCAGGGCGGTCCGGACGGCTTTCAGATCGTCGTCGTTCCCGGGGGCGGACGCTTCCGCCTTCAGAAGGAAGTCCTTGAGGATGTCCTTCACGGCGGTTCCCTTGACTTTCACGGGAAGCGATTCGGGCCACATCTTCTGCGATTTCCAGCGGGCGTGTATTTCCTTCAGCCTTTCGTAATGCTCGAGCTCATCATCGGCAATCTGCTTGAACATCGATATGCCGAGTTTGTTTCGGCAACGCTCGGCGCACTTGAGGTAGAACTCCCGCTCTCTCATCTCATTGGTCAGGGCCACCTCGAGGGCATTCAGGCGCTCTTCCTTTTTCATAGGGTCACTCCTTTTTGAAGATTGAAGATATTTTATGACCTGTGGGTCTGTGTGAAATTATAGCAGATCAGAGCGACGCCGGAAACGGATAATTTTCGTCCCTGGAGAAGATCAAGACAAGGGGCGCGGCCCTCCGCAGATGCATCCCGGCCGGGCTTGAAATAGCCAGGTGCCTGTGCGACAATGGCGCGGCTGAAAACAAGGTGAAGGTCAGCCCATGAGAAGAAAGATGCTCTACGCCTTGATTATCGTTGTGCTTGGAGTGGCCGCGGCGCTGCTGTATCCCATCGTGAAGATCAAAATGTCCGCCTCGGTCATCCAACCGGAGCCGCGCTTCATCCCCGCCTCAAGCGAGCAAGCCCTGTACGATCACGTACATGCCCTGAGTGTTGTCATCGGGTCCAGGAGCCTCGGAGATTATGGAAAGATCCGTCAGGCCGAGCAATACATCCGGACGTTTCTCGACAAACAGGAAATCCCGTTCGAGTTTCAGGGATACGATTACGAGGGAAATCGGTACAACAACATCGTCGTCACTCTCGAGGGAGGCTCGCGAAGGGAAGAGACGATCATTATCGGAGCCCATTATGACACCGTCTCAGGCACGCCCGGCGCCGACGACAACGCCAGTGCCGTGGCCGTGCTTCTCGAGCTGTGCCGCGCCCTGAAGGATTATCGGCCCGAAAGGACCCTGAGGCTGGTTTTCTTTGTTCTCGAGGAGCCGCCTGCCTTCATGACCCCCGCAATGGGCAGTTATGTCTATGCCGCGCAGGCCCGGGATCGAGGCGAAAATATCGTCGGGATGATCGGTCTCGAGATGGTGGGGTACTTCAATGAGGCCGCGGGAAGCCAGGCCTTTCCGGTGCCCGGCCTGCACTGGCTTTTCCCCGACCGGGGGAACTTCATCGGGGTGGTGGGCAACGTGTCCTCCCGCGAGCTGACGCTTGCCGTGGCCGAGTCGATGAAAGCCGGCTCCGGGCTTCCCGTCGAGCATCTCGTGGCGCTGCCCTTCATCCCCGGCATCGGCCTTTCCGATCACGGAGCCTTCTGGAAAATGGGCTTTCGGGCTGTCATGGTGACCGACACGGCCTTCTACCGCAATCCCAATTACCACGGAGAAAAAGACACGATCGGAACGCTGCGGTTCGACAAGATGTCACAGCTCGTGCGCGGAATGGTCCACGTCGTGGAGTACCTGACGAAGGCTAAAGGCTAAAGGCGGGGATCATTCTATCTGTCTTGCGTCGAGGCGGTGGCGATGTCGCGTACTTTCAACTGGATGTTCGAGGAGCCGTTCCAGTAGTTGATCTGCGGGGTGAAAGCGATGTCCAGCCGCACGCCCTCTATATCCTGCGCATAATCCCCCTTGTTGAACCAGATGGAGTTGCAGGAAACGCCATCGCCGTAGACTCGCATCTTGAGGTGCTTGTTGCCCACCACCGTGGGGTATGACACCTGGACGTTGCGGGCGCAGAAAATCGGTTCCGGGTTCCGGGTCCCGAAGGGAGCCAGGCGGTCGAACTGGGAGACCAGTTCATGGGTAATCTGGTTCAGGCTGCACTGGGCGTCGATGTTCGTTTCCGGGATCAGTCCCTGTACGACAAGACCCTCCTTGACGATGTCCCCGAGCACTTCGCTCAGCCTCTCGATATTGCCTTCCTTGATGGAGATGCCCGCGGCGTATCGATGCCCCCCGTAGGAAATGAGCAGGGAATCGCAGAGCTTGAGCCCTTCGTAGAGATTGAATTCGGCGATGCTTCTTCCCGAGCCCTTGCCGATGCCGTCCTTGAGGCTGATGAGGATCGTGGGTCGGTAGAAACGGTCCACGACCCGGGAGGCCACAATCCCGATCACACCGGGATGCCATTCCGGTGAGGCCAGGACGAGGGCACCTTTGTCTTTCGTATTGCCCATGGAGTGGATCCGGGCGATGATGTCATCGAAAATCGTCTTTTCGAGGCGCTGGCGTTCCCGGTTGCACGTCTCCAGGCGCGCGGCGAGACGCTGCGCTTCGGCGGGGTCTTCCGTCAGCAGGAGCCGGACGGCGTCATCGGGCGTCCCGACGCGTCCGGCCGCATTGATCCGGGGAATGATCGAGAAGGAGGCCACCCCGGAGTCGATGGCCGTGTTTCCCAGTCCCGCCGTGTCCCTCAGGGCCTTCAGGCCCACGCGGCGGTCTTCATTGATGAGATCGAGACCGATCCGGGAAAAAATCCGGTTTTCATCAACCAGTGGCGAAAGGTCGCCGATCGTGCCCAGGGCCACGAGGTCGAGATAATCCCTCAGGTTCGGGTAGGGACGGTTGGACCAGAAACCGATTGTGCGCAGGCCCCCGCGCAAGGCAATCAGGAAATTGAAGACAATCCCGACACCGGCGAGTTGCTTGAAAGGGAACGGGCAGTCGCTGCGGTTGGGGTTGATGACGGCCGACGCATTGGGGAGCGCAGGCGGGACCTCGTGATGATCGAGAACAATGGTGTCGATGCCGAGGGAGCGGGCGTAATCGATTTCCTCCCGATCTGACACCCCGCAGTCAACGGTGATGATCAGGCTGACGTTCTGCGCTTTCAGCCGGTCAATGGCCGAGCGGTTCAAGCTGTAGCCTTCGCTCACCCGGTCGGGGATGTAGTAGATTACGCTGTCGTGAATCCCCTGCAGAAAACGGTAGAGGCACGCCAGCGAGGTGATGCCGTCGGCATCGTAATCGCCGTAGATGGATACCTTTTCCCCGCCCTGGATGGCCCGGATGAGCCGCTCCACTCCCTTATTCATGTCTTTCATGAGAAACGGACTGTGAAGGTCGTGAAGCGAGGAGTTCAGATAGCGGTTGGCCGACTCGAGATCGATGATCTGCCGGTTGATGAGGATCTGGGCTACGATCGGGCTGAGCTTGAATTCCCTTACGAAAAGAGACTGGAGGTCATCTTGCGTTTCAGACAGTTTCCATCGTGTGATCGGCAGCATAAAGACATGTTCTTCCTCAGGGCCTATTCGCCGGCCTTCGTTTTCTTGTCGGGCCAGTCGGGGCACCGGCTATATTAACAGCGTCGGGGTTTGTGTCAAGAGAAGAATTATTCGTCCTTGATCTTTGTCAATGCCGATGCTACGGATATCCCTGCTTTTCTGATGAGAACGTCCATGACAGGGTGCCGCAAACGTTATTTCCGGTTGCCTGCCCGTCACATCGCCCATTTCCAGTTCCTCGTCGAGGGCTATGACGGGATTGCCACGGTGACCACCGTCGACTCGAAGGCCGCCGTCGTGATGCTCTGCATTCCCGACGGTCTCGAGGGGGTTGTCAACTGCGTCCTGGATGCCATGGCGCGGGAGAACTCGATCCCTTTCCTGGAAGACACCGATTGGAAGGAGCCCTTCGGGGAGGATCCGTGAAGAGGGTTGCATGGCCTCTCTGAAACGGATGATCCTGCAGTGAGATGCTGCTCAACACGCACACATGGCTGCTGAAGGAGTATGCGGGCGACCGACTGTGCCCGGATAACCTCGATATCCTCATCTACAACGTGATGCCCGATATTCTTCCCATCCACCGGGACATTACGCCTGAAATGACCCACCGGATTGAGCGCCTCGGGGCCGTTGCGCCCGAACACGCCAAGGCGCGTTTCATCCAATTCCACCTCCTTGTGGACGATCTGTCCCACCACGGTCACATCACCCGGCGAGGCCACGACCGTTTCGAGAATGCCTCCGGAGGGTATGCCTACCGCAAGGGCGCAGCGCTTGCGCAGAACATGATCGAGCTGCACGGCGTGAAGATCTCCACAGAAGAAGCGCTGTATCGATCGCACCTTCTCATCGAGATGGCCGTAGATCTGGTGGTCTTCGGGCGATACCCCGAGATCGTAAAGCTATTTTCTCAAGCCGTGGAGTGGACCCTCGAACACCGTCTCGAAGGACTTGTCGGCACGCTGGCCTGGTCCTACTCGTTGCCGGAGGCGCTTGCGAGGGACGCCGTTGTGCAGGGCATGTCCGCGTACCGCAACGAAATCCTGCGCCGGTCGGTGAGCCTTGAGGGCCGAACCGAGCTTTTCCTCCACAAGTTCTACGGGGGAGTTGCCGGGGAGAAGGTGCGGAGCGACATCCGGGATCTTCTGCAGAGGGGAATCGAAAGCGTTGCCGACTGTGAAGAGTTCCTGTCGGCAACGCTGCAGGAGATTGCGAAAGCGGGGTTTGACAGTGGGCTATAGGGCTTTGCGCACGAAGCCCGACCGCAGGCAGCGGGTGCAGACTTTCATCCGTTTCACGGAACCTTTCTGATCGACAACCTGAAGCTTCTGGAGATTGGGATACCAGACCCGTTTTGTTTTGTTGTTGGCGTGGCTGACATTGTTGCCCACCACGGGCCCCTTGCCACAGACATCACAGACTCTAGCCATAGCACACACCTCGAAAAAAAATAGTCCGTCTATCTAAACCAAAGAACAGGATAATGCAAGTGTTTTTTAGTTTTTCATGGACGGGGGCTGGCCTGTCGACTCCAGGACGAGCGTCCAGATGTTGCCCCTGGGGTCGATCATCTTCCTCTGGTCGGCGACGGCCCGGAAGGGCAGGTGTACGTAGGTGTCGTTGACAAGGCCCACGAGCATTCCCGTCTTTCCGGCCATCCCGGCATGGACGGCATATTGAGCCAGAACCCCGCAGAGGATGCTGTCGCTGGCGTTGGCCGGTACACTGCGGATAATGTAGCTGGGGTCGATGTACTTCAGATTGATCTCCATCTTCTTTGTCTTGAAATAGTCCTCGATCTTTTCCTTCAGAAATACCCCGATGTCGTTGAGCTTGATGTTTCCCGAACGGTCACGGCGGACAGGTCCTTTTCTGGCAAAAAGATGCTGCCCGGCGCCCTCGGCCACGATGATGACGGCGTGACTTCTCGCAAGAAGACGCTTTTCAAGCTGCCGGAGGAATCCCTTCTCTCCGATCAGATCAAACGGTTCTTCCGGAATGAGGACAAAATTCGCATCTCCCTGGGCCAGTGCCGCCGATGCGACGATGTGACCGGACTGACGACCCATCAACTTTACGATTCCGATGCCCATGGGAGCACCTTTGGCTTCCACGTGGGCGCACTGGATCGTCTTGACGGCCTCCGAGATGGCCGTGTCGAAACCGAAACTCTTCTGGATGAGCACCAGATCGTTGTCGATGGTCTTCGGGATGCCGATCACGCCGATCTTGAGCTTTCTGCGTGCAATCTCGTCGGTGATGAGCTGGGCGGCCTGCATGGTGCCGTCCCCGCCGATGACGAAGAAGAGGTTGATGTTCATCCTCTCCAGGGCGTCGACCATTTCGGTGATGTCCTGGTTGCCCCTGGACGAAGAGAGGATGCTGCCGCCGAGATCCTGGATGTCCTTGACGACATCCGTTGAGAGCTCGAGGAAATCGTGGCCGTATCGCGGGATCAGGCCCTGGAGGCCGTACTTGACGCCGATGATGTTCCGGACGCCGTAACGGTGATGGAGCTCCATGACGAGGGCGCGGATGACGTCGTTGATCCCCGGGCACAGGCCTCCGCAGGAGACCACGGCCGCCTTGACCTTCTGCGGTTCGAAGAAGATGATATGACGCGGGCCGGCAACTTCCAGGGATATGGACTTGAGAGGCCTGGACGGAAGTGCTTTGCGCAGACCGATGCTGATGTCACAGAGGACCCGCTCGTCATCGCTCTTGAAGTAGCCCACCGTAAGCGGGGACGGGATCTTCGGCTTGCCCAGGCTCTGGATCTCGAAATGATCTGCGATCTGTTTCATTTCTCGGCGTCCCCTGCTGCGAGGTAACCTGCCCTCATGCCGGACAGGACCTCTCCCTCGAAGCCTAATCCTGCAAAGGTTATTCCACCGGTGATCCGGACATTGCGCAGGGGGGACTTGAGCGGGAGTGTCGCCAGAGAGGGCAGAGACGGCCCCGGGAAACGATAGCGGGGATTCACGACCTGCTGATACTGGCGGGAGACCTCGATGGAGCGATCCACATCCATGCAGTCCATGCTCTCCCGAAGGAATGGCAGGAATCTCTCGAGAGCCCGGATCATGTCCTCTGCCGTGGCTTTCAGCTCCCCGTCCTCCATATGCAGCGGGGAACGGGACAACAATGCCGTTACCGTCAGCGTCCGTTTCCCGCGGGGAGCGAGTCCCGTATCATCGGCGACACTCGACTCCAGGAAGAGAAATGGGCCGGTTTCCCGCGCGGTATCCCGGGGATGTTCCGGAACGAAGATGACGTATTCGCTCATCCGGTCCGGCAGACCCCGGTTGTCGACGCCCATGTGCAGGGTGAAGGGATACTGAGCCGTTTCGACCCTGCGGAGTTTCCGCGCGAGCTTGGATAGTTTCTTTTCCCCCGAAAGCAGGATCGCCAGAGCAGGGGATTTTACGCTGATGATCAGCTCCTGTCCCACGACGCTGATCGGCTTGCCTTTCGGCTTGACGTCCACCTCGACCTTGCCTCCGGTACGGATGGCCGTGATCGCGCAGTCCGTGAGGGTTTCGCCCCGGAGGTCCTCGAAGCGCTTCCGCAGCTGACCGAGCATGAGGTGCTTGCCGCCAAAATGATAGTAAAGCCCGCGCCAGGGCAGCGAAAGCAGGTAGGCCGACGAGAGCGGTTTGTCGTGGTTGACGTACTGGTTCGAGAACAGGGTGAGTCCCGAATCGAAAATCGCTTCCAGGGACGGCTGCCTCCCGAGGGACCTGAGTTTGTGAGAGAGTCGCCAGATATCCGCCATGAAAAAGGGCATGTCGAGCCAGTTCTTCATGAGGTCTTTGAAGGACCGGTCCGCCGATGTCAGAGACTCCCGGATCGCATTGTCCAGGGTGTCGCAGACCCTGGTGACGGACTGGTAAAGGTTCTGGACCTGACTGTCTTCCCCGGGGTACTCCCGGCTGATGTCGTTGATGAGAGCCTCCCTGTCGATGCAGAAATCGATCCGATGCTCCGGCAGGACGACCTGGAAGGCCGGGTTCAGGGGGGAGATCTTTGCCGCGTCCGGCAGGGGGATGTTGAGCTCGGAGAACAGCTTTGTGAAGATCTGCCCTGCGCCGAAGCCGCTCCAGGGGAAAGGATCGATATTGAAGGTGTACCCCGAGAGGGTGAGGCTGTCACCGAGTGCGCATTCGGAAAGCAGGAGCGTCTTGCGGCCGTATCGGGCTGACAGCAGTGCGGCGATGAAGGAACTGAGGTCGCTGCCGATGACGATCACGTCGTACATGGTTTGCAATCCTTGGTCTCCTGACGGAAGCCCTTCAATGATGAACTATTTTCCAAAAAGAAAGCCCTCTTGTCAAATGCGATCATGAGATGGCGGGACTCAAAAGTCAACGACAGGGGGGTTGTGCCGGGGGCTGTCTTCCGGCTGCGGGTGATCCTTGATGCGTACCTTGCGGCCCTCGACCTGCAGTTTGCCCTCGGCGTAGAGCTTGATCGCCTTCGGGTAGATCCGGTGCTCTTCCTTCAGGATGCGCCCGGAAAGAGTGTCCTCCGTATCCGAGTCGTAGACGGGGACAATGGCCTGGATGATGATGGGCCCTGTATCCACGCCTTCGTCGGCGAAGTGTACGGTGCAGCCGGAGAATTTTACGCCGTATTCAAAGGCCTTCTGCTGGCCGTGCGTGCCGGGAAAAGACGGCAGGAGGGCCGGGTGGATGTTCATGATGCGTGTTGGGAATGCTCGCAGGAAAAGGGGCGAGAGAACCCTCATGAAACCGGCGAGCGCCACCAGCTCCACGTCGTGGGCCTTCAGGGCATCCACGAGTCTCTGGTCGTACTCCTCCCGGCTGCCGGAGCCCCCGTGCTCGATCACGGCGAAGGGGATGCCGTGCTTTCGGGCCCTCTCAAGGGCGAAGGCCCCGGGGTTGTTGCTCAGAATGATACGGATCCGAGCCGGCAGAATCCCCTTTTCGATGTGGTCGATGATGGACTGGAGATTAGAGCCGCTTCCCGAAACGAGGACACCCAGGTTTACGATTCTCGACATGGAGGACTCCCGGAAAACCTCTTCATGAAATGATCACGGGCGGGGAATCCTTCAGGCGCTTCTCGATCGAGCCGATCAGGTAGGCCTTCTCCCCCAGGGCGCCCAGCCGTTCGATGATCTCCGGCGCGGTTTCGCTGTCCACGATGATCATCATGCCGATCCCCATGTTGAATACCCGGAACATCTCGGCGTCTTCGATCTGCCCTTGCTTCCGGATGGCCTGGAAGATGGGAAGCTCGGGCCAGCTCCCCCGCTGGATCAAGGCCGAGCAGCGCTCGGGCAGGATGCGCGGGATATTGTCGTAGAAGCCTCCGCCCGTGATGTGGACGATCCCCTTCAGGCTGAAGTTCTTGTTGAGATTCAGGATGCTCCGGACGTAAATCCTCGTGGGCGTGAGAAGCTCCTCGCCGACGGGCAGGAGCAAGCCCTCCACGGGGTCGTTGGCCTGCAGGCCGCAGCGGTCGAAGAAGACCTTTCGCGCGAGCGACAGGCCGTTGCTGTGGATCCCGCTCGAGGCAAGTCCGATGATCTTGTCGCCGATGCCCACCCGGGAGCCGTCGATCAGCCTGTCTGCCTCGACGATGCCGACGCAGAAGCCCACCAGTTCGTAGTCCCCCTCGCCGTAGAACCCGGGCATCTCGGCCGTCTCCCCGCCCAAAAGGGCGCATCCGGAATCCTTGCAGCCCTTCACGATGCCTTCGATGAGCTGCCTGCCCGTCTCGACGTCGATAGAGCCTGAGGCGATGTAGTCGAGGAAAAAGAGGGGTTCGGCGCCCTGGACGATGATGTCGTTGACGGACATGGCGACCAGGTCGATCCCGATCGTGTTGTAGCGTTTCATCATCCGGGCGACGTTGAGCTTGGTGCCCACACCGTCCGTCGAGGCGACGAGGATGGGGTCCCGGTATTTCACCTTGTCGAGGTGGAACAGGCCCCCGAACCCGCCGAGGCTGCCCATCACCTCTTTTCGGAAGGTCGTCTTGACGAGTGGCTTGATCACGTCGATGAAACGGTTTCCCTTGTCAATGTCAACCCCAGAGTCCTTGTATGAAATATTCCCCCCCATGAGCGCTCCTGTTGTGTGGAGATAGATGATAGAATGGATGGATAAAGACCATTCGGTGGAAAA
Source organism: uncultured Syntrophaceae bacterium (assembly GCA_964619035.1). Taxonomy (GTDB): domain Bacteria; phylum Desulfobacterota; class Syntrophia; order Syntrophales; family UBA2192; genus UBA2192. The sequence continues at coordinate 123,505 of CAZUBX010000001.1, read as the reverse complement.
CGGTTGCACATTATCCGAAAACGTCGAATAAGTCAATGCGATCCTATGCCGCCAGGGCATGAATCTGCGCGCCGGGGACAACTCGGGCTTGAGAAAAGAGAGGAACTTTGATAACCATATCGGGAAGTTCCGCATGTGTCGGGATTGCTTTTCCGGCACGGGCGAAGTCGAAAAGCGTCGGGACTGCATCGAAGAGTCGATAAGGGACATCAGATCATGGAAACCCTGAAACAGGCCCTCGAGAAGATCGAAAACCCCCTGCGGTTCTCGGCCGGAAATGCCTACCGGAACCTGGCCATCGTCCGGGATCTGGAAGTGCCACTGCGCAGGAAAATCGCCGATCTTCGGGAGATGGTCCGGCAACGGGTGAAACATCCGGGGGAGGCCGCCCGCCTCGAGGAACTCCTGACGCAGATGGATGATCTCTTCTCCGGTTTTGAAAAGGTGTCTCTCGAGGAGAGGCAGGGGAGGGTTTCCGGGGGGCTTGCCCGTGTTGACTCGATGAAATCCCTCCTGGCCCAATGGTCGGAGCCCGGCTACCGACGTCCACCCGAGGGGGTCGAGCGGGAAGTGCGGGAATCCCTCGATGCGGCCATCGGGAAACTGACCCTGCAGGCCCAGTTCGTAAAAGGGGTGGGTCCCAAGATCGGAGTGCTTCTTGCACGCAAGGGGCTCAAGACGGTCGAGGATTTGCTTTATTTCCTCCCCCGTAAATACGAGGACCGGCGTTTTGTCAAAACGATCACCAACGCCGAGGTCGGCAGGAAGGAAACCGTCATTGGCGATGTCGTACGGGCGGAGATCCACCCCTACCACAGAAGGAAAGTGTTCGAGGTCGTTCTCCAGGACGAATCGGGAATTCTCAAGGCGAAGTGGTTCAAGGGCAGCTTCACCTATCTGCGCAATACGTTCAAGCCGGGCGTCCGGGTGATCCTCACGGGCGATGTCCGCCTATACCAGTTCGAGCTCGAGATGATCCACCCCGACTTCGAGATTCTCGAAGAGGGCGAGGACTCTCGCCTGCATTTCAAGCGGATCGTTCCCATCTACTCCGAAACGGAGGGTCTCGGGCAGAAGCCCCTGCGCCGGATCCTCATGCACGCCGTCGAGGATTATGCGCGCTACGTCCCGGGGCCGATTCCCCGCGACATCTGCGAGAGACAGGGTCTCATCGACATCATCGAGGCCGTCCGCACCGTTCATTTCCCGGGGCAGGAAGAGGAACTCCACCCACTCAACGACATGCGCTCGCCGGCGCACAAGCGACTCATCTTCGACGAGCTTTTCTATTTCGAACTGGCCATGGCCCTCAAGCACAAGGGGCACATTCTCGAAGAGGGGATCGCTTTTCAGACGCGAGGGGAGCTTTCGGGCCGGTTCCTTTCCATCCTGCCCTTCGCTCTGACGGGGGCACAGCAGCGTGTGGTCGAAGAGATCCGCACCGACATGGCGAGGCCTTCGCCCATGCACCGTCTGCTGCAGGGGGACGTGGGGAGCGGCAAGACCGTCGTGTCCATGGCGGCGATGCTGACGGCCTGCGAAAGCGGCTACCAGGCGGCGATCATGGCGCCGACGGAAATACTTGCGGAGCAGCACTACCGGAACATCGCGCGGTGGGTGGAATCCCTGGGGCTCAGGGCGGCACTTCTTCTGGGCAGCATGCGTCCCGCGGACAAAAAGGAAGTTGTCCGCCAGATCGAAAACGGCGAGATCCAGTTCGTCGTTGGCACCCACGCCCTCATCCAGGAGGGCGTGGAATTCAGGAAACTGGGCCTTGTCGTCGTCGACGAGCAGCACCGTTTCGGCGTCGTGCAGCGAGCGGCCCTGAGGGCCAAGGGGGCAAATCCGGACGTGCTGGTCATGACGGCAACGCCGATCCCGCGGACGCTGGCCATGACCGTCTATGGGGACCTGGACATCTCGGTCCTCGACGAGATGCCACCCGGTAAGAAGCCCGTCAAGACGAAGATCTTCTTTGAGAAGGAACGGCCCCGGGTCTACGAAATCGTCCGGAAGGAGATCGTCAAGGGAAACCAGGTCTTCATCGTCTACCCCCTCGTCACGGAATCGGAGGCCCTCGATCTCAAGGATGCCACACGGATGGCCGAGCACCTTCAAAAGGATGTCTTCCCGGAGCTTCACATCGGTCTCGTCCACGGCAGGATGAAGGGTCCGGAGAAGGACGAAATCATGAAGTCCTTCAACGACGGCAGGCTGGACATCCTTGTATCGACTACCGTAATCGAGGTCGGGATCGACATCCCCCAGGCCTCCCTCATGGTCATCGAACATGCCGAGCGCTTCGGCCTCGCCCAGCTTCACCAGCTCCGGGGCAGGGTTGGCCGCAGCGATATCCCCTCCTACTGCGTCCTGCTGACCAATCACAAAGGGTCGGAAAATGCCCGCAAGCGCCTGCGGATCATGGAGCAGACGGTCGACGGCTTCCGGATCGCCGAGGCGGATCTCGAGATCCGCGGCCCGGGGGAGTTCATGGGAACCCGACAGTCCGGTTTCCCCGATTTCAGGGTGGCCGACATCCTTCGCGATGGGAGGCTCCTGAACGATGCCCGTACGGAGGCCTTCCAGTTGGTGGAGAGGGACCCGCGGCTTGAGCGGCCAGAGCACGCCGCGCTGAGGGAGGTCCTGCTGTGGAAGTGGGAAGGGCGGCTCGACCTGGCCCGAACGGGCTGATGACCGACGGAATTGCTTTGACAAAACAATCGTTTTCACTATAATCGAGTGCTTCGAAAGGCCTTTGACCCTTTGCCTTACGTCTTTTGCCATATGCTATTATTTACGGGAGCGTGAGCGATGAAAACCATCTATGCCGGGTTGATCGGTTTCGGCAACATCGGTGCCGGCACCGTGAAGCTGCTCATGGAAAACGGAAGCCTCATCGAGCAGCGCCTGGGGGCGAAAATCGTCATCAAGAAGATTGCCGATCTCGATTTGAAGACGCCCCGACCTGTGACGGTGGACCGCAAGCTCCTCACCAAGGACGCCAAAGCCATCCTGAACGATCCCGAGATTTCCATCGTCATCGAGCTTGTCGGAGGCTACGAGCCGGCGAAGAGCTTCATTCTCGAGGCCATCCGGCAGGGCAAGCACGTGGTGACGGCCAACAAGGCCCTGTTGGCCACCTACGGAAACGAGATCTTCAAGGCCGCCGAGCGCCGCGGTGTCAATATCGGTTTCGAGGCGAGTGTCGGGGGCACCATCCCCGTCATCAAGACCCTCCGGGAGAGCCTTGCGGCCAACCGGATCCGGTCCATCTTCAGCATCCTGAACGGGACCACGAATTTCATCCTCACGAAGATGACTGACGAAGGGAAGAACTTCAAGATGGTGCTGCGCGAGGCCCAGGCCCTGGGCTTTGCCGAGGCGGACCCCACCTTCGATGTGGAGGGCATCGACACGGCCCACAAGCTGGGGATCGTGCTGGCCCTGTCCTACGGCAAGAAGGTGAACCTGGAGGAAATCTATCGAGAAGGCATTACGGGGGTGAGCCAGCAGGATATCGAGTTCGCCAAGGAACTGGGTTACAAGATCAAGCTGCTGGCCATCGCGATTGAGCGGGGCGGGGCCATCGAGGCGCGGATCCACCCGACCATGATCCCCTTCGATCACCTGCTGGCGAGCGTGAACGGAAACTACAACGCCCTGCACATCCGCGGCGACGCCTCGGGTCCCGTATTTCTCTACGGGCAGGGCTCGGGCATGATGCCCACGGCAAGCGCCGTCGTCGCCGATCTGATTGACATCAGCCGTGACCTGCTGCAGGGAGTGTCGCGCCGTGTCCCTTCGCGGTCGCTCTCGGAGGACAGGATCGAGGACATTGAGCTGATGCCGATGGACGACATCGTGACCAATTACTACTTCCGTTTTTCGGCCCTGGACCGGCCCGGAGTGCTGTCGAAGATTTCAGGGATTCTCGGGAAGTACAATATCAGCATTTCCGCCGTCATCCAGAAGGGCAGGGCGCAGGACAAGGCGGGCGCCGTTCCCGTCGTCATGACGACCCACGAATCCCGCGAGAAGGACGTGCGGGCGGCCCTGAAGGAAATCGACCGGCTCGCGATCCTGAAAGGGAAAACGGTGCGCATCCGCATCGAGGACGACAGGCTGAAATGAAATACGCAGTGCTGCTGGGCGACGGCATGGCAGACTGGGCCGTCGAGAGCCTGGGCGGGAAGACCCCGCTGGAATACGCGAAGATCCCCAACATGGACAGGATCGCCCGGGAAGGAACCCTCGGCCTCATCGACACGGTCCCCAAAGGGTTGAAACCGGGCAGCGACGTGGCCATCCTTTCGGTGCTCGGCTACGACCCTGAGGCGTGCTACACCGGGCGCGGGCCGCTGGAGGCCGCCAGCATGGGCGTCCCTCTCGACCCCGGGGATCTGGCCTTCCGGTGCAACCTCGTCACCCTCGGAGACGGGCCGGACCCGATCATGGCGGACTTTACGGCCGGGCACATCAGTACGGACGAGGCGCGTCAGATCATCCTCGGGCTCGATCAGTCAATAGGCTCCGGGCGCCTGAAGTTCTACCCCGGCGTGGGCTACCGGCACCTGCTCGTCTGGAAGGGCGGCGGACCGGTGGTGGAGACTACCCCGCCCCACGATATCACCGGTCAGGCGACGGCTCCATACCTGCCGAAAGGCAAAGGCGCCGATGAGGTGCTTGATCTGATGCTGAAGTCCAGGGAGGTGCTCAGGGATCACCCTGTGAACCGCTCCCGCAGTGAAAAGGGAAAGAAACAGGCAACATCCATCTGGCTCTGGGGCCAGGGCGGCAAGCCTGCCATGGAACCCCTCACGAAGAAATTCGGTCTTCGAGGGGGCATGATCTCCGCCGTGGATCTCCTCAACGGGCTCGGGGTCTATGCGGGGCTCGAGGTCCTGAAAGTGGAAGGGGCTACAGGCTACATCGACACGAACTACGTCGGAAAGGGCGAGAAAGTCCTCGAGGCGCTCGAACAGAGCGACTTCGTCTTCGTCCACGTGGAAGCTCCCGACGAGATGGGCCACGAGGGGAACACGGAAGGCAAGGTGAAGGCCCTCGAGGATTTCGACGAGAAGGTCGTCGGGACCGTCCTGAAGGGAATCGCACGTTTCGGCGATTTTCGGGTGCTCGTGCTGAGCGACCATCCTACACCGGTGGCAAAAAAGACGCATGTCTCTGAACCGAGCCCCTTTGCCGTTCTGTCGTCCGTCCCGTCGGAAAATCTGAAAAACGGCAAGGCCTACAGCGAGCCGGCGGCGCGTGAAAGCGGAATTTTCGTGTCCCCGGGCTGCCTGCTGATGGAGGGGTTCATCCGAGACTGGAGACGGTTTATTGAAGACAGGCGTCGTTAAGATCCGGGTCATTTACGCCGACACCGATGCGATGGGGATCGTCTACCACACGAACTATATACGCTGGTTCGAGATCGGACGGACGGAATTGATGCGGGAGGCGGGCGTCGTCTACAACGAGATGGAGAAAGAAGGGTTCTTCCTGCCGCTCACACAGCTTGAGTGCCACTACCTTTTCCCGGCACGGTATGACGAAATCGTCAACGTCGAGACCCGGATCGAGTATTTTCGGCGCGCCAGCGTGAAGTTCGCCTACGAGATCTGGGACGAGAAGCGGGAAAAGCTCCTCGTGGAGGGTTTGACGGTTCATGCATTCCTGAACCGGGAGGGTAAAATAGTCCGGGCACCGGCCCGGGTGGGCGAGATTTTTACAGCCATGCAAAATACCTGAGAGAAGCTTGGGAGAGATAAAATATGGTTGCAGCAAAGATGGATAAAAAAGACCTGGAGCAGCCCGACGCCTTCCAGGAAGGCGTCGGGAAGGTCATGACCTATGCCCGGGAGAACCGGCAGAAGCTCTACGCGGCTGCCGGCGCAATCGCCCTCGTGATCGTACTGGGAGCGGGGTATTTCTTCTATTCCGCCCACACCGAGAGCGAGGCGGCCAAACTCTATTTCGAGGCCCGGATGAAGCTCATGAGGGCCGACCCGATGGGGACGGGGATTGCCGACCCCGCGGCCGCCAAGGCCTTCGAGAGCGTCGTGGAGAAGTACCCATCGAGCGATGCCGCCCAGGGAGCCCGGTATGAGCTGGGAAACCTCTACTTCACGGCCGGCGAGTTCGACAGGTCGATCCAGGTCTACCGGATATTTATCGACAAGGCGCCCGGGAAAGACATCCGGACGGTCTACGCCTGGTTCGGGATCGGATACGCCTACGAGGCAAAGAAGGAATATGACAAGGCCCTGGAGGCATTCACGCGGGTCGTCGACTCGAAGCCGGGAAATGTCCACGAGGGGATCAGCTACCGCAATATCGCGCGCATCTACGAAGAGATGAACGACCGCGGGAAGGCGCTGGAGTTTTACAAAAAGGCGCTGGAAAAGACCAAGGACCCCGCGGCCACGTTGCTGCTCAAGCGCAAGATCGCGCAACTGGGATAAAGGGAGACGGAGAAGAACGATGCAGGAACTCATGTCGGGAAACGAGGCGATAGCCCGCGGCGCCTGGGAGTGCGGGGCCACCTTCGGATCGGGCTACCCGGGAACTCCGAGCACGGAAATCCTGGAGACGTTCGCACAGTACAAGGGCGTCTATGCCGAGTGGTCGCCCAATGAAAAAGTAGGACTCGAGGTGGCCATCGGGGCCGCTTTTGCAGGGGCCCGGTCCATGGCGGTGATGAAGCACGTGGGCGTCAACGTGGCGGCCGACCCTCTGTTCACGGTGAGCTACACCGGGACAAACGGGGCGCTCGTGATCATCACGGCCGACGACCCGTCGCTTCACAGCTCGCAGAACGAGCAGGACAACCGCAACTACGCGAAGTTCGCTAAGATTCCCATGCTGGAGCCGGCCGACAGCCAGGAGGCAAAGGACTTCATCAAGCTCGCCTTCGAGCTCTCCGAGAAGTTCGACACTCCGGTCTTCCTGAGGACGACGACCCGCGTTTCCCACTCCAAGAGCGTCGTCCGGATCGAGGAACCCGTGAACGCCGCGGACCGCACGGAGATCCGCCATCTTCCCCTCAAGTACGTCATGGTCCCGATGAACGCCCGGGCCAGACGTGTCGAGGTGGAGAAGCGCACACAGGCAATCCGGGAATGGGCGGAAACCTTCGCAGGAAACCGCATGGAGATGGGCAGTACAGAGGTGGGGATCATCACGGCAGGCATGCCCTACAACTACGCAAAGGACGCCTTCCCCGGCTACTCCTACCTCAAGCTGGGCCTGGTGCACCCCCTTCCCGAGCGGATGATCCGTGAGTTCGCCTCGAAGGTGAAGAAGCTCTACGTCGTCGAGGAACTGGACCCCTTCATCGAGGATCAGATCAAGGCCATGGGGATCGAGGTGACGGGGAAGGCCGTCTTCCCCTATACCAACGAGTTCGACCCCGGTGTCGTGGAGAAAGCCATCACCGGGACAGCGTCGGCACCGGCCGTAACCCTGCAGACGATCCCGCCCCGGCCGCCCAACCTCTGTCCGGGCTGCCCCCACCGCGGGCTGTTCTACGCTCTGAACAAGACAAAGGCCTTCGTTTCGGGCGACATCGGATGCTACACCCTTTCGTACATGAAGCCCCTGTCCGGGATGGACAGCTGCATCTGCATGGGCGCAAGCATCGGCATCGCCCACGGAATGAGCAAGGCCCTGGGCCCGAAAGGGAAGGGGAAGGTCGTCGGCGTCATCGGCGATTCCACCTTCATCCACTCGGGGATCACGACGCTGCTGAATGCAGCCTACAACCGAAGCGATGCCGTCTTCATCATCGCCGACAACCGGACCACGGCCATGACAGGCATGCAGGAGCACCCGGCCACGGGCACCACCCTCCAGGGCGAAAAGGCGAAGGAACTTGATTTAGCGGCCCTGGGAAAGATCCTGGGAATCGACAGCGTCGAGGTGATCGACCCGCTCGACTTTAAGAATACGACGGAAGTCCTGAAACGCGAGCTTCAGAAGGAAGGCCCCTCGCTGATCATTGCCCGGTCGCCCTGCGTGCTGCTGATGAGCAAAAAGGCCGCCCGGGAGAAGCCTTTCAGCATCGATCCCGAGACATGTATCGGATGCAAGGTATGCCTCAGCTGCGGATGCCCCGCCATCTCGTGGAAGGATTTCGAGAAGACGGGACTGCCCGCGAGGCCGGACCGGAAGAAACAGAAAGGGATCGCCGTCATCGACGCGACCCTGTGCACCGGCTGTACGCTGTGCGCGCAGCTCTGCCGCCAGGAAGCGATTACTCGGGAGGACCAATAAAGCCATGGAAAACAGGGTAAAAAGCCTTCTGCTTGCCGGGGTCGGGGGACAGGGAATCCTGCTGGCAAGCGATATCATCTGCAAGGTCATGATGGACAAGGGCTACGATGTGAAGAAGAGCGAGGTCCACGGCATGGCCCAGCGCGGCGGCTGCGTCACGAGCCATGTACGTTACGGGGAAAAGGTCTATTCGCCCCTGGCCAGGAAGGGTGACGTGGACATGATCGTCTCCTTCGAGAAGCTGGAATCCCTGCGATACCTGGATTACCTGAAAACGGGGGGGATGGTCCTCGTCAACGACGAGGAGATCTACCCGCCCTCCGTCAACCTGGGTGAGGCCGATTACCCGAAGGAAGTCTACGAAAGCATCCGCTCCCAGTTCGGCAAGGACAAGGTGAAGGTCATCGCCGGCCCGGAGCTGGCCGCCAAAGCCGGGAACCGGAGGGCCGTCAACACGGTCATGCTCGGCGCCATCTCCCGCTTTATCCCGGAGATCAGCCCCGAGGACTGGAAGAAGGTCCTGAGTGAGGTCCTGCCGGAGAAAAACGTGCAGGCCAATCTCAAGGCCTTCGATCTGGGCCGGGACGCATGATTCATCGGGACTCAGGCCAAATGGTCGGTATCCATTGACGCAGAGTCCCTGCGCACCTATCTTACTATAGAGATCACGATCCGGGGGCTTAAGAAGACGTCATGGCAGACGATTATTACAAGGTGCTCGGTGTCGACAAGGGCGCCAGTGTGGACGAGATCAAGAAAGTCTACAGAAAGCTTGCGCTCAAGCATCACCCCGACCGCAACCCCTCCGACAAAAAGCGTGCCGAAGAAAAATTCAAACAGATCAGCGAGGCCTACGCCGTTCTGAGTGACACGGAAAAGCGCAAGCAATACGATGAGTTCGGTACGGATGCCTTCCGTCAGAAGTTCACCCAGGAAGACATTTTCCGCAACTTCGATATCAATGACATCCTCAGGGGATTCGGCTTCGGGAACCTAGGCGGGGAATTCACCTGGCAAGGCGCAAGAGGGGGCGGAGGCAGAAGACGTGCCTACACGACGCAGCGCAAAGCCGACCCTTACGGGGATCTTTTCGGCCAGCAGGCCTACGGTCAGCGCGAGGCTCCGTCCCCAAGCGAGCAGGACATTGAGTATAACCTCTCGATAACGCTGGAAGAATCAGTTCTTGGGGCTGAGAAGAAACTGTCCCTGAAAAAGGGTGAAAGGACAGAGGAAGTCAGTGTGAAGATCCCGGCCGGAATCTCGTCCGGGAAGAAGCTTCGTCTCGCCGGGAAGGGACTTACTGGTCCCTATGGTGGACCGGCAGGGGATCTCTATCTCATCATAGAGGTGCTCCCTCATCCTATCTTTTCGAGGGATGGGGATGATCTATATGTCGAAAAGACCGTCAGTTACTCCCAGGCCTGCCTCGGCTCGACGATCGAGGTGCCGACCCTGAGCGGCGGGCCGAAACGGCTGAAAATTCCCGTCGGAACACAGAGCAACACGAAAATCCGCATGAAAGGGTTCGGAGCTCCCAACCTGAAGGGCGAAGGTCGCGGGGATCAGTTCGTGCGCATATTCGTCGATGTGCCCAAAAAACTCACGGTCAGACAATCCGATCTGATCAAGAAACTCTCCGAAGAGGGTCTTTAATTCCCCATCTGCGATTTCCGATTTCGCCTGTCCGGTTTCAGGATCAGCCGCCAAAAAGATACCAACATATCAGAATGTAACGACGCATATAAAGTCATATAAACAGAATGTTGAAGAATATATATAAACCACAATCTAAGTAATGCTAAAGTGCTATACCATATAATAACTATAATTAATTAAATATAAAATATTATTTGCTATAGATAGGTTGATTCGCTGTTTTTTTACAATAAGAAGGGATTCGCACTTCGTGGTGTGACGGTCTTTTTTTGGAAGCATAGAGGCATGGTATACGTTCAAGGCGTGGCGCTTTGCCTCATGGTAGGGACGTGATCGCAGCTTGTGGATCGATGGAGGCATCCATAAGACATAATATGAAATGTCTGATAAGATATGTTATGTAAACTTACGGATAATCATTGATGTGAGCTGTCTATTCTATGCCCTTTTGAGTTCCATGGCTCCCTGTATGGCCAGAGTATTGCCAGTTACGATCAGAACACCCAGGACGCCCTTTATAGCCATTGCCCTCTCGAGTCCTCTCTTTACGTCGGATTTATTCTTGATGATATTCCCCACCGAAGTTGCAGCCGCATCGGCAAGCGTCGCCGAATGCGATTTGATGCAGACCGCGTCTGCGATCCCGAAGCTGAGCGAATGACCTACCGTCCCCGAAGATGTGCAAATTCCCAAGGGAGTTTCGTTTGCGGCAATATTCAAGGCGATCTTCTCGCTCAAGGGCGATGTGCCAGCAAAGATTCCGATTGACACATCGTCTTTTACATTCAGGTATATATCACCGCCATTCTCAACAATTACATTGGCACTATCTTTGAGAAGATCTTTTCCGACATACTCTGCGATTGCTCCGGCAACCGATGCCATGGGACCCACGCCGGCCATTTTCGAAGCGCGAAGCATATCCCTGACGATCTCGGGAGCCAGATTGTCCTCATGGATCGGCACGAGGGATGTTTTGAATTCCGGGTGAATCCGGATGTATTCCTCAATCTGGGCACGATATCCCAGAGCTGAGCAGAATGCGGAGTCGCGCAGATCCGAATCGGCAAGGATATAGAGGTCCGTTTCGCTGATTTTTACTGTAAAACGCGAATAAATACGGTTAGATGTGTAGCTTCGGTAGGTCCTGTCTATATGGCCGGGCAAGCTCACTCCGATAGGATTAATGGGTAGCGCTTCAATGTCAGTGCAATGTTGTCGATCCCGGGCCGAGCAGGCGCTCGACCTCCTCTTTCAGGGGCTGCGAGATGTTGATCTTAGACTCGTTGCCCAGATACACGACCGTCTCACTCTGGTTCTGGAGGATGAGATGCAGGTAGCAGTCGTGCTTGCCGGGGTACTTCCGGCATATCTCCCGTAACAGGCCCAGCTGGGTTTCGTCCATACGGTTTGCGTCGAAGATGACATGGATGGAACTGAAGCTCACCCCGTTGTACTCCGTGAGACGGTGGACTTCCGAGATGACGAGGCGAGCGCTTTCCTCGGTGACATCGAGGGTTCCCTTGAAGAGAAGCGGATCGTCAGAATCGATCAAATCCCTGTAATCTCTATATGTATCTGAAAATACGATCCCTGTGTAGGATCCCTTGAGGTCTTCGATGGTCAAATAGGCCATCGTGTCCTTTCTCTTGGTCGCAATCTCGCGTTTGTGACTGACAATACCTGCCACGGTCACCGTGTCCTTGTCCCGCATCTCCGAGATGCGCTCCGAGTCGGCGTCGGTGATGAGTTTCAGCTTGTCGGCGTACCTCAGCAGCGGGTGCCCCGTAATGTAGAACCCGATGGTTTCCTTTTCGTATATCAGTACTTGTCCGTGCTCCCACTCTTCGGTTTCAGGAAGAAGGTCTTTTTCGGTGTGCTCCGGTCCCGCCGATGCACTTTCGGGCCCGTCGAAGAGGCTTACCTGGTCGCTGAGCTTCTGGTCCTGGGCCCTCTGTCCGATGTCCATGACCCGTTCGAAATTCTCCATGAGCTGGCGCCTTCCGTAACCCAAGGAATCGAAGGCGCCGCACTTGATGAGGCTCTCGACGACACGCTTGTTGATTTTGCGGAGATCCACACGGGAGCAGAAATCGAGAAAAGACTTGAAGGATCCTTCGTTATCCCTCGATTCAATGATGGATTCTATGGCGCTCTCACCCACATTCTTAACGGCGGCAAGGCCGAAACGGATGTTGCCCCCATCGACGCCGAAGTCGAGGACCGACTGGTTGATGTCGGGAGGCAGGACGTTGATTCCCATATCCTTGCAGACGCTGATGTGTTTAATGACCTTGTCGCGGTTTCCTTTTTCGCTGGTCAGCAGAGCCGCCATGAATTCCACCGGGTAATGAGTCTTCAGGTAGGCCGTCTGGTAGGAAATCATCGCATACGCTGCGCTGTGGGACTTGTTGAACCCGTAGCCGGCAAAGGTCTCCATCTGGTCGAAGATCTTTCGGGCCTTCGCCTCGGGGATCTTGTTCTTGTGGGCCCCGGCGAGGAACTTGGGCTTTTCCTTCTCCATCTCGGAAGAGTTCTTCTTGCTCATGGCCTTGCGGAACGTGTCGGCCTCTCCCATGGTGTAGCTCGCCAGGGCGCTGGCGATCTGCATGACCTGCTCCTGGTAGAGGATGACCCCATAGGTCTCCTTCAGGATGGGCTCGAGCGAGGGCACCTCGTAGGTGCTCTTCGTCTTGCCCTGTTTGCGGGAGATGAATTCCTGGACCATGCCGCTTTTCAGGGGGCCCGGGCGGTAGAGGGCGATGAGCGCGATGATGTCCTCGAAACAATCCGGTTTCATGCCGACCAATATCTCTTTCATGCCCCTGCTTTCCAGCTGAAACACCCCGTCGGTCTCTCCCTTGGAGAGGAGCTGGAAGGTCTTCCGGTCGTCCAGGGGGATGTCGGAGATGTCCATCCTGACGCCCTTCCCTTCCAAGATGAACTTCAGGGCGTCGCGGATGACCGTGAGCGTCTTGAGGCCGAGGAAATCGAATTTCGTAAGCCCCGCGGCCGAGAGATCATTCATGGAAAACTGGGTCACAATATCGCCATTGGGGCTCTTGCACAGGGGAACCCTCTCGACGAGAGGCTTGTCGGAGATGACCACCCCTGCGGCGTGGGTCGAGGAATGGCGGTTGAGGCCCTCCAGGGAGCGTGACAGAACGAGGAGCCTGCGGACCTTGTCGTTTTTCTTCTGCTCTTCCCGGAGCAGGGGTTCCTGCTTGATGGCGTCCTCCAGGGTGATGTTCAGGACGTTGGGGACGAGCTTGGCGATCCGGTCCACTTCGCCGTAGGGCATGTTCAGTGCGCGCCCCACATCGCGGATGACCGCTTTGGCCTGCATCTTCCCGAAGGTGATGATCTGGGCCACACGGTCGGTGCCGTATTTCTCGGAGACATACCGGATGACCTCGTCGCGGCCCTCCATGCAGAAATCGGTGTCGATATCGGGCATGCTCTTGCGGTCCGGGTTCAGGAACCGCTCGAAAAAGAGGCCGTAACGAATCGGGTCGATCTCGGTGATTCCGATGGCGTAAGCCGCGAGACTTCCCGCCGCGGACCCGCGGCCGGGGCCGACGGGGATTTCCCGGCTCTTTGCGTAGTTGATGAAATCAGAGACAATAAGGAAGTAGCCGGCAAAACCCATGGATTTGATGATGTCCAACTCCCGCACGAGGCGTTGATCGTACTTCTGTCTCAGCGACGGGTCCTTGCCTTGAAGAATTTTGGGCATGAGCTTCTCGAGGCCTGCCTTTGCCATGCCCTGCAGATGCTCGTCCAGCGAGCGACCCTGGCCGATATCGAAGTGCGGCAGGAAGATCTGGTTGAAGTCGAGCTTGAGATTGCACTTCTCCGCGATGGCAACCGTGTTTTCGATGGCTTCCGGGCAATACGCGAAAAGCTGTTTCATCTCGTCGGGCGATTTGAGATAGAAGGCGTCCGTTGCGAACCGCATGCGCCCCGTGTCGTCCATGGTCTTGCCCGTCTGGATGCACAGGAGCACCTCGTGGGCATCGGAGTCGGTCCGCTCGAGGTAGTGGCAGTCGTTGGTCGCAACGAGGGGGATAGACAATTCCTTCGAGATTTCCATCAGTTTTTCATTGACGAGGGATTGCTCGGGAATTCCGTTCTCCATCATCTCGAGGTAGTAATTCCCATCGCCGAAGATCTCACGATACTGCCTTGCCGATGCCTTGGCCCTTTCGAGGTCCCCCTTGAGGATCCCGTCGGCGACCTCTCCGTGCAGACAGGCACTCGTGGCGATGAGCCCCTCGCTGTGCTTTGCCAGGAGCTCCTTGTCGACGCGCGGGCGGTAGTAGAATCCCTCGAGAAATCCGGAAGAGGTGAGCTTGATCAGATTCCGGTAACCCTGCAGGTTTTTTGCCAGGACGATCAGGTGCCGTGCCGTCTCCCCCGGCCCCTCGGAGGCTTTGTCGAACCGGCTCTTCGGCGCCACGTAGAGTTCGCATCCGATGATGGGCTTGATCCCGGCCTTGTAAGCCTGCTGGTAGAAATCAACGGCCCCGTACATGTTGCCGTGGTCCGTGATGGCCACGGCGGGCATCTTGTAGTCCCTGGCCTTCTTGAACAGGTCGGCAAGACGGATGGTTCCGTCCAGGAGGCTGTACTGGGTGTGCAGGTGGAGGTGAACGAAATCGACATGCTTCATGAAGTGTCAACCCACTGATTTAATATGATATATGTGTAAAGTGATCGCCAGTCTGTCCCGTCAATCATACACCGGCCGTGTGAGAAAAAGCAATCACTGAGCAACAAAAAAGCGGGGTTCCGAACCGGTAAACCCCGCCTCTTGATCCTGCCTGGAGACGCTGACGGATGAGCGCTCAGTCCATCCGGTAATTCGGCGCTTCCTTGGTGATGATCACGTCGTGAACGTGGCTTTCGCGGAGTCCAGAAGTCGTGATCCGGACAAAACGGGCCTTCTTCCGAAGTGCCTCGATGCTCCCGCAGCCCACATAGCCCATGCCCGCTTTCACACCCCCCATGATCTGGTAAATGCTGTTCGAAAGGGAACCGCGGAAGGGCACCCTGCCCTCGATGCCTTCCGGAACGAGTTTCAGGGAGCTTTCAATGTCATCTTGCATGTAGCGATCCCGGCTTCCTTCTTTCATGGCCTCGAGGGATCCCATGCCCCGATAAACCTTGTAGCTTCTGCCCTGGAAGAGGACGGTCTCGCCGGGGCTCTCCTCGGTGCCCGCAAAGAGGCCGCCGATCATGACGCAGTGGGCCCCGGCCCCGAGGGCCTTGGTGATGTCGCCGGAATACTTGATTCCCCCGTCTGCGATAATAGGAATCCCGTATTTTGCAGAGGCCCGGGCGCACTCCATGATGGCCGTCATCTGGGGCACCCCGATTCCGGCTACAATCCGCGTCGTGCAGATCGAGCCCGGCCCTACGCCGATCTTGACGGCGTCTACGCCGGCCTTGATGAGGGCTTCGGCCCCTTCGAAGGTGGCCACATTCCCGGCAATAATCTCGCAGGCGGGGAAATTCGTTTTCGTGTCACGCACGGCATCCAGAACTCCCTTGGAGTGTCCGTGGGATGTGTCGATGCAGATCACGTCACAGCCTGCGTTCAGGAGTGCCTGGACCCGGGCTTCCCGGTCCGTGATCCCCACGGCGCCGCCGACCCGGAGGCGTCCGAGCTGGTCTTTGCAGGCGTTGGGGTATTGCTGGATCTTCTCGATGTCCTTGATCGTGATGAGGCCTTTGAGGTTGAACTCCTCGTCGACGACGAGGAGTTTTTCGATCCGGTGCTTGTGGAGGAGTTTCTTCGAATCCTCGAGGCTGATGTTCTGGGACACCGTCACGAGCTTGTCTTTCGTCATCACATTGGAAACGCGCTGCTCGAGGTTGGTCTCGAACCTCAGGTCACGGTTCGTCAGGATTCCCACGAGCCTGCGGCCCTTCACGACGGGCACCCCCGAGATCTTGTAGCGGCTCATGAGCTCGAGGGCGTCCTTGACCTTCTGCTCCGGTTCGATCGTGATGGGGTCCACGATCATGCCGCTTTCCGATTTCTTGACCTTGTCCACCTCGAGGGTCTGCCGTTCGATACTCATGTTGCGGTGGATGAACCCGATTCCGCCCTCACGGGCCATGCAGATGGCAGTCTGGGACTCTGTCACGGTGTCCATGGCAGCGCTGACGATGGGGATGTTCATGATGATGTTGTTCGTCAGGCTTGTCCTCGTGTCCACGTCCTTGGGAAGGATCGTGGACTCGGCCGGGACGAGTAGCAGATCATCAAAGGTCAAGGCCATTTTTATTTCCAGCTCCATGATGGGTTCCTCCAGAAACCGTTTCTATTCAGGCAAGGGATTTGCGCCACATTCCTGCCCCGGGGTCAGTGGCTGCCGTGCTCCTTGATGGTATACCGCGTGCCGTTCAGGGGCAGGAAATAGCACTCCCCGGCATCGTCGTAGTCGAAAAACTCTGCGATCTGGTAGTAGCTCGCCCGCAGGAACCGGGCTTCATGGCCGTCGGATTTGACGGTACAATACAGAATGTTATCTTTTCCGATCCTGAGGGACTTGCAATCCAGTTCCTCCTGGGTTTCGTCATTCAGCAGCACGGAAATCCGCTCGTTGCCCTCGGCCGGGGCCCCGAGTTTGTTGACGGCCGTTACGACATAGGCCGTGTCCTCTACTTCGAGGGATGCCAGGTCGTTCTCTAGCTCGAGGTAGTAACTCCCCGACTTGTCCCGCTTCATATTCTGGTAAAAGAGCTTCACGATGTCCTTGCGAAACATTTCGTTGCCCTTGTAGTACCAGACCCCCTCCTTGTCGATACGGATGAAGCTGGGAGGAAGCTCATCTGCTTTGATCTTTATTGTCACCTTTTCTCTTCTCTCCTGCTGTCCAAAAGGATTGTGACCGGCCCATGGTTGACGAGTGTCACTTTCATCATGGACTGGAACTGTCCCTGTCCGACCTTGGTCACCTTCTCCCTCGCCTTTGACAGCATGTATTCATAGAGCTTTGTGGCCGCAGCCGGTTCGGCCGCATCCGTGAAGGAGGGTCGCCTTCCCTTACGGCAGTCCGCCAGCAGGGTAAACTGAGACACCACGAGGAGTTCGCCGGATACATCGAGAAGGGAAAGGTTCATCTTCCCCTCAACATCCTCGAAAATACGCAGGTGGATCATCTTGTCGAGGAGAAAATCGGCGTCTTTCTCGCCGTCACCCTTCTCGACCCCGAGCAGGACGAGAAGCCCCGCGCCAATGCGCGAGATCTCAATCCCGTCGATGCTTACCGATGCACTGTCGACTCTCTGGATGACGGCTTTCATAAGACCGCACGGCGGAAGGCTTCAGCCGTTCGGGACCCCCTGTCGGTCGTTGCGGCATGTTAGCAATTATCCTTTTTCCCTTCAAGCCTTTTCTGGAAAAAGTGTCGCTTCTTGCCGTGTTCGGGTTCCCCTGATATACTAATACATTCTGATACCAGGGACGTAGGCGCATTGAACACGGATGCAGAATAAAAAGATTTTACTCATTAACCCATGGATTCACGACTTCTCGGCTTACGATTTCTGGGTGAAGCCGCTGGGTCTTCTCACCCTGGCTGCACTCCTGCGCCAGTCCGGGTTCATGGTTCAGCTGATCGATTGCCTGGATTCCTTTCCAACGGGTAGGGCTCCAGGGGGTCAACCCGGGACCCGGAAGCGTCAAGAGTGGGGTTGCGGAAAGTTTCCCAGCGAGGAGATTCCGAAGCCGGAGGCACTCCGGCCGATCCGCAAGCGGTACCGTCGGTACGGCCTGTCACCGAATGTGCTCCGGGAGATTCTTCGGGCCGTCGGAAGGCCCGACCTCGTTCTGGTCGGCTCCATGATGACCTACTGGTACCCCGGTGTCGTCGAGGCCGTCGGGGAGGTCCGGACGGCGTGGCCCGGCGTTCCGGTCCTTCTGGGCGGGAATTATGCGACCCTTTGCCCGGATCACGCCAGGGCCTTCTCGGGGGCCGATGTCGTCATTGCCGGCGACGGGGAGTTTGCACTACCCGGCGTTCTGGGGGATCTGTTCGGCGCCCGCGTCGATTTCGACTTCGATGGAAGCGACCTCGACAGCTACCCCTACCCCGCCCTGGATCTCATGGGCCGGTTGGATGCAGTCCCTATCCTGGCATCCAGGGGCTGTCCTTATCGGTGCAGCTACTGCGCATCGGAGCTTCTCAACCGGGGATTCAGGATGCGGGACCCCTTCCGCGTCGTCGACGAAATCGAACACTGGAGCCGGACCCGCGGTGTCAGGAATTTTGCCTTCTACGATGACGCCCTGCTGGTGAACTCGACGGTCAGGGCAACCCCGATGCTCGAGGAGATCCTTCGACGGGGCCTGGAGCTGAATTTCCATTGCCCCAACGGCCTGCACCTTCGGGAGATTACCCCCCGGCTGGCGAAGCTTCTCTTCCGGACCGGGTTCCGGACGATCCGTTTCGGCTTCGAGACCGCTTCAGCATCGAGACAGGCCTCAACCGGGGGCAAGGTAACGACAGAAGAGCTGCGCCAGTCCGTTGCGTACCTGCAGGAAGCGGGCTATGGGCAGGCGGACATCGGCGTATATCTGCTCTGCGGCCTTCCGGGGCAGCAAGCCCTGGAAATAGAGGCGGGCATCGACCTTGTGCGGGGAATCGGGGCAAAACCGATCCTCGCCGAGTATTCACCGATTCCCGGCACACCCCTCTGGGGCGAGGCTCTCCGACAGGCTCGCTACGATATCGGGGAAGAGCCCCTGTTCCACAACAACTCCTTGCTTCCCTGTTTGAGTCCAGACATCTCGACGGCGGACTTTCAGGCTTTGAAAAGCCGCACGAGGCTTGGCATGCAGGAAAGGGGATCCCATTGAAATAGATTGAATTTTTCCGCCCGCTTCGTCATAATGACCGAAAATTTACCCTGCCCCGGCAGGGAGCTCCGGACCAACCGGGAAAGCCGGCGCAAACATTTATGATGATCCTGTGCATTAGAGGCATCCTGATCGGAGTCATTTCTTCGTTCTTTCTGTTCTGGGGGATCACCCTTCTGCTTTCCGCCTACAGCCTGAAGAATCCTCAGGAGTTCATCATGCTCTTTTTCTCGTCCAATTTCATCATCCTCATCAGCGGCGCAGGCATCCTTTATGCTGCCTTTCACATCTGGAGAATCTGCAAGGAGAAAAACAGACCCTCATGAGTGTATCGAGTCAAGGCCTCAAGGCCGATTCCCGTCGCTTCGTCACCTTCCTTCTGCTGGGGGCGGTTCTTCTCACCGCATCACCCGGCGCGCTTCATGCCTACAACCTGGAAGATCGCGTCCAGAGGGTCACCCTGGAAAACGGTCTGCGCGTCCTGTTGGTGGAGAGGCACACGAGCCCCACCGTGTCCCTCTACATCCGCTACTTGGTGGGTGCTGTCGATGATGGAGAGGGCAAGACGGGCGCCGCCCACCTTCTCGAGCATATGCTCTTCAAGGGCACGTCGACCATCGGGGCAAAGAACTTCAGGGAAGAAGAGAGAGTCCTGAAAAAAATACGCGAGACGGGGACGGCGCTTGACCGCGAACGGATGAAAGGGGCCCGTGCCGACGAGGCTGAGGTCACGAGACTGGCGAAGGAGCTCAAGGAGCTCCAGAGCGAGGCCAAAGAGTGGATCGTCGAAAACGAGATCGATCGGCTCTACTCGGAAAGCGGGGCTGTGGGCCTCAATGCCTCGACGGGTCAGGATGTAACGACCTACCAGGTGAGTCTGCCGGCGAACCGGATCGAACTCTGGGCCCGCATTGAGGCCGACCGGATGACGAACCCAGTACTGAGGGAGTTCTACACGGAGCGCGATGTCGTCCAGGAGGAGCGCCGCCAGACCTACGAGTCGGTTCCCTCCCGCAAGCTGATGGAGATGTTCCTGGCCACGGCCTTCACCGCCAGCCCCTACCGGCGGCCCGTCATCGGGTGGGCGTCGGATATATCCTTTCTTACGCCGGACTATCTGGAGGCCTTCTTCAAGCAGTACCATTCACCGAACAACACGGTCATCGCCATCGTGGGAGACATCAATACGGCGAAAACGCTTGAGATTGTAAAAAAATATTTCGGCCCCATCCCCTCACACAGGCTCGAGGGCCATCATGTGACCGCGGAGCCGGCGCAGGCCGGCGAGAAACGGATTGAGCTCGTCGCCGAGGCAAGCCCGCATCTCATCATCGGTTGGCACAAGCCGACCTTGCCCTCGTTCGAAGACTACGTTTTCGAAGTCGTTGAAGCCCTCCTTTCAAAGGGCCGAACCTCCCGCTTCCACCGATCCATCGTCCAGGGCAAGCAGATCGCCGAGGACGTGAGTGCCGCCAACGGGATGCCGGCAGCCCGCTATTCCAATCTCTTCATGGTCACGGGGACACCTCGACACCCCCACACTGCGGAAGAACTGGAACAGGCCGTATACGAAGAGATCGACAAGCTCAAAAAGGAACCGGTGAAGAAGCAGGAACTGGAGAAGATCATCAACCAGCTTCGGGCGGAATTCATCCGCGATCTCAGCTCGAATTCCGGCCTGGCGAGCCGGCTGTCCTACTATGAGATCATTACAGGCGATTATCGATATATGACTCGATACGTCGAGATGATCGAAAAGGTCACGCCAAAGGACATCATGGCGGCGGCAAAGAAATACCTGACCGAAGAGAACCGCACCGTGGCCGTCCTGAAGAAGAAGGAGAAGCCGTGAAAAGAACCCTTGTCCTCAGTCTTGTCATCCTGCTGATTGCAACCGGTCTCGGCCTGGCCGAGCAGGTTGAACAGCCAAAGCCTGCGCCCTGGGCGGACCCTGACCGGCTTAGCTACGAGGAGATCAAGTTTTCGCCGCCCAAGCCGGAAAGGGTCGTTCTCGAGAACGGTCTCACCGTATACTACATGGAGGACCGGGAGCTGCCCTTGGTCAATATTTCCTTCGTCGTCGGCGCCGGCTCCGTCTTCGAGCCACCCGGAAAGGAGGGGCTTGCCGAGATGACGGGCGACGTCATGCGTACCGGAGGTGCCGCAAAGCTCACTGGAGACAAGGTCGACGAAGAACTGGAGTACCTTGCTGCCCCGATCTCCATCAACCTGGGCATGGAATACGGCACGGGAAGCCTCTCTGTATTGAAAAAGGACTTGAACCGGGCCTTCAAAATCTTTGCAGATATCATCCGGTATCCCACCTTTGACGAGGCAAAGCTCGACCAGGAAAAGAACCTCAAGATCGAGGAGCTTCGGAGGGTTTTCGACAAGCCCCAGAGGCTGGCATTCCGGGAATTCAAGAAAGCCATTTACGCGGACAACCCACGCGGGCGCTTGCCCGTCATTGCATCCATCGAGAAGATCGAACGGGATGATCTTGCGTCGTTCCACAAGTCCTATTTCTTTCCTCGAAACCTCCGGATTGCCGTCACGGGTGACATCTCGAAACAGGAGGCCGTCGACCTGATCAGCCGTCATTTCGGGGATTGGGACGACGAGGGTGACTTCGGGACTGCGCCGCTCCCGAAACCGCAGGAGAACGCCCCCCTCTTCTTCTTTCAAAAGAAAGTGCCCCAGTCGACGGTGATCATTGGAGCCATCGGCCCGGGAAAGGAGTCGCCCGATTTCTTTCCCTTCACGGTTCTCGATTACCTGCTGGGCAGCGGCGGTTTCCGCTCCCGGATCTTTCAGGAAATCCGGAGCAACCGTGGACTGGCATACAGCGCGGGGAGCTTCTACGAAGGGCGCCAGGGCTACGGCTCCTTCGGGGCCTATGCGATGACGAAATCGGAGTCCACGGGCCAGGTCCTTTCTCTGATGGAAGGGATCCTGAAGGATGCGAGGGAATCGAGGGTCCCGGCTCAAGATTTGCACCTCGCGAAGCGATCCATCGTGAACAGCTACATATTCTCCTTTACCTCGCCCCACATGATTGCTTTCCAGTACATGATGCTCGAGTTCCTGGGGTTACCGACAAAATTCCTGACCGACTATCCCTCGATGATTGATGCGGTGAGCCGGGAAGATATCCTGAAGATTGCAGAGAAATATCTTGACCCGGAAAGAAGGACGGTATTCGTCCTCGGCGACGAGAGCAAGTTCGATGAGGCCCTCAAATCTTTCGGCACGGTGAAACGGGTGAACTGAAGGCGCGATATGATCGACAGCGGAATTTTTCAAAGGATCGCAAAACGGATCGAAGGGTATGAGAAGGACATGATCCGTCTGCAGCTCGCACTGACGGCCATTCCGGCCCTGGCGCCGGAAAACGGGGGCGACGGCGAGATGGAGAAGGCGAAGTTCCTCGTCGGCTGCCTGCGCGACCTGGGCTTTCCCTGCGTAGAGAGCTGCGATGCACCCGACGCAAGAGTCCCCACCGGTGTGAGGCCGAATCTCATCGCGCGGATTCCGGGGAGGAACCCCGATCGCACGGTGTGGGTCATGACCCACACGGACATCGTGCCGCCGGGGGAATTGAAACTCTGGGAGCGGGACCCCTACGAAGGTTACGTCCGGGACGGTAAAGTCTATGGACGGGGCACCGAGGACAACCAGCAGGACCTTGTGGCGTCCCTTTTTGCGGCAAAGGCATTCCTGGACGAGGGAATCGTGCCGGAGTCATCCATCGCCGTCCTGCTGGCCGCCGACGAGGAGACGGGGAGCGGTTACGGCCTCGACTATGTCCTCGAAACGAACCGGGACTGGTTTCGCAGGTCGGATCTCATCGTCGTGCCCGACGCGGGCAACGAGGAAGGCTCCATGATCGAGGTGGCTGAAAAAAGCGTGCTGTGGCTTCGCATCCAGACCTCGGGCAAACAGTGCCACGCCAGCCGCCCCGCTCTCGGCAAGAACGCGTTCCGGGCCGCATCCCATCTGGTGGTGCGCCTCGACGAGCTTGGCATCAGCTACAATGTCCGGGATCCTCTCTACGAGCCGCCGGAAAGTACTTTTGAGCCGACGAAGAAAGAGGCAAACGTCCCCAATGTGAACACCATACCGGGTGATGATGTCTTCTACCTGGACTGCAGGATCCTGCCGGTTTACCCGGTCGACAGGGTCCTGGCATCGATCCGGGGCATGGCCGATGATACCGAAAAGAAGTTCGACGTGAGAATCGACCTCATGCCGGTGCAGAAATACGATGCCCCCCCGCCCACGGCTCACGATGCCCCTGTGGTCTTGGCCCTCAAAGAGGCCGTACGGGATGTGTACGGTGTCGCGGCACAACCGAAGGGGGTCGGAGGGGGCACCGTAGCGGCTGTTTTCCGCAAACACGACTACCCTGCGGCTGTCTGGTCGCGTTATTGCCACATGGCCCACCAGCCCAACGAGTACTGCCTGATTTCCAACATGGTGGGCAACGCCAAGGTTTACGCTCACCTGTTTCTGCAGAAATAAGGACAATGGTTTGAAGGACGAGACCACCAAACCACTCACCTTCCCCGACCCAAACGCATTCAAAACCCTTCTCGGGGACGGGGACAAGAATCTCCGGCTCATCGAAAAGCTGGCGGGGATCCGGATCACAGCACGCGGGGATAAGATCACGCTCACCGGCGAAGCTCACTCCGTCGATCTCGTGGAAAATCTCCTCGGGCAGATCTATCGCCTGATCCAGAAAGGATTTCCCGTCTACTCCACGGACATCGGTTTTGCCCATCGCATCCTCTCGGAGAATCGTTCCGTGCGGCTCGAGGAGATCTTCCTCGACAAGGTCTACATCTCTTCGAAGAAAAAGGTCATCACACCCAAGAGCATTGCCCAGAAGCAATACATCGACGCCATCCGGAAACACGACATGGTCTTCGGAATCGGACCGGCGGGAACGGGGAAAACTTACCTGGCCATGGCCATGGCCGTTTCGTATCTCATGGACCGCCGGGTGAATCGGATCGTCCTCACGAGGCCCGCCGTCGAGGCCGGTGAGCGGCTGGGCTTTCTTCCAGGCGATCTCGTGGAGAAAGTAAACCCCTACCTGCGGCCCGTTTACGACGCGCTCTACGACATGATGGAATTCGATAAGGCACAGGCCCTGATGGAAAAGGGGATCATCGAGGTGGCGCCGCTGGCCTTCATGCGCGGGCGGACCCTCAACGATGCCTTCATCATCCTCGACGAAGCCCAGAACACAACGTCGGAGCAGATGAAGATGTTCGTCACGCGGCTCGGCTGGGGCGCCAAGGCCGTCGTGACGGGCGATGTGACCCAGATCGACCTTCCCTCCGGCAAGGTTTCAGGGCTCGTCGAGGTGGAACAAATTCTGGGTCACACCGAAGGAATCCAGTTCGTCTATTTCACCGAAATCGATGTGGTGAGGCACCCCCTCGTCTCGGCGATTATCAAGGCCTACAATCACCTGAGCCGGAAGAAGACGAACGGCAGGGAAGAATGAAGATGTGGCTAGTGATCTGTGACTAGTGTCTAGTGATGAAGAAAAAGATCAAAACAAAGAAAATGCAAAAGAAGGGGAAGGTCCTGATCACCAGCAGCCAGAAGCTGATGAAGCTGGATCGCGCAGGGCTGCGCCGGGATGTCCGGAAGATCCTCGAGCTGCTGGGAACCGGGCAGCGGGAGCTGAGCCTCATGATTGTCGACGACGAGGGGATCCGAACGATCAACCGGGACTATCTCCGGCGGGATCGGCCGACAAACGTGATTGCCTTTTCACTCACGGAGGGGGATTTCGGCGATGTCAACCCCGGAGTGCTGGGGGATGTGGTCGTCTCCGCTCAGACGGCGGCCAGGGAGGCGCGCACAGCGGGGATCCCCGTCGAGGATGCCATCCTCTATCTCATCCTTCACGGTATCCTGCATCTTGCAGGGTATGACCACGAGGGGCCCAAAGGGATCGCCAGGGCCCGCATCATGTCTGCCGTACAGCAAGCCGTCTTCTTCGAGATCCGGGGCTACCGGCTGGACTTCAGGCTCTAGCCCTCTTGGATCAGCCCCCGGTTTCCGCGTTCGGGTTCTTGATTTTCAGGACCTGCCCGCTCTTGAGCTGTGCCCCCTGGAGATGATTCAATTTCATGATTTCTGCCGTGGTCGTACTGTAGCGCTTTGCGATCTGGGTCAGGGTGTCCCCCTTCTTGACCGTGTACTTGATCACGGTCGGCTCTGCGGCGGCTGTTTTCTTGGATTTGCCCTTTTTGCCCGATGCTACCTGGGTTGCCTTCTCCTGTTGCTTTACGGGGATCTTGAGGATCTTTCCTTCCGTCACCTGGGCTTCGCTCTTCAGGCCGTTGGCGGAGAGAAGGGACTTCGACGAAGTGCCGAACTTCTTTGAAATCGATGCGAGCGTGTCGCCACGCTTCACTTTGTATTTGACAACCTTGGTCTTGCGCTCACGCTCCGGTGGTGCCGGCGGCCTCGACTCCTTGATCTGGTCTGCGACGAGCGCGTATTGTTGACCCATCCCCTGGGGGATTTTGAGCTCGTAAGGCCTGTCCGGGGTCATCTGGTGCCGAAGCTCGGGGTTGAGCATGACCAGCGTGTCCGTCGAGATGCCTATCTGGCAGGCGATGTCGAAGAGCTTCATGGACTTTTGGGTCTTGACCGTCTCGTAGGCGATCGGCTTTGCATAGGGCTCGGGAAGGTTCATTCCGTATTTCTTCGGATTCTTCACGATATGCAGGGTGGCCAGGAACCGCGGCACGTAACGGGCCGTTTCGTTGGGAAGCTGGCGGTAGAGATCCCAGAAGTGATCGAGGTAGTTGATCTGCTGGCGCGAGATGACCTTGAGGACCCGCCCTTCCCCGCAGTTGTAGGCGGCCAGGGCCGTGAGCCAGTCGCCGAATAGCCCGTGAAGATCCGTCAGGTAGGCAATGGCGGCCTGCGTTGATTTCTCCACGCTCATGCGCTCGTCGATGAAGAGATCCCGGTTGAGACCGTATTTGTAACCCGTCGACGGGATGAACTGCCAGGGTCCGAGAGCCCGCGCCTTGGAAAGGGCATGGACCTGGAAGCCGCTTTCAACGAGGGGGAGCCATGCCAGCTCCTCCGGAAGCCCCGCCTGCCTCAACTGCTGCTTCATGAGGGGCAGATAATAGCCGGAGCGCTCGTAGGAGCGCTCGAAGAAGTTCCTCTCGATCGTCTGGAAGCTCCGGATCTCCTTTTCCACGTCGGCGTTCAGGGTGAGGGGGATTTCGCTGGCTTTTCCGATCGTTGCCGTTCGCCTTCCCGTATAGATTTCGAGGATTTTCCGGGCGATGATGAGACGCAGATCGTCCTTCTGCCGGGCGATGACGGAGTTGTCATCCTCCTCGGCCAGCAGGATGCCGTAGGCCTTGTCCAGGGATTTCAGGGCATTATCCATATCGCCCTTGTCCCGGTAGGCCTGGGCCAGCCTGAGGAGGTCCACGACCTCATCGACCTCTTCTTCGATCGCGGAGTCGCCGTTGTCCTGTCCATTGATTCCCGTCGATTTCACCGTCTGCCCCGTGGCGAGAACACCGGGTTGCGCTCCGGGCGGGAAATCCTCGGGAGCCTTCCCCGAGGGATCCATGCCGGAGAATCCCGGGCCGAGTCCCGGCGCTTTTTCGGGCGTCTTGCCGTCGGCGTTTCGTGCGAGTGTCGCCGATGAGCCGTTTGACTTGCCGTTTTTTACATTCTTCTTGGCCGCCTGTTTGTCGGAGGCATCGGCCGTGCCGACTTTTCCCTGGGGATCGGAACTGATCTGCGCCGTTGTCGAGCAGGCACACAGGAAAAGGAGGACTAGAAGACAGCAGCCCCACTTTAATGACGACATTCGACTTGTTCCTTTCATGGCTGAAGCCTTGCCGGGTGCAGCATCACTCTGGCTTCTATAGACATTGTTTCAAACTGTCAACGGGTAATTCCCGGCGTACCCGTCTGCCCGTATCCCATGCAAATTTCGGTGCACCGGTCATGAGGGGGGCTGCGAGGCGCTGATCAGGTAGGCCTCGATGAGCTCGTCGAGATCCCCGTCGAGAATTTTCTGGACATTGCCCACTTCGAGGTTCGTCCGGTGGTCCTTGATCATCTTGTAGGGGTGGAGCACGTAGGACCGGATCTGGCTGCCCCAGGCGATGTCCTTTTTCGTTTTGTGCAGCACGTCCATCTTGGCGCTCTGCTCCTGGAGTTTCATCTCGTAGAGCCTGGAGCGGAGCACTTTCATCGCCATGGCCTTGTTCTTGTGCTGGGAGCGCTCGTTCTGGCACTGCACGACGATGCCCGTGGGCAGGTGGGTGATCCGGACGGCCGAGTCCGTCTTGTTCACGTGCTGCCCGCCCTTCCCCGATGAACGGTACGTGTCGATCCTCAGGTCCTTCTCGTCGATGTCGATGACGATTTCGTCTCCGACCTCGGGATAGACAAAGACCGATGCAAAGGAGGTGTGACGCCGCGCTGCGGCATCGAAGGGCGATATCCGGACGAGACGATGAATCCCCGATTCGGCCCGGGCGTAACCGAAGGCATATTCCCCCTCTATTTCGACGGTTGTGCTCTTGATCCCGGCCTCTTCACCGGGCTGAAAGTCCAGGATCTGTGTCCTGTAGCTCCTTTTTTCCGCCCATCGCAGGTACATGCGCAGAAGGATCTCCGCCCAGTCCTGGGCTTCCGTGCCGCCGGCGCCGGCATGGATGGTGAGGATGGCGTTGAGCCGGTCTTCCTCTCTTCCCAGCATGCGGCGGATTTCCTCGCCCCGCACGGTCGAAGCGAGGTGGTCGAGACATTCCTTGACCTCTTCGAAGGTCTTTTCGTCCTGAGCCTCCCGGGCCAGTTCGAACAAGACATCCAGGTCCTTCAACTCATGGTCCATCCCTGACCAGGTCTGGAGGGTGGACTCGAGCTTGTTTTTCTCCCTCAGGACGTCCTTTGCCCGCTCCGGATCGTCCCAGAGGTTCACCTTGGCCGTCTCCTTTTGGAGTTCGGCAAGACGCTGCGTCAGTCCGTCGATGTCAAAGGCAACCTCGCAGGGTTTCCACCCGCTTCTTGATGCCCGTCATCATTTCCTGAATTTCTTCGACCATGGCCTTCTTCCTCCCGGTTTGTAGAATATCACAAGCAGCGCGATCATGCAGAAAAAGACGAAAAGATCGCCGTATTTTGTATAGAATGTCTGAACCCGATGCATCTGTACGGGGCCCTTCAGAAATGTCCGCACGAACAAATCCGTCTGTGCCGTAATCAGCCCCGTTGCATTGATGATGGCGCTCACCCCCGTGTTGGCTGCCCGCACCACGTAAAGCCTGTTTTCCACGGCCCTGAAAACCGTCATTGAGAGGTGCTGAAATGGTGCAGAAGTTGTGCCAAACCATGCGTCATTCGTGACGTTCACGAGGAACGACGCATCGCTGCGGCCCCAGGCGCGGCCGATCTCCGGAAAGATCCCCTCGTAGCAGATGAGAAACCCCACCGGCTTGCCTGCAACCGTTACCGGGTCAAACTCCGTCCCGGCCAAAAAGTCTCCCACCCCTACGGCCAGTTTCTCGATGAATGGGAAAAGTGGCCTCAGCGGTACGTATTCCCCGTAGGGGACCAGATGGACCTTGTTGTACTTGCCGACGATCTCACCGTCGGGCGAAAGGACGAAGGCGCTGTTCTGGAACCGGAGCTCCCCTTCGTGGCGCGTGTAACTGGGAGAGCCGAAGATCAGCCAGGCGCCGGTGCTCTTTGCCGTGTCCACGACGGCGTCGTGCAGCTCATCGCGGTTCTGGAACATGAAGGGGGTTGCCGTCTCGGGCCAGATGATCAGTTGCGGGCTCTCCTTTGCAGCCTGCAGGGAAAGATCCCGGTAGATCCTCAGGGTCTCCTTTTGGAAAGTCGGGTCCCACTTGATGCTCTGGTCGATGTTGCCCTGGATGAGGGCCACCGTCTGGCGTGGAACCGCTTCGAACCGGGCGGTGATATCCCCGATGCGCCAGAACCCGTAGCCCGCGGTCAGGGTAACGAGCAGCACCGCGACCGCGGCGCCGGCCGCGGCTTTCCTGCGGCCCCTGTCGTCCGTGCCGATGAATGCGCAGATCGCCGCATTGACCAGGACAATCAGAAAACTCACCCCGTAGCTGCCCGTGATGTCCGCCAGCTGGATGAGCGGGAGGTTCAGATACTGGGAGTGGGCCAGATTTTCCCAGGGAAAGCCCGTGAACAGCATCGACTTGGCATACTCGAGGACCGTCCAGAGCAGAGGGGCGGCCGCGGCGGTCGGAATCCCGCGGTTCCGGAAAAAGACCACCCCACCAGCGAAAATCCCTGTGTAGAGGCTCAGGTACAGGGCCAGCAGCAGCATCACAGGGACGCCCAGCGCCAGGGGAAGCTTGCCGTAGTGGACGACGACGTGGGTCACCCAGTACATAAGCCCCACGTGCTGCACGAAACCGGCGAGAATTCCCGCGAGCACCGCCTGCGGGAATGTAATGCGCCTCAATGCAAGCAGCAGCGGGATCAACGCCACCCAGGCGACACTCCAGTGCCCGAACTTGGGAAAAGAGAGCACGAGGAGAATCCCGGACAGAACGGCCAGGCTCGCCGTTTTCACGTTGCGCCCCACCCTTCCGGGGGCTTGCAGCCGCAACGGGGGTGTCTTTAGAGCTTTAATGGCGCCGTCTCTCCCATTTTTCGTATCTTGACCTTCTTGATGCTTCTTTCGTCTGCCGAGGCGACGATCATTTCCAGCTCGTCGTGGCGGATGACATCCCCCGTGAGGGGAATTTTGCGGATGAGGTGCAGAATGAAACCCGCCAGGGTTTCGTATTTTCCTTCCGGGATGGCGATGCCGAAGCGCGCCTCGAGTTTTTCGATCTCGACACGGCTGTCCACAAGCACCGAACCGTCCGGCAGCTCCATGAAGCCGGTCTCATCGGCATCGTGCTCGTCTCGGATTTCGCCGACGATCTCCTCGATGAGGTCATCCAGGGTGACAAGGCCAGCCGTCCCGCCATACTCGTCGATGACGATGGCCATGTGCTGCCTCTCCCCTTTGAGCTCGTGAAGCAGCAGGTGGATGTTCTTCGTCTCGGGGATGAAGCAGGGCTTGCGCAGAAGCGGCTTGAGGTCCGCCTCACCGACGGGCATGGACCAGAGGCGAAGCAGGTCCTTGACGTTCAGGACGCCGATGATATTGTCCACGCTTCCGTCATAAACGGGCATCCGGGTGTAGCCGTGCCGGGTCACCTGGTCGATGATCTCGCCGATGGGGGCATCGCTCGGGATGGCTACGATGTCCGTGCGGGGGATCATCACCTCCCGGGCCACCGTATCGCGGAACTCCAGGATGCTCTGGATCATCTCGCCCGATTTCTCGTCGATGAGCCCCTTCTCTTCCCCTTCGTCGATGATGGACTGGATCTCCTCCTCGAGGCGTGACTGTTCCCGCTCCTTCCCGCTGTCGAAGAAGGACTTCATGCGCTCCATGGCATGGCTGAACATCGTGGGACGGCTCATTCAAAGGCCCCGCATGGATTCGGGTCTCAGCATCGAGGCATCGCCGCGCCGGACGACCTCGTCGATGAGGCGGACCATCTTCTCTTGATCCCGGGGCATCCGGCCGCGGATGGGCAAGTAGTTGGAGGCGTGATTGGCGGTGAAGAAGCAGTTGCTGAAACGCGAGTTCGATACGATGACGCCCAGCTCTTTCAAGAGATCGAAGGTTCCCGGCAGCACGAAGGTCCCGGCCCGTGCTTCTTCGTACAGGGGTGTGTCCGGGGCGATCATGACGGTCAGGACACCGGCGAAATCGGGGTCCACGTCCGTGAGAATGCGGGCAGTGTCCCGGGCATGTTCCATACTCTTCTCGACTCCGCCGATGCCGAGAAGCACTGTCGCGGAAAGCGTGATCCCCGCTTCCTTCACCTTCTTCGCTGCTTCTACGATCTGCTCGCAGGTGGCGCCCTTGTGGATTTTCTGAAGAAGCTCCGCGTTGCCCGTCTCGATCCCCAGGTAGACGATGCCGAGTCCCCGCTCCTTCAACTCGCGGAGCTCTTCGACGGACTTTTTCAGGAGGCTCTTCGCGTTGGCGTAAGTCCCGATGCGGCGGATTCCGGGCAGGTGCTTGCGGATGGCATCGAAGATGTCGATGAGTCGCTTCTGCGGGATGATGAGGGCGTCGCCGTCGCAGAGGAAGAGCCTGTCGACATGACGGATCCTCCTGGCTGAATATTCCAGATCTTCTTCGATCTCCTCGATGCTCTTGATGCGGAAACGCTTGTCTTTGAAGCTCGGGCAGAAGGTGCACCGGTTGTGAGAGCAGCCGACGGTGACTTGCAGCAGCAGGCTGGTTGCCTCGCTGGGAGGCCGAATGATGTCCCCTTCGTATTTCATGACTCCCCGTGGTTTCCTCCGTAGGGGTTCACGTTCGGATTCTCGTAGCAGCTCGTGCAGAAGGCCTTGGTGTCGACGTGCCCGCACCCGTAGCCCCAGAGGTCCCAGCGGCGACAGTCGCCGCAGAGATGAATGGAGCAGCCGTCGCAGAGTACGATGGAACGTTTTGTCTTGCAGACCTGGCAGAATTCTTTGCTGTCCGTGACGATCATGGGGAACGTTTTCCCTCGGGTGTCAAATTTTCTTCGCTAATTTATATGATGAAGGCCGAAAAGGCAAGTCCGTTGCCCCGATCGGGCCGGAAGGAGCATGTAAAAATGGGTTCCTTGAAACATGCGTCAGGAAAGAGTTTCACGGCATTGTATCGTGGATCGTCAGAAAAAATAACCGATCCCTGAGGGGGGTGCCTTGAAACCACGTCGTGGCAAGCATCTTGCACAGCCGATTGATGTACGCGTAATTCCATCGAAAAAATATTTCAAAAAGTGCACAAAAATTGCAGAAAACGCTTGACAAAAAATATTTCTCGCTTACAAAGGAAACAAGTGAAACTTCTTTATGGAGGCCGTTTTTCAGCCAGCTCGACGATGAAATAGCGGTGACGCGACTCAGGCTACGGGAACTCTATTGAAAGCGCGACAGAGAACAGTTCATCGTCAAGAACGTACGTCAGGAGGACAACGGATGGAAGAAAACGTCTGTCTGAGCCAGGAGGCGGAGCCTCCAGGTCAGCACACCGGCATGACCGGTTTAGCTCTGGATGAGCTAATTCAAAACACTCTCCCCTCTTCCCCCGTGGCGCCTGCCACGGCCGGGATCACCAGTCGCGTTTTCTTCATGCCCTCCCGGGGGGCTTCCACCTGCAAGCCAAGTCCCCGCTCCCAGGCATTCCGCAAACAGTTTTTCCCCGAGGCCACTGCGGCGGAGTGGAACGACTGGCGCTGGCAGGTCCGCAACCGGATCACCGGCGTCGAGATGCTCTCGCGAATCCTCTGGCTCTCGGCCGACGAGGAAATGGCCATCCACGCGAGGGGGGGAGCCATGCCGCTCAACGTCACGCCCTACTATGCGAGCCTGCTGGATCCCATGGATGCCGATCAGCCCTTGAGAAGGATGGTGGTTCCGGTGACGGGGGAGTTTGAGCGCTCCCGGGACGAATCGGACGATCCACTCGGAGAGGACCATCATACCCCTGTGCCTGGCCTTGTTCACCGCTATCCCGACAGGGTTCTCTTTCTCGTCACGGGGTTCTGCTCCACCCACTGCCGTTACTGCACCCGCTCGCGGATGGTCGGCAGACATGAAGAGATTCATGCGGACCGCGAGAGATGGGAGCGCGCGATTGCCTACATCGAGAACACACCGGCGGTGCGTGACATCCTGCTCTCCGGCGGAGACCCGCTGACCCTTCCCGATGAAACGCTGGATTGGCTGTTGTCGCGGCTCCGGGCCATCCCGCACGTCGAACTGATCCGCATCGGGACGAAGGTCCCCGTCGTGCTTCCGCAGAGGGTCACCGCGAGCCTCTGCCACGTCCTGAAGCGCCACCATCCGCTCTGGATGAGCATCCACTTCGCCCATCCCGAGGAGGTGACCTTCGAGGTGAGCCAGGCCTGCAACCGACTGGCCGATGCCGGCATCCCGCTCGGGAGCCAAACGGTGCTGCTCGCCGGAGTCAACGACAACGTCGACACGATGAAACGGTTGGTCCACGACCTCGTCATGAATCGTGTGAAGCCCTACTACCTCTACCAGTGCGACCCGATCACCGGTTCGTCCCATTTCCGGACGCCCGTTTCGAGGGGGCTGGAGATCATCGAGGGCCTGCGAGGACACACGACGGGATATGCCGTGCCGACCTACGTCATCGATGCACCGGGAGGCGGCGGGAAGATCCCGCTTCTGCCCGGGTATGTCGTCGGTCATGATGAGCACCACATTTTACTCCGGAATTACCAGGGGCGCACCTTCCAGTACCCGGACCCGGCCACAACCGCCGAGTGCGAAGGCAGGGTTTGATTCCGCCCCGATGAATGGATAGACACAACGAGGAGCCCCGCCGACAAAACGGCGGGGTTCTTAAATTCAAAAGAATACGGTGAAACCCATGCTACGGGTCGGGATGACCTATGACCTTCGGACGGACTATCTCGAGGAAGGATACTCGGAGGAACAGACCGCCGAGTTTGACCAGCCCGCCACGATCGACGCCATCGAGGAGACGCTGGGCTCCCTGGGATACCGGACTGACCGCATCGGCCACGTCCGGGCTCTGGCGAAGCGCCTCGTCGCGGGAGACCGGTGGGATCTCGTATTCAACATCGCCGAGGGCCTGAAGGGCTTCGGTCGGGAATCCCAGGTTCCCTGTCTGCTCGATGCCTACGACATCCCCTACGTCTTCTCCGATCCGCTGGTGCTCTCTCTCACCCTCCACAAGGCCATGGCCAAGCGGGTGGTCCGCGACCTGGGCATCCCCACGCCTGATTTCGCCGTCGTCGAAGACACGGGGGACATCGCCGCCGTCAGCCTTCCCTTCCCGCTCTTCGTCAAGCCGTTGTCGGAAGGAACCGGAAAGGGGATCAACGAGAAATCGATCGTCCGCGATGCCGGTGAACTCGACGCCCGCTGCCGGTCCCTCCTCGAGGCCTTCTCGCAACCGGTTCTCGTCGAGACCTACCTTTCCGGCAGAGAGTTCACCGTTGGGATTGTGGGCACCGGCCGCAAAGCCCGCATCCTTGCGGTCATGGAAGTCATTCTGCGAGAGAATGCTGAAAAGGGCGTCTATTCCCTTGTCAATAAGGAATACTGCGAACAATTCGTGGATTATGCTCTCGTCACAGGATCGGAGGCAGACCGGGTATCGGCGGTCGCCCTGGCTGCATGGCGAGGGCTCGAGTGCAGGGACGGGGGACGGCTCGACATCCGGGACGATGCCTCCGGGGTGCCGCATTTTCTGGAAGTCAATCCCCTGGCGGGTCTTCATCCGACCCATTCCGATCTTCCCATCCTGTCCACCCTCGCAGGCGTGTCTTATCGAGATCTTCTCGGGATGATCATGGCGTCTGCCGAGGAAAGAATCCGATCCGGGCGTTGAGGGTTCCATGAGGGTTGTCATACTCCACAGTGACGTCCGTTCCTGCGCCTCAGCCGATGAGCGGGACGTCCTGACACAAGTCGAGGCCGTCTCGGGCGCCCTGAAGGAGCTCGGCCATGAAGCGCTGCCCATGCCGTTCTGCCTCGATCTGGAGGCAGCAGCGCAGCGGCTTCGGGAAACGGCCTGCGATCTGGCGTTCAACCTCGTCGAGACCGTGGGCGGACAGGGACGGCTCATTCACCTGGCGCCGGCGCTCCTCGATTTCCTGAGGATCCCCTACACGGGGGCGCGGACGGAGGCAACCTTCCTGAGCTCGAACAAGCTTGCCGCAAAGAGACTCCTTCACGCCCATCGTCTCCGCACGCCCCAGTGGTGCACCCTCCGGGAATCCTTTGCGGCGCTCCCCTGTCCGGCGGGGTCGCCCTTCATCGTCAAATCGGTATGGGAGCATGCCTCCGTCGGGCTCGAAGAAGATTCCGTGGTGTGCCCGCGGGATGCCGACGAGCTTCGAGAGGAAATCCGGACGCGCCTCGGGCGGCTGGGTGCAGAAGCGTTCGCAGAACGATACATCGACGGACGCGAGTTCAACCTGTCCATTCTTGCCGGCAGCGAAGGTCCAGAGGTCCTCCCGCCGGCGGAAATCGAGTTCATCGGATACGAAAAAGACAGGCTTCGCCTCATCGGCTACAGGGCCAAGTGGGACGAAGATTCCTATGAATATCATCATACGCCTCGGCACTTCGACTTCGAGCGGCAGGATCGACCACTGCTTCGATCCCTGAAGCGAACGGCCCTGAACTGCTGGCGTCTTTTCGAAATGACGGGCTACGCCCGCGTCGATTACCGGGTCGATCGAGATGGAATCCCCTGGATCCTGGAGATCAATTCCAACCCCTGCCTGTCGCCGGACAGCGGTTTTACGGCTGCAACCCGGCAAGCCGGCCTCCGGTACAAGGAGGTGATCGGCAGGATCGTGGAAGACGCGCTCAGGACGGATTAAACCGCATGGCAGAAAAAAGGGGCAGACCGGTGTCACCGGCATCTCGCACGGCGATGACTCTTCGGACAACCGTTCGGCGAGAAGACAGTGAGATCGTCAGGGACATCGCCACGTCGACGGGTTTTTTCCGGCCCGACGAGATCGGCATCGCCGTAGAACTCGTGGAAGAAAGACTCCGGGTCGGGCTTGCCAGCGGGTATCACTTCATCTTTGCCGAGAAAAGCGGCCGGGTGCTGGGGTACAGCTGTTACGGTCCGGTTCCCCTGACGCTGCACAGCTACGATATTTACTGGATGGCCGTCCGGAAGGAGGAGCAGGGAGCAGGTATCGGGAAAATGCTCCTGGAGCGCTCCGAGGCGGCCATCGGAGAGCTTGGCGGCTTAAGAATCTACATCGAAACCTCTTCAAAAGAGATGTACAGCAGGACACGGCGCTTCTACGAGCGTTGCGGCTATCGGGAAGAGGCCACACTCAGGGAATTCTATTCCCCCGGCGACGACAAGGTCATCTACGTCAAAGCAAGATGAATGTAAGAACTAAGGGTTCACCCCTCTGGAAAACCGCAGGACTCCCCGCCCCTCGTCGTAATAGAGACGAAGCTCCTTCCCCTCTGCCGCATACGTGGAGACACGGCTCAGCTCTTCCAGATAACGGTATTCCTGGGTCATGATGAGCCCTTCGCAGGCCATCCTGGTCGACCCGGTCCGCCAGATGCGGATGGAGTCCTTTGTGCCCTCCAGGAATCCCCAGCCTCCGAAATACCGGTTGCACCCGCCGGAGCCGCTGATTTTCCCGTCGCTCGCAAAGTCGATAAAAACCTGCCTGTCGGTCAAGACCGTCGCTTCCGAACCCACGGGGCCGTAACTTACAAGATCCCACCGTCCTTCCAGGCCTGGAGATGGGGATGCCGGCTCCCGGACGAGAACATGCTGGGTCTTCGTGCAACCGGCGAGGACGATGATGATCACGAAGAGCCCGAGAGCCACCCGTTCCATAATGCGTTTTGCTGTCTCTGACTTTTTCATATTCCCTCCAGGATGGATTGATCTGTGATCGCAGTGTAGCGCTTTCGGTGATCCGACTCCATCGCGAAATCATGCCGTCTTCCGGTCGGCCGCAGCTGCACAAAAAAAGAGGGCTAACCGTTTCCGGTTAACCCCCTTCGTTTACTGGCGGGGCCGATGGGATTTGAACCCACGCCCTCCGACGTGACAGGCCGGCGTTATAACCAAACTTAACTACGACCCCGCAATGTGTCCTTATGGTAGGCGGAACAGGACTTGAACCTGTGACATCCACGGTGTAAGCGTGGCGCTCTCCCGACTGAGCTATCCGCCCTTCTAGTCGGGTCGCTAATGTACGATAACACCCTCTCCGTTGTCAAGGGCGAATATCACGGTTTTGCGGTGATATTGTGCCCTTTGGAGTCCTTTCAGGCGTGGATGCGGCGTTCCGTTTCCACCGGTTTCTCGATCGGGAGGATCTCCTCGTTCATCTCCAGGGGAAGATCCTGTTCAGGTCTCGGAGCAAAAGCCGCCTCGAGCACCTCGTCGATACGCTCCACAAGCACGATCTGCATATCCTTGAGGACGTTCGACGGAATGTCCACGAGATCCTTTTCGTTCTCCTTGGGGATGATCACCGTTTTGATCCCGCCGCGGTGGGCCGCCAGGAGTTTTTCCTTGAGACCGCCGATGGGGAGCACCCTGCCCCGGAGCGTGATCTCGCCGGTCATGGCCAGATTGCCCCGGACCGGACGCTTCGTGAAGGCCGATGCGATGGATGTCACCATCGCGATCCCTGCCGATGGCCCATCTTTCGGGATGGCGCCCTCGGGCACGTGGACGTGGATGTCCGTGTCCTTGTAGAAGTTCTTGTCGATCCCCAGGGCGTCGGCTTTCGAGCGGACGATCGTGAGGGCCGCCTGGGCGGACTCCTGCATGACATCACCCAGCTTGCCCGTCAGCATCGTCTTCCCCGTGCCGGGAAGGATCGTTGCTTCGATGGTCAGCAACTCGCCGCCCACCTCGGTCCACGCCAACCCCTGGGTGAGCCCCACGGAATCTTTCCCCTCGGACTCGCCGAAGCGGAATTTCGCGAGGCCGAGGTATTTCTCGATGGACTTCACGTTGATCCGGATCTGCTTTTTATGCCCGT
The DNA here is from genome assembly GCA_964619035.1 of uncultured Syntrophaceae bacterium. Lineage (GTDB taxonomy): Bacteria > Desulfobacterota > Syntrophia > Syntrophales > UBA2192 > UBA2192. The sequence goes on along the minus strand of CAZUBX010000001.1, from coordinate 86,056 downwards.
TGGTCACGATCTCGCGGACCACTTTCCGGCAGATGGAGGCGATTTCGCGCTCGAGATTCCGGACGCCCGCCTCGCGCGTGTACTTGCGGATGACCTCCAGGATCGCCCCGTCTGTGAACAGGATGTTCTTGTCCGTGAGCCCGTTGGCCTCGATATCTTTCTTCACGAGGAATCGCTTTGCGATGTTGAGTTTCTCGGGTTCCGTGTACCCGGCAATCCGGATCACTTCCATGCGGTCCTGCAGCGGCGCCGGAATTGTCTGCAGAACGTTTGCCGTCGTGATGAACATCACGTCGGAAAGATCGTAGTCCACCTCCAGGTAATTGTCGCTGAAGGCGCCGTTCTGTTCCGGGTCGAGAACCTCGAGCAGCGCCGAGCTGGGATCTCCCCGGAAGTCGGAGCTGAGCTTGTCGATCTCGTCGAGGCACAGCACGGGGTTGTTGGACCCCGCCTTCTTGATGAGCTGGATGATCTTTCCGGGCAGCGCCCCGATGTAGGTCCGGCGATGTCCCCGGATCTCCGCCTCGTCGCGAAGCCCGCCGAGGGAAAGACGGACAAACTTGCGGTTGGTGGCCCGGGCGATTGATTTGGCGACCGAGGTCTTGCCGACACCGGGGGGCCCCACGAGGCAGAGGATGGAACCCTTGTTCTTCTTCACGAGGGTCTGCACTGCCAGGTACTCGAGAATTCGCTCCTTCACCTTCTTGAGCCCGTGATGATCCTCTTCGAGGATGGCCTCGGACTCCTTCATGGTGTGCTTGTTTTCCGTCTTTTCGCTCCAGGGCATGTCGAGCAGCCAGTCGATGTAGTTGCGCACGACGGTGGCCTCTGCCGACATGGGGGACATCATCTTGAGCTTTTTGATCTCGTGCTTGACCTTCTTCTGGGCCTCCTCGGAGAGCTTTTTTCCTTTCAGGCGCTTTTCGAGTTCTTCGATCTCGCTCGAAAAGTCGTCCTTCTCGCCCATCTCCTTCTGGATGGCGCGCATCTGCTCGTTGAGGTAGTAGTCCTTCTGGGTCTTCTCCATCTGCTTCTTGACACGGCGCTTGATCTTTTCCTCCAGTTCGAGGATTTCGATCTCGCCGACGATCATGGAGTAGAGCTTCTCCAGCCGCTCCCCTCCATCGGTGATCTCCAGGAGCGCCTGCTTCTTTTCCAGCTTTACGCCCAGGTGCGAGGCGATCACGTCGGAAAGTTTTGCCGCGTTGTCGATGGCGACGATGGTGTCCACCAGCTCCGGCTGGATCTTGCGGGAAAGCTTCGCGTAGTTCTTGAATGCCTCCACAAGAACGCGGCCGACCGCCTGGACGGAGCCTGCGCTTTCCGAGCCGGTTTCCGGCACCTCTTCGATTTCGACGACGAAGTGATCGGGGTTGGGGATGTACTCACGGACCGTCGCGCGCCTCTTTCCCTCCACGAGGGCCTTCACGGTCCCGTCGGGCAGTCTCAGCAGCTGGATGATGACCCCGAGGGTCCCGATTGTGTAGATGTCGTTTTCGGAGGGCTCGTCCTTCTGGGCGCTTTTCTGGGCCACGAGGAAAATCTCGTTTTCCTGCTTCATGGCCGACTCGAGCGCATTGATCGATTTCTCCCTGCCCACGAAGAGGGGCACGATCATATAGGGGAAGACCACCACGTCCCGCAGCGGCAACAGAGGGACGATGATTTTCGAGTCATCTTTTTTTGTGTAATCAAACATGGCCATTCTGAAACGTGTCTCCTTTACGCCGTCTCCGTCTTCGATTCGAAGAGCAGGATGGGCTTTTCGCCTTCCTTGACGACGTCTTCATTGATGATGACTTCCTTCACGTCGCTGCGCGAGGGGATGTCATACATGATGTCGAGCATGGTGTTCTCGAGGATCGCCCGAAGTCCCCGGGCGCCTGCCTTGCGGTTTACGGCAAGCCTCGATACGGCCCTCAGGGCGCCGTCGGTGAACTTGAGCTTCACGTTCTCCATCTCGAGAATCTTCTGGTACTGCTTGCTGATGGAGTCCTTCGGCTCCACGAGGACCCGCATGAGGTCGTTCTCGTCCAGTTCATCGAGGGTTGCGATTACGGGAAGCCGGCCGATGAACTCGGGGATAAGGCCGTATTTCAGCAGGTCTTCGGGCTGCACCTCGGCCAGGAGCTCCCCGAGCTTTCGCTCTTTCTTTCCCTTGATGTCAGCGCCGAAGCCAAGCGAACTGGCGCCGATGCGTTTCTGGATGATGTCCTCGAGACCGACGAAGGCCCCGCCGCAGATGAAGAGGATGTTCGTCGTGTCGACCTGGATGAATTCCTGCTGGGGGTGTTTACGGCCGCCCTTGGGCGGGATGTTCGCCAGCGTCCCCTCGATGATCTTGAGCAGCGCCTGCTGTACCCCTTCCCCGGAGACGTCCCGGGTGATGGAGGGACTGCCGGATTTGCGGGAAATCTTGTCGATCTCATCGATGTAGACGATCCCCTTCGAGGCCCGCTCCACGTCGTAGTCGGCATTCTGCAGCAGGCTCAGGATGATGTTCTCCACGTCCTCGCCCACGTAGCCTGCCTCGGTGAGGGAGGTGGCATCGGCGATGGCAAAGGGAACGTTGAGCATTTTGGCCAGGGTCCGTGCCAGGAGCGTCTTTCCGGAACCGGTGGGCCCGATGAGCAGAATGTTGCTCTTCTGGAGCTCGACGCCGCCCAGGTCCGCCTCGGAAAAGAGCCGTTTATAGTGGTTGTATACCGCCACGGAGAGGATTTTCTTCGGCCGGTTCTGCCCGATCACGTAGGTGTCCAGGAACTTTTTGATGTCCTTGGGCTCGGGGATCTTCTTGCGGCTCTCATCGATGCTCTGGACCTCGGCCTCTTCCTGGATGATGCACCGGCACAGTTCGATGCACTCGTCGCAAATATAGGCTGAAGGGCCGGCCACGAGCTTTTTGACCTCGTTCTGGGTCTTCCCGCAGAATGAGCAGAACAGAATGCCTTCACCGCCCTCGTTTTCTCTTTGTCTTCTTGGCATGTTTCCCTCTTTATTTCTTGACGGCCGTGGGCCGCTTCTGGATCACCGCGTCGATGAGCCCGTATTCGTTCGCCTGCTCACCGGACATGTAGTAATCGCGGTCGGTGTCTCGCTCGATCCTCTCGATCGGCTGATTCGTGTGATGGGTCAGGATCTCATTGAGCTCTTGTTTCAGGCGCAGGATTTCCCGGGCCTGGATTTCCACGTCCGTCGCCTGGCCCGAGAACCCGCCCATCGGCTGGTGGATCAGGATCCGGGCGTGCGGAAGCGCATATCGTTTTCCCTTCTGTCCCGCAGCCAGGAGGATGGCAGCCATGCTGGCAGCCTGCCCCATACAGTAGGTCGAAACGGGCGACTTGATGTACTGCATGGTGTCGTAGATCGCGAGCCCGGCACTCACAAGCCCCCCCGGGGAGTTGATGTAGAAATGGATCTCCTTGTCGGGGTCCTCTGATTCAAGGTACAACAACTGGGCGACGACGAGATTCGCCACGTTGTCGTCGATGGCGACCCCCAGAAAGACGATCCGGTCTCTCAGGAGCCTGGAGTAGATATCGAAGGCTCTTTCGCCTCGTCCATCCTGTTCAATGACTATCGGGATCAGTGGCATGTTCTATCCTTCATCGGGGTTGCAGCATTTCACTTAATATTAGCCCTGGACTCGATAAAATCAAGGGTTTTTTCTTCAAGTATCTGATCTCTCAAGCGATCTATCATGTTATCCTTCTCATAGGATAGCTTCATGGACTCGAAATCGTGGCCGTAGCGCGCAGCCGTCTCGCGAATCCTGTCGTCGATTTCCTTTTCGTCGACGGTGATGGACTCCTTTTCGGCGATCCTCTGCAGAAGAAGTCCCGTTCTCACCATACGAGCGGCTTCGTCCCGGAACTTGTCGTGCAAATTTGCTGCCACTTTAGCCGCGTTGTCCGAATCCATCCCGTTCATGACCATGCGGCGCTGATATTCTACCATCATGTTGAAGATCTGGCGCTCCACATAGGCCTCGGGCACCTCGAAGGGATTCTTCTCGAGGAGCTGCTCATTGATGGCCTTCTGCAGGTTCGCTTTTGCCCGGGCGCTCTTTTCCTCCACGAGGGATTTGAGAAGTTCGGTCCGGAGGGCCTCCATGGTTTCATACTTCTCGAAATTTTTAACGAAATTTTCGTCAAGATCCGGCAGGACCTTGACCTTGATATCCTTCACGGTTGCATGAAACAGGATGTCTTTCCCGGCGAATTCCTTGACAGGATAATCGTCAGGAAACTTGACTGTGAACTCTTTCGACTCCCCCTGTTTGAGGCCGATCAGGGCATCCTCGAAGCCGGGGACGAGCCGTTTCGAGCCCACTTCGAGCCGGAAGCCCGTCTCGGTTAACTCTTTTCTCGTTTCGCCGCCGATTTTCCCTTCGAAATCGATCAGCAGGAAGTCCCCTTCTTGAACGGACCGGCCCGCCTCCACGTCCTTGAGGCTGCTGTACATGTTGCGGAGTTCCTCAAGCCTGACGTCCACGTCCCGATCGGTCACAGCCGTATCTTCCTTCTGCAACTCCAGTCCTGTGTATCCCTGGGGCTCGATGACGGGCTCCACCTCCACCGTGGCGCTGTAGGTGAAGCTCTGATCGGCCTGGATCCCGTTCTGCTCGATCTGAGGCCTGGCAACAGGCATGAGGTTGTTCGCCTCTATGGCCTCCTCGAAGGATCGCTGGACCAGGTTCGAAACGGCCTCCCCTTCGGCATCCTCCCTGTAATAAGTCTCCAGGATGTGCCGTGGCGTCTTGCCGGGCCTGAACCCTTTGATCCTGGCCTTCTTCCCCACCGTCCGGTATGCGGCGTCGATTTCCTTCTTCACCTCTTCCCAGGGGATCTCGAAGGAGATTTTTTTCTTGATGGGACTGATCTCTTCGACCTTGATGGCTGCACCTGTTCCGCTTGTCACGCTCGAACTCCTTTTTTAGAGAATAAAGATGGTGCGAGAGAGGGGAGTCGAACCCCTATCCGCAGTGCGGGCTGGATCCTAAGTCCAGTGCGTCTTCCAGTTCCGCCACTCTCGCATCCCTGAAAAACGATTCCTTTATATATTCACTGCTTTTCCGATTGTCAACACCTCAAAATCACGCGGGGACATTCTTTTCCACCCGCTCGCGGTACCCGTCATCGATCCCGGATGCAGGGCCGGGAGGTAATTGCGTCCGCTGAGCGCACGACGTGCTTCTCCGCGCGGCCTCAACCAGGCGAAACGCCCCATGCGCTTTATTGTTGGTATCGATGAGTCCCGGTACGACGACGGCAGCGGTCTCATGGGTGATGTCAACGATGACCATCACGGGTTTAAAAAGAAGGCGGTCAATCGTCTCTGTCGACTGACCGCCCGCTTGCGTGAAATGAAAACGGGATGTCAGGACATCCGTTTTCGCACCCCCCTCCGTCCCCGGGGAGCTTTTTTTCATGGTCGGGGCGAGAGGATTTGAACCTCCGACCCTCTGAACCCCATTCAGATACGCTACCAGACTGCGCCACGCCCCGACACTTGATTCAGGCTGTGTTTTTTACCATCAGATCCATAACGTGTCAAGCGTTATCCGCCCTGAAAAGGGGCATCGGAAGCATCTTTGTACGAACAGGGTATCGGGTTCAGGGTACAGGGTACGGGGTGCGGACAGGATCATTTTTGGGACCCGGGTCCCTGGACCCTGGCTCCCTGGTTAGAGGTAATCGCCTCGTCGGAATTTGATCGTCTCAACGGAGGCCGTGATGACTAGCCGGTTGAGGAATTCACGGAAATCATCGCCTTCTGGAAGATTTTCAATATAGGGGGTGAGCTCGTCGGCCCGGTCCTCGATAGCCTTCATGGAGATGTAGGCGTCCTGCAGCGGCAGGCCGGTGCCCGAAATCTTTTTCTGGTAGCTCTCCATGAGATCCAGAAGCTGATTGGCCCTCCCTATGAGGTCCTTTTTGTCCACTGCCGGGATGAAACCTGCTATGCCCCCGGCTGGAGGCAGGCTCTGGAGTGGGCCGGGCAGTGACGTAGACATGGATCGGGAGATGGTTTTTTCTAAAATATCCCCGAAACGCTCGCCAGTCGGGTCTGCGTTTTTCTTCTTACCGCCAGGCTGAGGGTGTTGAAGGCTGTCCGTACGCTCGATCTTCATGATTCCATCCCCCGATTGGTCTTCTCAATCTATCTTATCGTCAGATCGCCCCTGCCGGTTTAGCCTTTCTTGGTGCAACCGCTCTTTTTCCCGCATGCATTCCCTGCACCAGGGGTCCGCTCCGCATTGCCCTTTGCAGTTTTCCCAGTCATCGTCAAGTACCGAGGGGGTCTCTCTTGCCGATGGTTGCTCCTGGGCCAGGGGCTGCTCCTTCTTTTCCTTCATGATCATGCAAGTTCTCGTCCAGAAAAGCCGAATGTCGAAACTGAAATTAAAATAATCATTTCAATTCGATGCACTGTTCTGGTATGTTATTCCAATTGGAGAGAACCTCAATTTACCATGGAAATGCAGAAAGTCAGAAAGAATATTTTCTCTGCGATCCTGATGATCGGGACGATCGCCTTTCTCTGGCTGCTGAAGCCCTTTGCCTACCCCATCTTCTGGGCCGCCGTCATCGCGGGGATCTTCGGCCCGATGTACAAGGGCATCAACCGCAGGCTCAGGCACCCGAACCTGAGCACGGCGATCATGCTTTTCGTGGTGCTTTTTGTCATCATTTTGCCGCTTGCGCTCATTGCCAGCATCCTTCTGGCACAGGCCATCGATATGTATTCCGCGCTGAAAGACACGGAGGATATTCAGCAGAAAGCCCAGGGAATCATCAATCTCCTGAAAGGGAATCCCTATCTTCAAAAGCTCGACCTGGATGAAAAGGCACTGACCGAGAAATTTTACGATGTTTCCGGAAGCATTTCAAAATACATCGTGGGCTACCTCACCGATCTGACCCAGAATACTCTACTTCTGATCATCAATTTTGTCGTGATGCTCTATTGCCTGTTCTTCTTTATCCGAGACGGGGACAAGCTTTTAAGGGGTTTCCTTTACATCCTGGAGCTGAAAGACGAGATCGGAAACCAGCTCTACAGGCGATTTACCTCAACCGCGCGAGCCACGATCAAGGGAACGCTCATTATCGGCGCAATCCAGGGCACGATGGGGGGAATTCTCTTCTGGGCCCTCGGGATCAACAGCGCCATCGTCTGGGGAGTCATCATGATCCTTGCCGCCATGATCCCGGGGATCGGATGTGCCATCATCTGGGCACCGGCGGCTCTGCTCATGCTTGCTACAGGCCACGTCTGGGAGGGTATCGTCCTCATCGCCGTGGGCTCCCTGGTGATCAGCTCGATCGACAATATCCTGAGGCCCTTGCTGGTCGGCAAGGACACGCAGATGCACCCGCTGCTCATCTTTCTTTCCACCCTCGGCGGCATTGCCGTTTTCGGGGTCTCGGGGTTCGTCATCGGGCCGATCATCACGGCGTTGCTGTCTACCCTCTGGGAGATTTACGAAAAACATTATCAGTAAGAAGGGGCCAGGGGACAGGGTTCAGGGTCCAGGGTAAAGAAAAAAGGATCGGGGAGATGAATTCCCGATCCTTTCGTTTTTGACCTTTTACCTGTGGCCTTTGGCCTGTTGCCTGTCTTATTTCAGATCGCCGTGGTAGCTCTGGAGCGAGCGGGCGCGTCCGTGGCCCTGACGGAAGGCGGTGATGCCCTTCGCGGCTGCGGCCGATGCGGCCATCGTGGTGATGTAGGGCACTTTGTAGCGGATCGCGGACTTGCGGATGTACGAGTCGTCGTGCTTGCTGAGCTTTCCGCTCGGCGTGTTGATGATGAGGTCGATCTCCTTGTTTTTGATGGCATCGACGATGTGGGGCCTCCCCTCGTGCATCTTGAGGATCACCTCGGCCTCGATGCCGTTTTCCGTCAGGAACTTGTGGGTCCCCTTCGTAGCCCTGATCTTGAAGCCGAGCTTCTTGAACTCCCGGGCCATCTCCACCGCGGCGTGCTTGTCACGCTCCGAGACGGTGATGAGCACCGTCCCTTCGGCGGGAAGGACCTGGTCCGCCGCCTCCTCCGCCTTGTAGAAGGCAAGCCCGAAGGAATCGGCAAGACCGAGGACTTCGCCTGTCGAGCGCATCTCGGGGCCGAGCAGCGGGTCGACCTCGGGGTACATCTTGAAGGGGAAGACGGCCTCTTTCACTCCGAAGTGCGGAACCGCCCGGTGTTTGAGATTGAGGTCCTTGAGCTTTCGACCCATCATCAGCTGGGTGGCGATTCTCGCCATGGAAATGTTGCATACCTTGGAGACCAGCGGAACGGTCCGGGAAGCCCGTGGGTTTGCCTCGAGGACGTAGACAACGTCGTTGGCGATGGCGTACTGCATGTTCATCAGCCCCACAACCTTCAACTCCCGGGCGATTTTGCTGGTGTACTCGACGATGGTGTCGATGTGACGTGCAGGGATGCTGATCGGCGGGATCACGCAGGCCGAATCGCCCGAGTGGACACCCGCCAGTTCGATGTGCTCCATGACGGCAGGGACGAAGGTGTCCTCTCCGTCGCAGATCGCATCGGCCTCGCACTCGATGGCGTTGTCGAGGAACTTGTCGATGAGAATCGGCCGATCCGGGGTCACGCCGACGGCGTTTTTCACATAGCGCCGGATCATCTCTTCATCGTGGACCACTTCCATGCCTCTGCCGCCCAGGACGTAGGACGGCCTTAACATGAGGGGATAGCCCAGCTTCTTTGCGATGGCCAGGGCGTCATCGAGGTTGCTGGCCATTCCCGAGGCCGGCATGGGGATGCCGAGAGTGTCCATCATCTTGCGGAACCGGTCGCGGTCCTCGGCCAGATCGATCGTGTCCACGGAAGTCCCGATAATCTTCACCCCTGCCTTGGCGAGCTCGCCGGCGATGTTGAGCGGCGTCTGGCCGCCGAACTGGACGATGACCCCTTCGGGTTTCTCCTTTTCGTAGATGGAGAGCACGTCCTCCACAGTCAGAGGCTCGAAGTAGAGCTTGTCCGACGTGTCATAGTCCGTGGAGACCGTTTCGGGGTTGCAGTTCACCATGACGGATTCGAAGCCTTCGTCACGCAGCGTGAAGGCGGCGTGGACGCAGCAGTAATCGAACTCGATCCCCTGCCCGATCCGGTTCGGGCCTCCGCCAAGCACCATCACCTTGCGGTTGCCCGTCGTCGTGACCTTGTCGGGGGCGTTGTACGTGGAGTAATAATAAGCCGCGTTCTCGACTCCGGAGACGGGTACGGCGTCCCAGCACTCGACAATACCCAGTTCGGTGCGGCGCTTTCGGATTTTCTCCTCGGGAATGCTCAGGATCTGAGAGAGATAGCGGTCGGCAAAGCCGTCTTTCTTGGCTTGGGCGAGAAGCGAATCGGGGATCTCCTTGCCCTTGGTTTTCAGAATCTTTTCCTCAAGTTCGACAAGTTCCTTCATCTGTTCGATGAACCAGTGTTTGATGTAGGTCTTGCGGAAGAGCGCATCCACGGCGGCTCCTTTTCTCAGGGCCTCATACAGGATGAACTGGCGCTCGCTGGAGGGCTCAACGAGGAGATCCATCAACTCTTCCAGGCTTTTCTGGTGGTAATCCCGGGCAAACCCGAGGCCGTACCGGCCCTTTTCCAATGAACGGATCGACTTCTGAAGGGCCTCCTTATAGTTCTTGCCGATGCTCATCACCTCGCCCACGGCGCGCATCTGGGTGCCCAGTTTGTCCTCGGCGCCTGGAAATTTCTCGAAGTCCCACCGGGCGAACTTCACGACCACGTAGTCACCCGAGGGGGTGTACTTTTCGAGGGTCCCTTCCCGCCAGTACGGGATCTCGTCCAGGGTGAGCCCCCCCGCCAGGATGGCCGAGATGAGGGCGATGGGAAATCCCGTCGCCTTGGAGGCCAGGGCCGACGAGCGTGATGTGCGGGGATTGATCTCGATGACGACGACGCGGCCCGTCTTCGGGTCGTGGGCGAACTGGACGTTGGTCCCGCCGATGACCTGGATTGCCTCGACGATATCATAGGAGTATTTCTGGAGCCTCTTCTGGAGCTCCGGGGAAATGGTGAGCATGGGCGCTGTGCAGTACGAGTCGCCCGTGTGGACCCCCATGGCGTCCACGTTCTCGATGAAGCAGACGGTGATCATCTGGTTCTTGGCATCTCGAACAACCTCAAGCTCCAGCTCCTCCCAGCCGAGTACGGACTCCTCCACGAGGATCTGGCCTACCAGGCTCGCCGCCAGACCCCTGGCCGCCACGACCCGAAGCTCCTCGGGGTTGTAGACAAGCCCTCCGCCCGTGCCTCCCATGGTATAGGCTGGACGGATCACGACGGGATAGCCCAGTTTTGCCGCCACGGCCTCGGCCTCTTCGATACGGTATGCGATTTCGCTTTCCGGCATCTCGATGCCGAGGCGGTTCATGGTCTCCTTGAACGCCATACGGTCCTCGCCGCGTTCAATGGCGTCGACCTGCACGCCGATGACCTTCACTCCGTATTTTTCGAGGATGCCCTTCTTGTGAAGCTCCGAGGTCAGATTGAGGCCCGTCTGGCCGCCGAGGTTGGGCAGGATGGCGTCGGGACGCTCGTTTTCGATGATCTCGATCATGCTCTGGACATTCAGAGGCTCGATGTAGGTTACATCGGCCATTCCCGGATCCGTCATGATCGTGGCCGGGTTCGAGTTGACGAGAACGATTTCGTAACCGAGCTTTCTCAAGGCCTTGCAGGCCTGAGTGCCGGAATAGTCGAACTCGCAGGCCTGTCCGATGACGATCGGGCCTGATCCGATGATCATCACCTTCTTGATGTCTGTCCGTTTTGGCATGTTGTGATCCCCCTCGTTTTCTATGGTGAAACGGAAGCCAATGTCGTCCGTAAGTTCCCTTGAACACTGGATATTAAGGCGCACGCACTATAAAGGGAGACGACCGTTAGTGTCAAGGCAAAACTCAGCGCGCGAGGGAAATAATGAAGAAGGGAACAGATATCGAAAGGTTGCACAGCCGTAACGGAGGCTCAGCACCCGATGCAGAAATATCTCCGGAGCTTCTCGAGGCGTTTTTCCTTGATCCCCTTGACCCGCATGAGCTCCTCGAGCTTGCCGAACCTCCCGTTGAGACCGAGCTCCTCAACGATCTTCTCGGCGGTTTTCTCCCCGATTCCGGGGACGAGGACGAGATCATTTAGAGATGAACGGTTGAGGTCGATGGGGATGCCGAGGGCCAGGCGCTTGTCTGCAGCCATGGGCTCAACGGAAATTCCGGGGGGCCTCGACATCAGGGTAACCGTCGTCGCCGACCGGAGCGTGGGGGCTCGGTTGGCCTCCCCGTTGACGCCTGCAGCCGTGATGCCGGCCATGTCCAGAAACCCGGTCAACGGGGTCTCCTTCGGGATGAAGTAGACACCGTTGCGGCCTGACTCGCCGGCGATCTCCACGGCGATCGTTCCGGGCTTCTCGATGGTGAAAGGGATATCCGGGGCGACCGGTTCGCGCGGGTTCCGTGAAGGGAGGGTGATAAAAATGAGTAAGGCCGTTACGGCGAAAAGGGCGAAGCTTCCGAAAACCTTCTCCCTGCCTGCTTTCATGATCCCCTGCCCTCTTGGTGAAAGACTGGACGGATCGGTGCAGACAGATCGTCCCGGCCCCGGTTTCAGAAGGCGCTCGATTTCACTTCCGGTCCAGCCCGAAGGTTTCGTGGAGGACCATGACGGCCAGCTCCGTGTACTTGGACTCGATGACACAGGAGATCTTGATCTCCGAGGTGCTGATCATGAGGATGTTGATGCCTTCCTTGGCCAGCGCCGCAAACATCCTGGAGGCCACACCGGCGTGGCTGCGCATGCCCACCCCGATGATGGATACCTTGGAGATGTTCTGGTCATACTGGACCCCTTGAGCCCCGATCTCCGCGGCAACGGTACCGATCAAGCGCTCCACCTCTTTCATGTCTTTCTTGGAAACGGTGAAGGAGAGATCCGTCAAAGCCTCGACGCTGGCATTCTGGATGATCATGTCGACGGGAATATTGCGATCCGACAACGTCGTGAAAAGGCGGGCCGCGATGCCGGGCCGGTCCGGCACATGAACGACGGTAACCTTTGCCTGATCCCTGTCATAGGTGACTCCCGACACAACGACTGCTTCCATTTCCTCATCCTCCTTCGTGACCAGAGTGCCTTCGTCATCGGTGAACGATGACTTTACGTAAACGGGGACATCGTATTTCTTTGCCAGTTCCACCGAGCGAGGGTGAAGGACCTTGGCCCCTGCGCTGGCCATCTCCAACATCTCGTCGTAGGAGACCTTGGCCAGTTTGCGGGCCGACCGGCAGAGGTTCGGGTCCGTTGTGTAGACCCCGTCCACGTCGGTGTAGATCTCGCACATATCGGCCTTCAGGGAGGCCGCCAGCGCCACGGCACTCGTGTCGGAACCCCCTCGGCCCAGCGTCGTGACATGATTTTCCGTATCGACACCCTGGAAACCGGCCACCACGACGATGTGCCCCTTCTTCAGCTCCTTTTCGATTTCCCGGGTATCCACCTTGAGGATCCGCGCTTTCGTGTGGGCACGGTCCGTGTGAATCTTGACCTGATGGGCCAGGAAGGATCTGGCCTTGTGCCCCATCCGGTTGAGGGTGAGGGCAAGCAGCGTGACCGTGACCTGTTCGCCCGTGGCGACAAGGGCATCGTACTCCCGCTCGTCCGGCTTGCTCTCCGATGCCTGGTTGGCGAGCCCGATGAGGCGGTCCGTCTCACCCGCCATGGCCGACAGCACGACGACCAGGTTGTTGCCCCCTTCTTTTGCGCGGATGACGCGCTCCGCCACATTCCGGATCTTCTCCAGGTTGGCGACGGACGTCCCGCCGTATTTCTGCACGATCAACGCCATGAAATCGATCCTCCTGAAAACGATTGCACGCGCAGTCCCCTCAGCACCTGACGTGAGCCAGTCGAACGTTGCTGCGGGGGTTGCGGGCATAATGACAGATCATTCACGTCCTTATGTTTCTAAATACCTGGCACCTGGGTGCAAGGCATTTCAACTCAGAAGTTCCTCAAGTCTTCTGATCTTTCCCTCGGGTCCCTCCAGGATCATTTCCCGGGTGTTTTCGTCCAGGTATCGCATGCTGACAAAAAGGGTCTTTGCCGGCAGGATGTCCCGGATCTTCTCGGCCCATTCGATCACGATGATCCCGCCGCCGTAGAAATACTCCTCGTAGCCCATGTCCTCTAGGTCCCGGGGCCCCGAAAGCCGGTAGACATCCAGATGAATGAGAGGAATCTTCCCGGGGTACTCGTTGATCAGGGTGAAGGTGGGACTCACCACGGGCACGTTTTCCGCGACACCCATCCCCTTCGCCATGCCCTGGGTGAGGCAGGTCTTCCCGGAGCCCAGCTCCCCGATGAGGGCCACGATGTCCCCTCTCTCGAGGATCGCTCCGATGAGCCGGCCCATCTCCAGAGTCCTCTCCCGACTATCAGAAATCAGCTTCAAAATCAAATCCTCTCTGCCGGCTTTTCACCTTTGTCCCGTCCCGTCTCGAAGACGACGAACGCCACGGCGTATTCGGCCGTGTGGGAGATGCTGACATGGACCTTTTGGATTTTTTTGCCGTTCAGTTTTTTCCGAATGCTATCGGAAAACCGGAATACCGGTTTTCCCTTTCGGTCGTTGAGCAGTTCGATCTCATGCCAGAGGAGGCCCCGGGCGGAGCCCATGCACTTGATGAAGGCTTCCTTGGCGGCAAAGCGGGCGGCAAAGCGCAGCGCCTCGTCGCGGTGCCGCCGGCAGTATTGGGCTTCGCGGGAGGAAAAGATCCTCGTTACGAACCGCTCCCCCCATCGATCGAGAGAGGCTTTTATCCTTTTCACATCGGCGATGTCAACTCCAACGGCATCGATCATCGGACCCTCCTGATGGCGTCGGCCATGGCTGCCACCCGCTTCATGGTCCCGACGTCGTGCACCCGGATGATGTTTGCGCCGTTCAGGATGGCCGCGGTCACCGCTGCGGCAGTTCCCTCGATCCTCTCTGCCGGGCGTGTGACTCCCGTGATCTTTCCCGTGAAGTGTTTGCGGGAAACCCCGACGCAGATCGGCCTGCCCAGGGCCTTGAACTCCCCGAGATGACGCAGAAGCCGGAGGTTGTCGTCGACGTTCTTGCCGAAACCGATCCCCGGATCGATGACCAGGTTGTCGGTTTGGATTCCGGAAGAAGAGGCCTTTTCGATCCGGTTTTCGAGGAAATCGCGAATCTCCCCGATGAGCGATGCGTAGGCGAGATCCTCTTTCTGCATGGTCGAGGGGGTCCCCCTCATGTGCATGAGGATCACCGGCACGCCCGCCGAGGCGGCAACCCGGGCCATTCTGCCGTCCCCCCGGAGCGCCGTGATGTCGTTGATGATTTCGGCCCCCGCATCGATGGCCTGCCGCGCCACCTCGGCCTTGGTTGTGTCGACGGATACGGGGATCCCTGTCTCCCGGGCGATCCGGCGGATCAGCGGCACCACCCTTCGGAGCTCTTCCCGGAGCGGGACCGGTTCTGCGCCCGGACGGGAGGATTCCCCTCCCACGTCGAGGATATCCGCCCCCTCGCCGAGCAATTTCATGGCCTGCCGCAACCCTTCTTCCTCGCTGTTGATCGTGCCGCCGTCTGAGAAGGAATCGGGCGTTGCGTTGATCACCCCCATGACAAGGGTCCGACTCGAGAGCTCGATTGAGCGCCGGGGTGTTTTCAGCTGAAAAGACTCCTTCGAGAGGTTGCTAAGAAGCTCCCGGAGATCGAAGGCGATGGCCTTCAACCCGAAGGGCTGGAGAGCGAGCTTTTCGATGAAGCGCAGCACCTGCTTCCCGGTGCCCATGATGAGCACGTCCGTCTTCTCGATGCTGCAGTCGACGGAGCCGCGCGACACGGCGGCATCGCCGCCCAGCGAGAGCATTTCCTGCTTGATGATGTTGGCCACCTTCGGTTTCAGTCCCTCGATGAGCAGGTTCAAATGGCTCATCTTGGTCCCCATGGACGCAATCCCGTAGGGCTCGACACCGATCTTTTTCAGGCAATCCTCGGCCTCGGAAAGCGAGGTCACAGCAAGGATGCGGATGCGGTTCTTCAAGGGTTGCCTTTAAAAAAAGGGTGCGCTCCCAATCTGAAGGAAACGCACCTTGTCGGGCTTACGCATCGGGTGCCTGATGACAGGGCCGGCAGGCCCCCGATGCTTGACTCATCCTAATGGATCGTTTCTGAGCCTTCTGTCTTTTCCTGTTCCGGGAGCGCGCGACCGCTGATGATGGCGTCGAGGTCCTCGGCGTTCAGAACCTCCCGCTTGATCAACTCCTCGGAGAGGTTGTGAAGGATCTGGAGGTTTTCGGACAGAATTCTCTTTGCCGTGTCGTAAGATGCCGAGACGATCTGGCCGATCTCCGCATCGATCCTCTTGGCCGTTTCCTCACTGTAGTCCTTGTGCATGCCAAATTCCCGCCCCAGGAAGATCTGTTCCTCTTTCTTCCCGAAGCTCATGGGCCCCATGGGGCTCATGCCCCAGTCGCAGACCATGTGCCTGGCCAGATCGGTGGCCCGCTCGATGTCGTTGCCGGCCCCGGTCGTGAAGTCCTCCAGGACGAGCTCCTCGGCGGCCCGGCCGCCCAGCAGAATCGCGATGCTGTTGAGCAGGTAGCGCCTGGGATAAGTATGCTTCTCATCGACGGGAAGCTGCTGGGTGAGCCCCAGGGCCCTGCCACGGGGGATGATGGTGATCTTGTGGATCGGGTCCGTGCCGGGAAGCATCCTCGCCACGAGGGCGTGGCCCGCCTCGTGATAGGCGGTGATCCGCTTCTCCTGCTCGCTGATGACCATGCTCTTGCGCTCGGCACCCATCATGACCTTGTCCTTGGCGTACTCGAAGTCCACCATGGTGACCTTTTCCTTGCCCAGGCGGGCCGCATAGAGCGCCGCCTCGTTGACGAGGTTTTCGATATCGGCGCCGGAAAATCCCGGGGTCCCGCGGGCAATCACTTTCCCGTCGACGTCCTCGGAAACGATGGTCTTGCGCATGTGCACCTCGAGGATCTTCTCCCTTCCCTTCACGTCGGGAAGGGGCACGATGACCTGCCGGTCGAAACGGCCCGGACGCAGAAGCGCCGGGTCGAGGACGTCGGGGCGGTTCGTGGCCGAAACGAGGATGACACCCTCGTTGGATTCGAAGCCGTCCATCTCGACCAGTAGCGCGTTGAGGGTCTGCTCGCGCTCGTCGTGGCCGCCTCCCAGCCCTGCACCGCGGTGGCGTCCGACGGCGTCGATCTCGTCGATGAAGATGATGCAGGGGGCGTTCTTCTTTCCCTGGGTGAAAAGATCCCTCACGCGGGAGGCCCCGACGCCGACGAACATCTCGACGAAGTCCGATCCGCTGATGGTGAAAAAGGGCACATCGGCTTCACCGGCGATGGCCCGGGCAAGAAGCGTTTTCCCCGTACCCGGGGACCCTACGAGAAGAACGCCCTTGGGGATACGGGCGCCGAGACGGGTGAATTTTTTGGGATCCCGCAAAATGTCGATGATCTCCTGCAATTCGGCCTTGGCCTCGTCGATTCCGGCCACGTCGCTGAAGGTCACCTTCTTGGACCGGTCCGTCATCAGCCGGGCGCGACTCTTTCCGAACGACATAGCCTTCCCGCCCCCGGACTGCATCTGCCGCATGAAAAAAATCCAGATGGCGATGAGCAGGATGGTTGGGAACCAGGAAATGAGCACCGTCATGTACCACGGCGAATCCTCGGCCGGTTTGGCGGCAATCTTCACTCCCTTTTCCTTGAGCAGCGGCACGACGCCTGCTTCCTTGGGGACGTACGTCTTGAAGGTCTTGCCGTTGAGGAACTTTCCCGAAATGTTCTCTCCCTGGATGCTGACCTCGACGACCTGTCCCTGTTCGACAGCGGCGATGAAGTCGCTGAAGATGACGCTTTCCTGGGAGTTCTTCGGCTGGTTGAAGAGGTTGTAGAGCAGCACAAAGATGAGGCTGATGATCAGCCAGAGAGCGATATTTTTCTGTAAAGGATTCAATCCTCGAATTCCTCCATGAGTTGGGTATTGGTCCTGAACGCCAAAACCGGATCACAGGATCGTGCGGCAGAAAAAAGGGCTCTCAAGATGCCTATTTCCTGTCACCCGGGAGTAAGGACTGTTAATTATACCAACATCACTAAATTTTCAAACGATTTCTGCGCTCAAGACGCGCTTCGTCCCCTTTCCGACGCGAACCCTTTCAGAAAGACGCACGCCCGGAACCCAGAGGACGGAAATGCCGTCGGCCAGCACGGGGATCGCGCGCCTTTGTTCCCTCGGGATCTTCTCGTCGATGAAAACCGATTTGAGCTTCCGGGTCCCTTTCATTCCCAGGGGCTGAATCCGGTCTCCCGCTGACACGCTGCGGACAACGAGCGGGAGGGCAATCCGGTCCAGATCCAGGTATGCCTTCCGCTGGGCCGACAAAACCGAGGGCACCCGCCCGAGCTCCCGGAAGCGGATGCTTATCCCGAGGCTCGCGATTCGGACCGTGCCCGGAATGGAGACTTCGTGGCTGAATGTTTCTGTCGCGTCTCGTGGAGCCATGCCTTTACGGGGCCGCCCTCCGGGCCGCGCGACCTGGCAAAATTCAAGCATTCCGTACTTTCTCCGGACCAGAATCCCTCCCGGTAGATCCAGCGAGCCTCCGGGGTTTGTGCCGCCTGCAAGAGCCAGCACGGCCTGGACATGTTCGAACCCGATGGCGGCATCCTCGGCGCAGACCTCCCGGGCAATTTCCAGAATCGCCCTGCGCTGCAAGGCCGGATGGAGGATCTTGAGCTCTGCGATGGGCACCTCCAGGGGATTCTCCTGTTTACGGCCGTCCCTCCAGCGTGTCAGTCGAAGCTGAGCTTCACGGGTCATATAGTCATTTTCCGTCCGAAGGACATCGGCCAGACGGCAGAGCGTTTCATGGATGGCCGGGTTGTAGCTCTTCTGCAGCTCCGGCATCAGGTGCGCGCGGATACGGTTGCGCAGGAAGCGCTCGTCGGTGTTGGAACTGTCGTCGACGAAGGACAACCCAACGGCAGCAAGGTAATCAAGGATCTCGCGTCGCGTGCAGTCGATGAGCGGGCGGATGATGGTGCCTGCGTTGCGCACGGGGGGCATACCCGAAATCCCGGCAAGCCCCGCGCCCCGGATGACGTTCATGAGGACCGTCTCAGCCTGGTCGCCCTGATGGTGGCCCAGTGCAATCCGGTTGGCCCCCGCTTTCCGTAGCATTTTCTCGAAGAAGCTGTAGCGGCTCCGCCTGAGGAAATCCTCGATGGAGAGACCGCGGGGCCTCGTCCCCTCCTTGAGCGAGCCGCAGACAACGGCGATCCCGATGGATTGACAGAGGGTCCGAACGAAGGCCTCGTCCCGATCGGATTCGGCGGCCCTGGTTTTGTGGTTGAAATGGGCTGCCGTGAGGGTGAGCCTCCAGGCGGGACGCAGATGGTTCAGCACCGCAAGTAGGGCCACCGAGTCGGCGCCGCCCGACACCCCGACAAGGACGTGATCCCCCTTTCGGAGCATGTCGTGCTTTTTGATCGTTTTCCGGACCTTGGTGAGCATGTCTTGGGTTAGCATGTCCTGGGTCAGCATGGCTCTGTTGCGGCTAACAGGCGATTTCTTTGAGATCGATCATTTTTTCGATGATGAAATCCGGACCCAGGCGCAGCAGCTTTTCGCGGTTTCCGAGACCGTTCAGGAATGCACAGCTCCGGGCGCCCGTGTTTCGGGCAAGCAGGATGTCGTTCACTCCGTCGCCAATGACAAGGGTTTCTGCGGGTCCGGCCCCGAATTTCTCTAAAAGCGGCAGCAGCAGCCGGGGGTCCGGTTTCATGAACTCATGGGAATCGCCGGCGATGATATCTTTGAAAAATCCGGCAATCCCCAACCCGCTGCAGATGGTCAGGGTGAAATCCCGGGTCTTGTTCGTTATGAGTACCTTCTCCTTTACTCCGAAGTGGCGAAGGACATCCAGCACTCCGGGGTAAAGGGTTGTTTGATCGAGAAGGTGTTCGGCATAGATTCCTTCGAATCGCTTCAGCGCCTCCTCGAGGCGCTCCCCGTACGCATCCCCCAGAGACCGTTCCATGAGCTTGCGGACGCCATCCCCGACAAATCCAAGAATCTCCGGATCGGGGCGTGTCGGGATTCCCAGGGACTGGAGGGTTCGATTCACGGAACCGGCCAGGTCGGCCCCCGTATCGGCCAGTGTGCCGTCGAGATCGAAGACCATCAGTTTCACAGGGATCATTTCGGGTTCCTTGATTTGAATTGAGATCACTATAGGAAATCATGACCCCGTTGACAAGCAATTTAGACTGCAGGTCATGGGCAGATGTCCTCCATCCCGTCGGAAGCGGTGCTTGACAGCAGGCCACGGCCGTGCTAACAGGGCTCAACCGCTTGGATCCATTTGCAGGACTGGGACGGGGACGGACAGCCATCAACTACGGATGAGACGTGTACAAGCCTTCCCTGCGCAGCCGGGAAGGCTTTGTTCGTTTGGGGGTACCGATGATCAATATGTCGGAAAAGGAGCGCATTGCCATTATCGGGTCTGGCAAAGTCGGGACGGCCGTGGGCTGTCTGCTGAAACGCGCCGGCCATGACATCGTGTTCGTCGCTGACCTTATCCTGGAAGAGGCGCAGCGGGCCGTCGCCTACACGGGGGGCGAGCCAACGACGGAGCTGGTACGTGCGGCACGCGGAGCCAACTGCATACTGATCACAACCAATGACGACGCGATTTCAGCTGCCTGCGAGACCGTCGCGGAAGGAGGCGGGTTCGGAAAGGGAGACAAGGTAATTCACACAAGCGGGGCCGGGGGACTCGATCTGCTCCGGGCGGCAAGGTTTCGAGGGGCCCTGACCGCCTGCATCCACCCTCTTCAGACGTTCGCCGATGTGGAGAGCGCCATAGGGAAGATCCCGGGCAGCACCTTCGGGATCACGGCCGATGAGGAGATTGAGCCCTGGGCCTTCCGGATCGTCGAAGATCTGGGCGGCAGGCCTTTTCGCGTCCCCGATGAGGACAAGGCCCTCTACCATGCGGCGGCCTGCATGGCCTCCAATTACCTCGTGACGCTCATGGTTCTCGTGGAGGAGATCTACGGGCGGATGGGGCTCAACCGTGAGGAGGCCATCCGGGCCTTCTGGCCCCTGGTCAAAGGAACGATCGGAAACATCGAAAGCAAGGGCACGATTGCGTCGCTGACCGGACCGATCGCGAGGGGCGACGGGGGAACCATCCGAAAGCATGTCCGCGGATTCCGGACGCGCTTTCCCGCACTGCTGAAGCTCTATCGCGAGATGGGGCTCTTGACGGTGGACGTGGCTGCCCGTCAAGGGACCTTGAAGGAGGAACAACTGGCGGAAATCCGCTCGATACTGAAGGGAGGCAAGGGAGAATGAGCACACAGGTGAAGATCACGCGGGTCACCACGGCGACGGTTCGGGACATGAAAAAGAAGGGAGAGAAGATCTCCATGCTGACGGCCTATGACTACCCGACGGCGGCCGTCATGGACGAGGCCGGGATCGATGTCATCCTCGTGGGGGATTCGCTGGGGATGGTGGTTTTGGGCTACGACAGCACCCTGCCCGTGACGATGGAGGACATGATCCATCACACGAAGGCCGTCACGCGGGCCGTGAACCGGGCCATGGTGATCGGCGACATGCCGTTCATGTCCTATCAGGTTTCCGCAGAGGAGGCCGTCCGCAATGCAGGGCGCTTCATGCAGGAAGCCGGCGCTCACGGGGTGAAGCTCGAAGGCGGCCGCGAGGTCGCCGAAGCCACCCGGAGGATCGCCCAGGCGGGCATTCCCGTCATGGGCCACATCGGACTCACGCCGCAGTCCGTGCATCAGCTCGGCGGTTACAAGGTCCAGGGCAAGGATCATCCCTCGGCCACGAAGCTCCTGGAGGATGCCAAGATCCTCGAGGATGCCGGCGCGTTCTCCATCGTGCTGGAGTGTGTCCCCGCTCAGCTCGCGGAGAAGATCACGGCTTCTCTCTCCATGTCCACGATCGGGATCGGCGGCGGGTTGCACTGTGACGGCCAGGTCCTCGTGGTTCACGACATGCTGGGGCTCTTCGAGCGCTTTACGCCGAAGTTCGTCAAGAAGTATACGAACCTGAATGTGCAAATCAAGGACGCCGTCACGCAGTATATCGACGAGGTCAAAAAGGGGACGTTCCCCGGACCGGAACACTCCTTCTAGCGGCCTATAGGCCGCAGGCATCAGGAAATACAAGAGCCCCATCCCAGGGACTGCCGTTTCGGCAGATGGATGGGGCTTTTCTTTTGAGAGGGATCAAAGCTTCTCTTCCAATTTGCCGTTCTTGAAGGACTCGAGGGCGGACTTCACCGGTCCCGAGGCGCCAAGGAAGATCCTCACCCCTGCCCCGTTGAGTAAGGCCGTCGCTTTCCGCCCGATGTGCCCCGTGATGACACAATCCACGTTTTCACCGGCCACGAGATTCCCGGTAGCCGTTCCGCGGGTGATTCAATGCATGCCGGCTGTATTTTCTTTTGACGCGTGCAAGCCCGTGCTGACGTCGTAGAAGATGTAATAACGACAGCGGCCAAAACGGGGGTCCACGAGGTCGCTCAGCTCGGGCCCCGTCGAGGAAATGGCGATTTTCATGGGATTTCCTTCCTTTCTGAACAATCGTCAACCTTTTCATTGACCGACCGGAGTCGGCCGGACATCTCCTTGAGAAAAGAGACCACGATCTTTGGATTCTCCCTCAGGATGGTTTCGAGATTGGACTCCGAAATGGCCACGAGCCGGGTGTCCGGGGCGGCTGCCACGGCCGCCGCCGTTCTTGGGGCCTGGATCAGCATGGCCATCTCCCCGAAATAGTCTCCGGGAACCATCTCCCTGAGCAGGTGACCCTTCTTGAGGATGCGGACAGAGCCTGACAGGATGTAAAACATTTCCCGGCCCGTGCTGTCTTCCTCGAAAATGACTTCACCGGGTTCGTGCGATCGGATGAAGCGGGAAGGAACCACGGGAAACGGGGCCTCATCGGATTTTCTGTCCTCGAAAAACCGCGACAGCAAAAGGGCCTCCCTGCGGCGGATATTGGCCAGGAGCTCCGTTCCGAACAGGATCACGGCAAAGGTATAGTAGACCCAGACGATCAGGACGAAGATCGCCTTGAGAGAGCCGAACGTGAGACCGTAGTCGGGATTGTACTGCAAAAACGCCACGAAAAGCGGGCGCACGACCGACCAGAGTCCGGCGGTGAAAATCGCGCTCACGAGGATATTCCATCCCTCGAGACGGACCGGGGAAAAGACCAGGAAAAAAATCGCGAGGAACAGAGCCGCTGCAAGCGGGGGCACCGCCGCGTTCAGCAGGATCGGGAGGCCGCTCTTCTGGTCGAGGTAGTCGCCCAGGGCCGTGGCGTAGAGAATCTCGGCCCCCACGAGCCCGATGAACAGCAGCAGAAAGAGCAGGACGGAACCGAAGTCGATGAGTTTTTCCCGGACAAATCCTGCCGTGCGTTCCGTCTTGAAGACGTTGATGAAACCGGTCCGGATCGTGCTGACCAGGGGGACGATGGACCAGAGCAGCAGAATAAAGCCGATAAAGCCGAAGGTTATCGTTTCCGCCAGGATGAAGACCTCGCGGAGAATGATCTCGTAGTACTGCGGAACGATCTGGATGATCAGGTGCTCGATTGCCCGGCTCACCCGCTGAGAGGAAACGAAGAACTGGCTGAGAAGAAACATGACGGCCAGGCACAGGGGAATCAGGGCGAACACGCCATAGAAGGCCAGCGTGGCGGCTGTGTGAAGATCCCGGTTTCGAAGGAAGGACAGGACGGAGAATCGCACCACCACGATGGGGGTGATCCACCGGTCCCGATGTCTCTGGAAAGGACTCGTCGAAAGAAGGGTCACGGCGGCTTCTCCTGCCTGGAAGCGGGAAACATCAACCGAAGCGGGTCCCGATTATAGAAGGCCCCCGGGGAAAAATCAATCGAAGAGTCCGCCTCTTGTCAGACCGGCGCCTGCGTTGCGGCGTTGACACGCGCCCTCCATTGATGCTAAGGGTGAGGCCGGCAGGACGCAGGGGCACCAACTCTTGGGTCCAACCCGTTGACCGGATCATCAACCAGGAGGATGACGGATTCAGAAGGATGTTCAAGACCTTTTTCCTCAATCTATCCCTCACCAAGAAGCTCATCAGTATGATGCTCTTCCTGACCGCAATCCTGCTGGTCACCCTGATCACCATCTACTGGAAGTCCGAAAAGAACATGATGGCCCAGATCGAAAGCCAGACGGCCGAACTGGCCCAGGCCGTACAGGTGGGCGTCGAGGAGGTGACCGGGGGGGCAACAAGCGAGACGCGCCTGGAGCAGTATCTGACCTCGCTCAAGACCAAGGGGATCAAGGAGATCTCCATCATCAGCAACGCCGACGAGATCATTGCCAGTACGAACCCCAACCAGGTCGGTACATCGGTGAGCCAGAAAAAGAAGGAACTCATCATCAAGGCCGAACTCGGGGAACCCGCCGTAGATCGGGAGGGCAAGGCCTACAATGTCATCATCCCCGTCATCGCCGGCCAGGCCCATTACGGCTACATCCATCTGCAGATCAATGTCGAGAGCCTCCAGGAGACCATGAGGCAGAACACGACCATGCGAATCGTAGCGGCCCTGTGCGTTTTCGCCATCGGCATCGTGATCTCGACGTTCCTGTCCTTGTGGTATACAGGGCCCATTCACAATGTCGTAGCGGCAGCCCGCAAGGTGGCGGCCGGCGATCTCGACCAGAACCTGCCGGTGGACCGCAAAGATGAGATCGGGGATCTGACCCGGAGCTTCAACGACATGGTCCAAAAGCTCCGGGAGCAGCGGCGTCTAGAGGAGCGGCTCCGGGAAGCGGAGCACCTCTCCGCTGTGGGGCAGCTCGCACGGGGGATCGCTCACGAAATCCGTAACCCGCTGAACTTCATCAGCCTCAGCATCGATCACATCAAGACGAAATACCGTCCCCTGGACGGCGCCCAGGCCGAGGGGTTTGTAAAGCTCGTGGAGAGCATGAAAGGGGAGATTCATCGGCTCGACCGGCTCGTCCGTGATTTCCTCGACTACGGAAAGCCTCTGAAACTCGATCTTCAGCCCGTTCAGACGCAGGAGTTGCTCGCCGATGTCGTCGAGATCGTG
This sequence comes from uncultured Syntrophaceae bacterium, assembly GCA_964619035.1. Classification (GTDB taxonomy): domain Bacteria; phylum Desulfobacterota; class Syntrophia; order Syntrophales; family UBA2192; genus UBA2192. The sequence goes on along the minus strand of CAZUBX010000001.1, from coordinate 61,815 downwards.
AAGGCAAAGGCGGAATCCGACCATATCCAGATCCTTGAGCGCTATGATGCCCTGCCGCAGCTCCGGATGGATGCGGAACTCATGAAAAGCTGCCTCTTCAACGTGGTCAACAATGCCTTCCAGGCCATGCCGGGCGGTGGATCGCTGACGATCGCGACGGAAAGACAGAACGGCTGGTTTGTCCTTCACCTGAGCGACACGGGAATCGGTGTGTCGAAGGAAAATCTCACGCGGATCTTCGAGCCTTTCTTCACGACCAAGAGCCAGGGGCTCGGCCTCGGCCTTGCCATGACGAAGCGGGTCATCGAGGAGCACGGCGGAAAGATCGAATTCGTGAGCGCCGAGGGTCAGGGCAGCGAGGTGACGATCAGCCTCCCCCTTTCTGAAACGGACACGGATCGGACATCGGTAGTATAAGGAGACGACAATTCATGGCGGTCATCCTGATCGTAGACGACGAACCCCTCCAGCGCGAGATCCTCAAGACCATCCTTTCCGATGAGGGATATGAGACCTACTCGGCCGCTTCCGGCGAGGAAGCCTTGAAGCTGGCCAGGACATACGAGCCGGACGTGGTGCTCTCGGACCTCAAGATGGGAAAGATGGACGGCATCGATCTCCTCGAAAAGCTCAAGGGGCTAAAGCAGGCCCCGACGGTGCTGATCATGACCGCCTTCGGGACTATCGACTCGGCAGTCGATGCCATGAAGAAAGGCGCCTTCGACTACCTGACGAAACCGCTCGACAAGGAGGTCGTGCTCCTTGCCATCCGGCGCGCCACGGAGCGCAAGGAGCTGATGCAGCGCAACCTCGAACTGCGCAAGGCCCTGAACGATATGTTCAGCATCCAGGGGATCATCGGCCACTCCAGGGCGATCAAGGACGTCATCCACATCATCCGGAAAGTGGCCGACAGCCCCGCCACGGTTCTCATCCTGGGCGAAAGCGGCACGGGCAAGGAACTGATCGCCAAGGCCATCCACTACAACAGCGGACGCCGCGAGAAGGCCTTCATGGCCATCAACTGCGCCGCCATTCCGGAGACGCTTCTCGAGAGCGAGCTCTTCGGTTACGAGCCCGGCGCCTTTACCGGCGCCACACAGCGCAAGAAAGGGCTCTTCGAGGCAGCGAACAGCGGCACGATCTTCCTCGATGAAGTCGGCGATCTCCCCATGATGACCCAGGCCAAGATCCTCAGGGTCCTGCAGGAACGTGAGATCATGCGTGTCGGGGGCCGCGAGTCCATCAAGGTCGACGTCCGGATCCTCTCCGCCACGAACAAGGATCTCCAGGTAGAGATGAAAAACGGTCACTTCAGGGAAGACCTGTTTTATCGCCTGAAGGTTGTAACCATCCAGATGCCCCCGCTCCGGGATCGAAGGGAAGATCTCCCCGAGCTCGTAAACTTCTTTCTGCAGAAGTTGAATCACAATGTCGCTAAAAATATTGTAAAAATCGATGACGGGGCGATGAAGGCGATCATTCATTACAACTGGCCGGGCAATGTCCGCGAGCTCCAATCCGTCCTGGAAAAGGCCGTTTTGATGTGTGAGTCCGACACGATCGGCCTCGGTGACATTCGGGGGGAACTGAGAACGGCGCCAAGGCCTGCCATGGGCATCGAGATCCCCGACGAGGGGATCGACCTCGAGGAGCTGGAAAAGGAGCTTCTCGTGAAGGCCATGGCGAAGTCCAGCCATGTGCTGGCAAAAGCCGCACGGCTGCTGGATATGAACTATGACGCCTTCTGGTACAGCTGGAAAAAGTATGAGCTCGATGACCCTGCAAAGCGGGATTCTCTCAAGAGTATCCTCAAGGAGGGCATTCCCGATGGAGGGATCAGCCATGAGGAGCTCGAGCGGGATCTGCTCAAAAAGGCGATGGAAAAGGCAAACAACGTCGGAGCCCGGGCCGCCCGTCTCCTGAACATGAGCTACCGGGCCTTTGCATATCGCTGGGATAAATATGGCATGAACCGGCCGGCCCATGACTAGCCTTGCTGTTTTTCAATAACGTAACCCTCCTTCCAAATAATGTAACATCTTTCCTAAATTAGTTTTCACTTTCCCGAAATGGTAAGGTTGTTCCTGTAATTGTAAATTCCGCTCGAAGTCTAAACCGCGCGTCATTTTCAACTAGTTGATATTATGACAGATATGTATAAGAAGACTTCTGGCACGGTCCTTGTAAAGTGTCTGCTTCAAAACAAACGAAAGGGAGGTGACAACAAATGAAGAAGGTTCTCGCAATCCTGTTTGCAATGATTTTCGTGGTGGCGACGACGGGTCTGTGCTTCGCCCAGGCAGCTCCGGCAGCGAAGCCGGCCGAAAAGGCTGCTCCGGCTCCCGAGAAGAAGGCTGACGACAAGGCAAAGGCACCCGAGAAGAAGGCCGAGCCCAAGAAGGACGCCAAGAAGGCCGACAAGAAGAAGGCTGACAAGAAGAAGGCCGAGCCCAAGAAGGACGCGAAGAAGGAGGCTCCCAAGGCCGACGAGAAGAAGCCTGCTGCTCCCGCTCCTGCACCCGAAAAGAAGTAAGCAACTGGCTTTATTATACAAGTCAGTATCGAAAAGGGGTACCGGTAAGCCGGTATCCCTTTTTTTTTGTTGTCTGTATGCCATCTCGCCGGAAGATGTTTCCGCGTTGATCATTCCCGCCCGAATTTCTACAAATTATCATAATCATTGAGATAATAAGGCAGCTCCGATATCAGATTCCCCGTCGCTAAGCCGTAACGATGCTGTCATCGAAATTTAAATACGTAACTTGGCTTTGAAAGAGAACAGGTTATTCTCCTAAATATGTCATGATAATCCAAAATTAGGATACCGCCTTGGGAAAACGTAAAAATAGAGGATCCTACGCAAAAGCAGCTTTATTGTAACATGTTGTAATTATACGTTAATATGTTAATGCGCTGAATGGCATGCTCTTTGATATAGCATCTATCAAGTTCAACAGAAAGGAGGTGAAAACAAATGAAGAAGGTTCTCGCAATTCTGTTTGCCATGATTTTCGCGGTGGCGACGACGGGTCTGTGCTTCGCCCAGGCAGCTCCTGCAAAGGCACCCGAGAAGAAGGAGGCTGCTCCGGCTCCCGAGAAGAAGGCTGACGACAAGAAGGCCGAGCCCAAGAAGGACGCCAAGAAGGCTGACAAGAAGAAGGCCGAGAAGAAGGCCCCCAAGAAAGACGCCAAGAAGGACGCCCCCAAGAAGGAAGCTGCTCCGGCTCCGAAGGCCGAAGAGAAGAAGGCACCCGAAAAGAAGTAAGCTACCCGATCTATCACATCAAGACAGGCTGACCGGAGGGGCATCGTAGATACGATGCCCCTCGGGTAGCTTAACCGTTCGCTGGATCACGATCAAACCGCACGAACCGAAAAAAGTGAAACACCTTTTCAGTTTTCCACGCATCACCTTTGTTATCAGGAGAGCCGGTGAAGATCCGAACCCTTTTCATAGCTGCTTTCATCTCGATCGTCTTGATGTATGGGGCATGCGTGCAGTCTCCCGAAAAGGCGCCCGTGAAGCCGGGCGGCACAGCGCAAAAGAAATCTGTCGAGCAGCAGAAGACGGTTCGGGTCAAGCACCTTTCCGGCGAAGTCCTCGCCGTCAATGCCAGGACCAGGACAATCACTGTGAGATTCAAGGATGAGGATGTTTACCTGACATTTGACGACAGCACCGTTGTCAAGATAGACTTGGATTCCGTGAAGCCCTCCGAGATTCCCCTGGGCGCCCGAGCAACCGTGAAATATATCGAACGAAAAGGTCAGCATATTGCCAAGGGGATTTTTATCTCGACGGAGACGGCTGAAAAAAAAGAGGGTTCCCCCCAATCATTCTTCCGCAATTCTGCGAAACAAGATGCTCCTCGCGCGGAGAGTCCCCTTCCCTGCAGCGCGTGAGGGTGCCTTCCTTTCGATTCCTCCTCCGATCTAGAGCTTCCGATTCCCTGTCTTTTGTATTAGGATAGAGACTCAAGCACTCTTGCGCGATCCGGAGGTGTACTCATGAAAGCCGTCCCGCACGCACCTGTCAGGCATTTCCGGCAACTCGGCTTCCTTCTGATCCTTTCCTTCTTTCTGTTTTCCTGTGCCTCCGTCCCCGTGACGGAACGCAGGGGTTTGCATCTTGTCCCGGATTCCGAACTCACATCGATGAGCTACCAAGAGTATAATAACGTACTCAAAAAGTCGAAACTCTCGACGGACATGGCAAAGGTGAGCATGGTGCGCCGCGCAGGGCAACGGATCGCGACGGCCTCCGAGCAGCTGCTGTTTGAAAAGGGCCATGGGGACGATATCCGGAATTACAAGTGGGAATTCAACCTGATCGAGGACGACAAGACGGTCAACGCCTGGTGCATGCCGGGAGGCAAGGTGGCCGTGTACACGGGCCTGCTTCCCATCTCACAGGACGAGAACGGACTTGCCGTCGTCATGGGGCACGAGGTCGCCCACGCCATCGCCAAGCACGGCAATGAGAGGATGAGCCAGGGTCTGCTTGCCCAGTTCGGGGCCATCGGGCTGTCCGTGGCACTGGCCGGAAATCCCGGAGTCACCTCGGACATCTTCATGCAGGCCTACGGAGTGGGGGCCCAGGTCGGCTTCCTGCTTCCCTACAGCCGCATCCAAGAGTCTGAAGCCGACCACATCGGGTTGATCCTGATGGCCAAGGCGGGCTATGACCCCAGAGGGGCCGTTGTCCTGTGGCAACGCATGAACGCCAAAGGGGGAGCACGCCCGCCGGAGTTTCTGTCCACTCACCCTGCCCCGGATTCCAGAATCCGTAACATCGAGTCCCTGATCCCCGAGGCCATGCAGGTTTACAAAGCCCGGTGAGCATTGCCGATCCATCCTGAATTAAAAAAGGGACCGAGATTTCTCTCGGCCCCTTTTGTTTTCTGGTAGCGGGGGATGGATTCGAACCACCGACCTTTGGGTTATGAGCCCAACGAGCTACCTGACTGCTCCACCCCGCGTCGTATCTAATTAAATTATGCGTAGAGGACCTATAAGTCAAGACCTTTTTGCAAAAACCAGCAATGGATGAGGTTTTTGATCTCGGCTAGAAGACAAATACCGCGGCGGCAACGACGGTCGTCCACCCGCCCTTTCTCGGGACGATGGCGGACTGGGTCACGTTTCGCGTCCGAACGATCTTGCCGCTGATCTTGAAGATCTCCTTGTTCTCATCCCAGCTTTTGTCGACGTCGAAATCGATGCCCAGCGTCGAGGCCAGCATGGCGGCGGCCAGGTCCTCCGCGTAGTCACCGGCCGGTTTTTCAGGCTGTCCGTAGGCGTGATGCTCGCTGATGTATCCGTACTGTGACGTATCGGCCGGGATGGCACAACCGACGGAAGCGGCCAGCATACGATAGGGCTCGTTGCTGGAGCAGCGGCTCATGACGCAGTAGGTGATCTCGCCGGGGTGTTTTTCCTGCAGCCCCTTCGCCTTGGAGATCATCCTGCAGCCCGGGGGGAAAATGCTCGATACGTAAACCAGGTTGAATTTCTCGATCCCCGCGTTCCGGAGGGCCAGTTCGAAAGAGTGCAGCTCTTCCTTGTGGTTCCCTACGCCCTTGGTGAAAAAGATCTTTTTGGGTACCCAGATATTCACGTATCCTCTCCTTTATCAGGATTTTTTCGACAAATAGCCCATCATTCGGTAAGCAAGCCTGGCCGCCAGGAAGTCCGGGGCCACCATGCCGGGGATGGGCGCCAGTTCGACCAGGTCGAACCCGACGATGCGTCGCTTTCGACAGACCTCCCGGATCACATCGAGAACGTCATGCCACAGCATTCCCCCTGGCTCGGGAGTGCCTGTTGCCGGCATCACCGAGGGGTCGAAGGCGTCCAGGTCTACACTGATGTAGACATCCCTCGAGAGGTGGCGAAGGACCTTGCCGACCCATGAGCGGTCCTTCCGTATGGCCGCCGCCGTGAAAACGGGGATGCGTTCCTTCCGGATAAAGGCGGCTTCCTCGACGCTCATGCTCCGGATACCGACCTGCACGACCGGGCAGAGCTCCTTCATCCTTCTGCCGATACAGGCATGGCTGTAAGGGGTCCCCTGATAGGCGGCCCGCATGTCGGCATGCGCGTCCAGATGGAGCACCGAGAGCTTCGGATAACGCTTCTTTGCTGCCCTTACGGCCCCGAGCGTGATGCTGTGCTCGCCGCCCAGCATGACGGGAATTTTTCCCGTCTCGAGAACGTCCGCCACGGCTTCCTCTACTCGCGCAAGCATACCTTCCGGCCCTGCTGCGACTGCCTCCAGGGGCGCCAAGGTATGGATTCCCGCTTTGTAAATCTCCGCCTCGAGTTCCTCGTCGTAGAGCTCCATATTGCAGGAGGCCTCGAGGATGGCCGAAGGCCCCTTGCGGGCCCCGCCCTGGTAAGTTGTCGTCAGATCATAGGGAACAGGAACGACCACAAAGGCCGCCTTTTCGAGTGCTTCGTATTCTGGATCGATCCCGCCGAAATTCATAGACGTTTTCCCCAAAATCAAAGAGAACTTGCTAACATATTCCGGACCCGCTGTCCATATTTATTGTCTTTGCCCGGCAGGTGTACGAACGGTGCAAAGGAAGACTAAATGGGCCTGCCGTCGTAGCGGCTGAGCACGAATTGCCCATCTTCCAGGATGACATAAGACCGGTGAACGAGCCAGTCGCCCAGCAGGATGAAGTGGCGCTGTCTGCCCCGGATCTCTTGTGTCTTTACGACGGGCAGGTGACAGTGACCGAGGATGACCGTGTCGATCCCTTCCTCGAATTTATCCCGGGCAAAGGCCTCCATCTTTTCGGACAGCCCCGCCTGGGGTTTAGCGAGGTACTCCTTGCTCGCCTCCGAGCTCCGCAGCGCAATTCTCCAAAGCCACGGCAGCGGCAGCCTCTTCTGGATCCCGTAAAAAACGGGGCTCCTCAGCAGCCTCCGGAGGATCCGGTAGCCCCTGTCCGTCTCGTCCACCAGATCGCCATGGGCAATAAAGATGGTTTTGCCGTCCAGCCGTATCTGCGCCGTGTCCGGGAAGACCTCGATGCCGTGGAACCGGGTGAAATAGTCGGCCAGGTAGAAGTCGTGGTTCCCCTCGAAGAGATGAACCTGAACGCCCCTGCCCTGAATCGCCGCCAGTTCCTCGATGACGGGCTCAAAGCCGGGGTAGACGACTCCGCCCTTCGAGAACCAGAAATCGAACAGGTCGCCCACGATAAACAGATGGTCCAGGTTTCGCGACGCATCCCGGAGAAAGCTCAGCAGCAGGGCGCAACCCTCGTCGTCGGCTCCTCGGAGGTGAGCATCGGAAAAAAAGACGGCCCTCATCCCCTCTTCCGCGGTTTGCCGGTTATTGCCGGGGTCGATGTGACCCTGCGAACAATCTCCTCAGAATTCCTGAATGCTTTTGCCGTCTCCGCCTCCGTCAGCCCGGCGCCGTGTGCGACCCGGCGGGCAAACTCGCGGCTCACGAGATCGCCCGGCGAATGGGTGTCCGTGTTGATTACCAGGGCTGCGCCATGCTTGCGTGCCAGGACCGCCACGTGACCGTTGCCGAGGCTGTGCCCCTTACGGGTGGAGATCTCCAGGCAGATGCCCGCTTTGGCTGCAAGCCTCACGGAGTCTTCATCGATGAGGCCCGGGTGGGCCAGGATGTCGATGTCCGACTGGACGGCGGCGAGGTTCGTCCCTTCCGCGACGGGTTCCACCAGGGTTTCCCCGTGCACGACGATGATCTTTGCCCCGGCCTTTCTCGCTTCTTTCGCCAGGACAGAAATCCAGCGGGGCGGGACATGGGTGATCTCGATCCCCGGGAGGACAAAGAGTCCATAGGACGCGGAAAGCTTTCCGCAGACCTTGGAGACCCTCGAGAGGATGAAATCGAAATTGGAGTGATCGGCATGATCCGTGATGGCCATGGCGCGATACCCCGCCACGGCCGCACGCCTGGCCAGTTCCGACGGGATCAGCTCCCCGTCGCTGAAAAGGGAATGCATGTGCAGATCAATCATGGCTCTTCTCCTGCCGGACGAGCTGTCCTGAGATGGATTCCACAACGGGCACAAAAGTAATCGTTGATTTACAGGATTATGTTGGATTAATAAAGATAAAACTGATACTTGAACAGATTCGATCCGCGGGATTCCAGCCCGCCGGGTCGGGCTCATCGCCCGGGACGGCATGAAGGCATGTTCAGCATCCTGAACCGCTACATATTCAAAGAGGTCCTCTACCCCTTTCTCATGACCCTCTTTGTCTTTACCTTCGTGCTGATCATGGGGCGCATCCTCAGCCTCGTCGACCTCATGATCAACAAGGGGGTCGACTTTACGGACATCCTGAAGCTGATCCTCTACCTCATGCCTGCGCTTTTGCTCTTCACGATTCCGCTCGCCCTCATCATCGCCATTCTGATCGGGATCGGCCGGCTGTCGCGGGACAACGAGTACACCGTTCTCAAGGCCTGCGGGTTGAGCCTCCACCAGATCGCCGCCCCCGTTCTGGTGGCGGCCCTGATCGCCTTCTGCTTGGCGGCCCTGACGAGCTTTTTTCTCATCCCGAAAGGCAACCTGGAGGCCAAGAACCTCCTCTTCCGTGTCGTAAAGCAGAAGGCCAGCGTGGGGATCAAGGAAAAGGTCTTCAACGACGATTTCCGGGGCATCGTCATCTACGCAGACCGGATCCCCATGAACGGCGATTCCATGGAAGGGGTGCTGCTGTACGAGGAGACGACGGTCGACGAACCCAGCACGATCATCGCCACGAAGGGCACGCTGGTCTCGAACCCCCAATCAATGACGGTCACGCTGCGTCTGGAGAACGGCAGCATCCACACCGTCGATGCCGGGTTCAAGAACTACAAGAAAGTGGACTTCAGCACCTATGACGTGCGTCTCGACTTCAAGGGATCTGCCGCCGACGAAAAGCGCGTCAAGTTCAGCAAAATCGACGAAATGACACTGGGGGATCTCCGGGATCAAATCGACAACCCCGACCCCCAGGGCCCATCGAGGCGCGAGTTGATCATCGAGCTCAACCAGCGCCTGGCAAGCCCCTTCACCTGCCTCATCTTCGCGATTCTCGGCATCCCGCTGGGGATCCAGTCGAGCCGTTCGGGAAAGATGATGGGGTTCACCATCGGCCTTTCGCTGGTCATGGTGTATTACGTGTTTTTGCTCTACGGGAAGGCACTCGGAGAAACCGGGAGCATCCCGCCCGTCATCGGGGTCTGGACGCCCAATGTCCTGTTCATGGCGGCAGGCCTCTATGTCTACTTCATGAAGGCCAGGGAGCGCGAGATCATCCCGAAGTGGCTGCCCGTCGGAAAGCGGGAGCAGTGACGCCATGTCGGTCCTCGATCGCTACATCGCGCGTGAATTCATCCTGACATTCTTCTTCGTCCTCCTGGCGTTTCTTTGCCTCTATCTGGTGGTCGACTTCTTCGAGCGGATCCGGATGTTCCTCAGCAACAACGCCAGCCTCGCCCAGATCGTCTCCTACCACCTCTACACCGTGCCTTCCGTCGTGGCCACGATGATGCCCGCCTGTGTTCTGCTTGCCGCGCTCATCACTTTCGGGCTCTTCTCGCGCAACCACGAGATCGTCGCCATGAAGGCCAACGGGATCAGTCTTTACCGCATCGCCCGTCCCGTGCTTGCCTTCGCACTGCTCGCCTGCGGGCTGAATTTCGTGCTCAACGAATTCGTGACCCCGGCGGCCAACTGGCAGGCCGAATACATCAAGTACGTCGAGGTCCAGAAGAAGAAGGAATGGGGGGCCTTTAAGGAGAACCAGATCTGGTACAAGAGTCAGAATGCCATCTACAATTTCAAGCTCTTCGCTCCGGCAGAGAATCGGCTGAAGGGGGTCACGATCAGCTACCTCGATGCCCGATTCAACCTGCTTTCAAGGATCGACGCGCGCGAGGCCCTCTGGAAAGGGGATCGCTGGGAACTGAGGGATGTCCTGCGGACGACCTTTGCCGGCAAGGACTTCCCGGTTATCGAACGCCTGCCAACGCTCGCCGTTGATATCGCCGAGAAGCCCGAAGATTTCCTGGTCGTACAGAAAAGCGCCGACCAGATGGGCTTCCGGGAGTTGAGAAAATACATCCAGAAGCTCCGGCAGGAGGGCTACGACGCAACGCGATATGAGACGGATTTGCACGGGAAAATCGCTTTTGTCTTCGCGAGCTTGATCCTTGCACTGATCGGGGTGGTCTTCCCGATGCGCTCAGAGCGAAGCGGCGGGATTGCCCAGGGGATCGGCATCGGGGTCATCATCGGGTTTTCCTACTGGATCGTCTTTGCCTTCACCCTTTCCCTGGGCCGTTCCGGCACGCTCCCGCCCGCCGTGGCAGCGTGGGCGACCAATGTCATCCTGGGTGTGGTAGCCGTTGTCATGTTCCGGCGGGTCAACACCTGACGGTCGGAGACCGTTGGATTCGGGACTCGGGAATCGGGCTTCCGGAAGAGAATAAGAAAACGGGATCGCGAGTTGCCTCGACGATCCCGTCCTTTTTTGCCTGCAGCCTGTAGCCTGATGCCTCGCGCGCAGCGCGTTACGTGCCCATCTCCCACGAGTGCAGGTATTTCTCCTGCTCCGGGGTCAGGGTGTCGATCCGGACGCCCATCGCGGCCAGTTTCAGGCGGGCGATTTCACTGTCAATATCCTGGGGAACGGCATAAACCTGCTTTTTCAGCGACTTGACGTTCTTGGCCAGGTATTCCGCCGAAAGGGCCTGATTGGCGAAGCTCATGTCCATGACGCTTGAGGGGTGACCCTCGGCGGCGGCCAGGTTGATGAGACGCCCCTCGCCGAGAATATAGACCCGCCTGCCGCTCTTCAGGGTGAACTCCTCGACAAATTCGCGGAGCTTTCTCGTCTTCTTTGTGACCCCCTTGAGACCCTCCAGATCCAACTCCACGTTGAAGTGGCCCGAGTTGGACACGATGGCCCCGTCCTTCATCCGGACGAAATGCTCCCGGCGGATCACGTTGATATCGCCGGTCAGTGTGCAGAAGAAGTCGCCGATCTCGGCGGCCTCGGCGATGGGCATGACGCGGTATCCGTCCATGACCGCCTCAAGGGCCTTTAGCGGGTCCACCTCCGTCACGACCACGCTGGCCCCCATGCCGTGAGCCCTCATCGCCAGCCCCCGGGAGCACCAGCCGTAACCGCAGATGACGAAGACCGAGCCTGCCACCAGCCGGTTCGTGGCGCGGATGATCCCGTCGAGTGTGCTCTGGCCCGTACCGTAGCGGTTGTCGAACATGTACTTTGTCTGGGCGTCGTTGACGGCGATGATGGGGAACCGAAGAACCCCGCTTTTCGCCATGGCCCGGAGCCGGATGACGCCCGTCGTCGTCTCTTCCGTCCCCCCGAGAATGCCCTTGATGAGATCCTTGCGCTTTGAGTGGATCATCGAAACGAGATCCGCGCCGTCGTCCATCGTCATGTGCGGTTTCATGTCGAGCACGGATGTGATGTGCTGGTAATAGGTTGACCTGTCCTCGCCCTTGATGGCATAGACGGGGATGTCGTGGTACTTGACCAGATAGGCGGACACGTAATCCTGCGTACTCAGGGGGTTCGATGCACAGAGGCACACCTCGGCGCCACCTACCTTGAGGGTTTCCATGAGGCTCGCCGTCTCCGTGGTGACATGGAGGCATGCACCCAGCCGGAGCCCCTTGAGGGGTTTCTCTTTGGCAAAACGCTTCCGGATCAGGGCCAGAACAGGCATGCTCTTGTAGGCCCATTCCACGCTCAATTTTCCCTGCTCCGCGAGTTTGATGTCCTTGACGTCGTAATTCATGTGTTTCCTTTCACGTTTAACGGTGCTTACCTCGGCGCCCGGCTTGTCTTTCGGTGACCGGGTCCTCCCGTCAGGCCTTGATGAGCTGCCGGAGCTCTTTGACCTTGTCCGTTTTCTCCCAGGCGAATTTGTCCATGAAAAAGGTCCTCGGGAGCTTGCGGTATACGTTTCCGTCCAGCAGGCTGAACTGCTTGATCATGCCGGCCGGGGTGAAGTCGAAAACCTTCGTGATGATCTGTTCGAGCTTGCGATCCGACAGTTTTCCCGTGCCGAACGTGTTGACATAAATCGAGAAGGGCCGCGCCACGCCGATGGCGTAGGAGAGCTGGATCGAACACTTCTCGGCCAGCCCCGAGGCGACGACGTTTTTGGCCGCGTAGCGCGCGCCGAAGGCGGCGGAGCAGTCGACTTTCTCGGGGGATTTGTTCATGACGGACCCGCCCCCGAGCTGGGCGCCCGGGAAACCGCCGTAGAACTGGACAACGAGCTTGCGTCCCGTGACACCGGAATCGGCGGCGCTGCAGGAATGGATGGCCTGCCACTCGCCCGTGGGGTTGAAGAGGAACTCCGTCTTCTTGTCGACCCAGTCGCCGAGAACGTCAAAACACATTTTCCTCGCAACCGTCTCGACGTCTTTCTTCTTCCCTTTGCCGACGTGCCGGTAGTCGACGGCGTTGGACATGAGGACTTTGACCACCCGCAGCGGCCGGCCGGTCTTTTCGTCGTACTCGACGCTGACTTGGCCCTTGCCGTCCGGCGCAAAGTAGGGGTGTTTCGTATCCTCGAAGACGCGCATCATGCGATTGCACAGAACGTAGGGCAGCGGCAGCAGCTCGGGGGTGTCCGAGCAGGCATACCCGTACATGATCCCCTGGTCACCCGCTCCGATCTCTTTGTGCTTCCCGAGATGGGCCCTCGTGCCGATGTTGATGTCCGGAGACTGCGGAATGATGGCGTTGAGCACGCCCATGGAGCCTCCGTCGAGGCCGAGACAGAAGTCGTTGTAGCCGATCCCGAGGACCGTGTCCCGGACGATCTTTTCCACGTCCACGTAGGCACGGGTTGCCACTTCTCCCCCGACCACGCAGAATCCCTTGCCGAGAAAAACCTCGATCCCGCAATGCGGCATGTTGTATACGGTCAGGCCGAGTTTCTTCTCCTCGTCGAGAATGGCGGCGATGATATTGGCGGCGATGGCGTCGGCAACGATATCCGGGTGACCGACCTTGATGCTTTCCGATGTGATCTGCATGTACCCTCCATGATTGATGGGGTTTTGTTCGGCTTTTCTGCCGGCTCTGTTTTCAATAAAAAACGTATCTATTTAACAGAGTTTGATTTGTTTCTCAACTGCTTATTGTTTTCCGTCGGCGCAATCATGCCGCCCGAGATGATGAGCTTGAAGGCCTCCTCGACGGACATCTCCAGGCTGGTGACGCTGTCTTCCGGGACTATGATGTAGTACCCCGACGTGGGGTTCGGGGTGGTGGGGATGAAGAGGTTGATACAGCGTCCGCCGGTCTTTTCCCGCAGCTCGCCGGTTGTGGTTCCCGTCACGAAGGCGACCGTGTAGAGGCCCTCCCGGGGAAACTCGACGAGGACAACCTTCTTGAAGCTCTGCCCTTCCTTGCTCACCATGGTCTGAACGATCTGTTTGATGGCCTGGTAGATCCCGCGGACCAGCGGAATCCGGTCAACGAGTGACTCGGCCAGACGGAAGAGCTTCCCGCCCACGTAGCTCGTTGCGAGCAGGCCGGCGATGAAGATCAGGACGAGTGTTGCGATGACGCCCAGCCCGGGGATGCGAAACCCCAGGAGCGTCTCGGGATGGATCGCTGCCGGGATGACCCGTAGCAGGCCATCCATGAGGTCGATCAGGAAGATCAGGATGTAGATCGTCAGTCCGACGGGCACCGTAACGGCGAGTCCGGCGAGAAAGACGTTTTTAAGTTTCGGCTTCACGGGATGGGAGCCCTCTAATAAAAAAGGGCAAAGGTTCGTCACACTTTGCCCGGATCCGCGGCGGAATCTCTCCCGACGCTATTTTTTCTTTTTGTTCTTTCCGTCCACGTGGACGCACTTCGGGGCCCACTTTTTCGACTCGGCATCGCCCACCATGACGTAGCTCGCAATGATGATGAGATCGCCCTTCGAGACTTTCCGGGCCGCCGCGCCGTTGAGACAGATGACGCCGGAGCCCTTTTTGCCCTTGATCGCGTACGTCGAAAAGCGCTCGCCGTTTGACACGTTGTAGATCGCAACCTTTTCAAAGGGAACGAGATCGGCCGATTTCATGAGGCCCTCGTCGATGGTGATGCTTCCCTCGTAGTTCAGGTTGGCATCCGTCACCGTCGCGCGGTGGATCTTGGATTTGAGCATGATGCGCTGCATGGCTGTTTCCCCCTGTCTTTTCCCGTATTCCCTTCACACGGCCATGTTAAAGATTCAACGTCTCCCCGAAGACGTAGTTATCGATGAGCCTGGCAACACCGACACGGACGGCCAGCGCCATGACAGACTCCCCGTCGAGCCTGGCCGCGTCCTTCATCGTCGTCGTGTCGCAGATTTTCACGTAATCGATCTTCGCGTGGGGATGCCCGCTGATGAAGCGGCTGACGGCGTCGATGATCGCCGTCGCATCCCTCTCGCCTTTGTCGTACATCCCTTTGGCCATCTTCAGGCCCCGGCTGAGGCTCAGGGCCGAATCCCGCTCCTCGGGCTTCAGGTAGATGTTCCGGGAGCTCATGGCGAGCCCGTCGCCTTCCCGGACCGTGTCCAGGCCGACGATCTCCAGGTCCATGTTCAGGTCGGTGACCATCCGCTTGATGACGACGAGCTGCTGGAAGTCCTTCTTGCCGAAGATGGCCACGTGGGGCTTCACCAGGTTGAAGAGCTTCGCGCAAACGGTGGCCACGCCGCGGAAGTGGCCGGGTCTGGAGAGACCGCAGAGGTTTTGCGTTACCTCCTGCAGATCCACGTAGGTCTGGTAATGCGGCGGGTACATCTCCTCGTTGGACGGAAAGTAGATGGCGTCCACGCCAACGCCTTCGCAGTTCTTGTAATCCATGTCGAAATCCCGGGGGTACTTGGCCAAGTCCTCCGTCGGCCCGAACTGGGTCGGGTTGACATAGATGCTCGTTACGAGGCAATCTCCGAGCTTGCGGCCTTCTTCCATGAGAAGGAGGTGGCCCCGGTGGAGATAACCCATCGTAGGGACGAAGGCGACCTTCTTGCCCTGGTTCCTCAGGGATTCTGAAAACCGCTGCATTTCCTTCGCTTTTTCGATGACAATCATGGCATCTGCCCCCAAAATGCAAAAAGCCTCACCGCACAGGACGGGAGGCCGTTAAAAGCAGAACACTTCTAGAACTTTAGCCTCCGTCCCAGTCCCGCAAAAGGGGATCCAAGCGGTTCGGCCCCCTAATAACAGAAGGCCTATGGGCTGTCAAGGGTTTTGTGCCTTGCCGAGAAAATTGCTAAGGGCGGCAAACTCGTGGACGGACAGCGTCTCGGCACGTCGGACCCCGTCGATGCCGAGGGCGGACAGGGCGACGCTGATCTGGTCCCCCGTGACGGGAAGTTGTGAGGTCTTGAGATTGTTCAGGAGGGTCTTTCGTCGCTTCGAGAAGGAGGTTCGCACGAGGCGCTGGAAAAAAGCGACGTCGTCGACCCTGCAGAGGGGCTCTTTCCGGAAGTCCAGCCGGATGATCCGGGACTCCACGTCGGGCCGGGGGTGGAAACAGCCTGCGGGGACCTTCATCTCCAGTGACGCCTCCGTGTAGAGGGCAACATAGACGGACAGGGGTCCGTAATCCTTCGTGCCGGGGGGGGCCGCAAGCCTTTCGGCCACCTCTCGCTGGAGCATCAGCACGACCCGGTCGAGACAGTCGCGGTATCCGAGCAGCCTCAGCACGATCTGGCTCGAAATGTTGTACGGGACATTCCCGATGACCTGGATCCTTTCCCTCTGGCCTCCCGGCCCCGCGCCCGGGCACACCGACGAAAAGTCGAACTGGAGCACGTCGGTCTGCACGATCTCGACATTCGTGAAATCCCCGAGCTCATTTTGGAGGACCTCCACGAGGAAGCGATCCACCTCCACTGCAACGACGCGGCGTGCCATGCGGGCGATCATGGCCGTGAGGACCCCGATGCCTGAACCGATCTCGACGACGGTGTCCGTTTCCCGCACCCCGGCGATCCGGACAATCTTCTCCAGGATGTTCGGATCGCAGAGGAAGCACTGACCGAGCCGCTTGCGCGGCCGGATCCCGTATTTACGGAGAAGGCTCAGCGGGCTCGGCATTGCGGTTTCTCAACTTGACGACGACATGACGGGTGATGAAGTAGGTTGGAACGGTAAAGAGAACGGCCAGGATCATGCCCCCCACCATCAGCGGGTAAAGGATGTGCCAGCCGATCTCCAGGATCGAGCGGACATCGTAGTCCGCCAGGACGAAAGGATTTGCGCCCAGGCCCAACACGAGGACGCCGAGTTCGTATGCGGCCAGGTAGAGAAAGGGGATCGTGAGGGGGTTCGAGATGATCGTGGCTCCCAACATAGCCGCCGTGATATTCTGACGAAAGATCAGACAGCTGACCATGACCACGGCCGTGTGGAGCGGGATGGTGGGTGTCACCCCGATGAAGACGCCCAGGGCCATGGCACGGGCGATCTCCTCCGGTTTCCCGTTCAGGCTCAGGAACCGGCTGTAGAAATCGTTGATCCTGTCCTTTATCGTCATGAATGTCCGACGGTCCTGATGACCCCTGTCCTGCTTTCGCCGCCTGCGGTATCAAGGACATTTCCTCTTGAGCTTTCACCGTTGCCCTTCAACCGCTTGCCTTTTTCTATTGCGAGTCGATCGGCCAGCGGGAAAGGGCATTCAGATCGAAGGGGTCTTTCATGCCGCGGGTGAGGAAATGATGACCCACGACGGCGATCATGGCGGCATTGTCCGTGCAGAATACGGGCGGCGGGATGGTGACCTGGATCCCTTTCTTTTCGGCATCCTCGCGAAATCGTGTCCTCAAGCGGCTGTTGGCGGCCACACCACCGACGACGGCCACCCGCCCGATGGAGTGCATCTCGGCTGCACGCAGCGTCTTCTCGACAAGGACGTCCACGATGGCTTCCTGGTAGCTTGCCACGACATCCGGGATTTCGCCCTCTGCCAGCGGCCTGCCGAGCTTTTTCGTGTAGGTCAGCAGCGCCGTCTTGACGCCGCTGAAACTGAACTCCAGGCTGTCCTTCATGGATCTCGGAAAACTCACGGCCGAGGGGTTTCCGGTTTTTGCCAGGCGGTCAATGACGACGCCTCCGGGATAACCGATGTCCAGAAGCTTAGCCGCTTTGTCGAAGGCCTCGCCTGCCGCGTCGTCTCGCGTCTGACCGACAAGATGCATCCGGCCGAAATCCTCGACGACATAGATGTTCGTGTGGCCGCCGGAGACGACGAGGGCGACAAAGGGAAATGCAGGCTTGTCCTCGGCCAGAAAGGCCGAGGCGACATGGCCCTCCAGGTGATTGACCCCTACGAAGGGAATGTTTCGCGCCAGCGCCAGGGCCTTGGCCATGGAGAGGCCGACGAGCAGGGAGCCCACAAGGCCCGGCCCCCTCGTGACGGAAATGCCTTCGATCGCGTCGAGGGTGACCCCCGCTCGCTCAAGGGCTTCCAGGACGACGGGAACGATCACCTCGACATGCTTGCGGGACGCGATCTCGGGGACGACACCGCCGTACTTCTCATGGATCCGGATCTGTGAGGCAATGACGTTCGACAATAATTGATTGCCATCCTGCAAAACGGCCGCTGCCGTCTCGTCGCAGGAGGATTCTATGCCCAGTACCAACATGGACAGTCGTCTAGCACATTTCCGCTTTTATTTAAAGCCCGAAACGCGTATATAGTTGGCACGAAAGGCAGAAAAGACGATGGAGATCAGAACGGACTTTCTCGTCATCGGAAGCGGCCTCGCCGGTCTGAGCTTTGCCATCAAGGCATCCCGCTTCGGCTCCGTGGCCATCATCACGAAGAAAAATACCACGGAGTCGTCGACGAACTATGCCCAGGGCGGCATTGCAGCCGTAATGGATGCCGAGGACAGCTTCGATCTCCACATCGGGGACACCCTGAAGGCGGGCGCAGGACTTTGCCGCGAAGACGTGGTCCGTTTCGTCGTCAGCGAGGGGCCTGAGCGGATCGCCGAACTCATCGATTGGGGTGTCGAATTCTCCCGGAAGGCCGGGACGGGGGCGAGTTTCGATCTCGGAAAAGAGGGAGGCCATTCCATGCGGAGGGTCCTTCACGCAGCCGATTCGACCGGAAAAGAAATCGAGCGGGCCCTCATCGACAAGGTGCAGTCCATCGAGAATATCCAGATCTACGAGAACTTCCTCGCCATAGACCTCATCCGCGAATCCAAGGTTCTGGGCCGCAAATCGCTTCCCCGGGAAGAACAGGATCGTTGCCTGGGCGCCTACGTTTTTGATATCGAGAACGACCAGATCTATACGTTCAGGTCGCGGTTCACGATCCTGGCCACGGGAGGGGCGGGCAAAGTCTACCTCATCACGACTAACCCCGACATCGCCACGGGTGACGGCATCGCCATGGCCTGGCGGGCCGGGGCGCATATCGCCAACATGGAATTCATCCAGTTTCACCCCACCTGCCTCTTCCACCCCGAGGCCAAATCCTTCCTGATCAGCGAGGCCGTCCGCGGCGAAGGCGGCATCCTGAAACTCAAGAGCGGTGACCCCTTCATGGAAAAGTATCACCCGCTCGGAAGCCTTGCGCCCAGGGACGTCGTGGCGAGAGCCATCGACATTGAACTGAAGAAATCCGGCGACGATTGCGTGGTTCTCGACATCAGCCACCGCGACCGCGGTTATCTGATGGATCGCTTCCCCACCATCTACAACCGCTGCCTCCGTTACGGCATCGACATGGCCAAAGAGCCCATCCCCGTAGTACCTGCCGCCCATTACCTCTGCGGCGGAGTGGTGGTGAACGGCAACGGCGAGACCAGCATAGACCGGCTCTTTGCGGCCGGAGAAGTGGCCTGTACGGGCCTACACGGGGCCAACCGCCTGGCCAGCAACTCCCTTCTGGAATGCGTCGTCTTTGCGCACAGGGTGTGTGAGAGGATCCGGGAGCGCATGAGCGAGGCAACCGGGGAGGAACTGTCCATTCCCCCCTGGCAGTCGGGACAGGCCACGGAGAGCGACGAATCCATCGTCATCGAGCACAACTGGGACGAGATCCGGCGCTGCATGTGGAATTACGTGGGGATCGTGAGGTCCAACAAACGGCTGGAACGGGCCAAAAAAAGGATGGAGCTCGTCAGCCAGGAAATCCAGGATTACTACTGGAGCTTCAAGATCACCCGGGATCTGCTCGAACTTCGCAATATCTCCGTCGTGGCGAACCTCATTGTCACCTGCGCCATGATGCGCAAGGAGAGTCGCGGGCTTCACTACAACCTGGATTATCCCGATCGGGACGACCGGTACTGGCACCGGGACACGATTGTCAGACGGTGAAGAAGAAGGTGAGAGGTTGAGAAGGTAAGAAGGTAAGAAATCCGGAGAAGCACCGGGTTAACTCAGATTCATGGCATCCCCAACCTTCTCACTTTCTCACCCTCTTCCCTGCGAAGGTTCTCTTGAAGATGTAGTCCACATTCCCGAGGAAATTTTCCAGCTTGAATACCCCGTCGATTTCCCTGGGGTCGAGATGAGACTTCACCCGCCTGTCGGAAAGCAGCAGGTCCTTGAACTCGATCCCCTCCAACCAGGCTCGCATGGCGTTATCCTGTACCACGGCGTAGGCCTGCTCTCTCGTCATCCCCTTTTCCACCATCTTCAGGAGAACCATCTGCGAGAAGATGACCCCGCGTGTGAGGTTGAGGTTCTCCAGCATGCGTTCGGGGTAAACCACGAGTTCGTCGACAAGGCGCGTGAAGCGGCTCAGCATGAAGTCAAGGAGGATCGTCGCGTCGGGGCCGATGACCCGCTCGACGGAGGAGTGGCTGATGTCCCGCTCGTGCCAGAGGGCCACGTTTTCCATGGCTGCCAGGGCATACCCCCGCATCAGCCGCGCGAGCCCCGAGATATTTTCGGACAGGATGGGGTTGCGCTTGTGCGGCATCGCCGAGGAGCCTTTCTGACCCGGCGAAAAATATTCCTCGGCCTCGCGCACCTCGGTGCGCTGGAGGTGGCGGATCTCGGTGGCGAACTTTTCCAGGGATGAGGCGATGAGGGCAAGAACCGAAAAATACTCGGCATGGCGGTCTCGCTGGACGATCTGTGTGGCCACCGGTTCCGGCTTGAGCCCCAGCTTTCGGCAGACGTACTCCTCCACAGAGGGTTCGATGAAGGCAAAGGTCCCCACGGCCCCCGATATCTTGCCGCAGGCGATCGCATCGCGCGCCCGGATGAGCCGCTCGCGATTTCTCACCATTTCCTGATGCCACAGGGCCATCTTGAGGCCGAAGGTGATCGGTTCGGCATGGATGCCGTGGGTCCGGCCGATCATCAGGGTCTTCTTGTACCGCGAGGCCTTTTTTTTCAGGATGGACAGCAGCTTGTCGATATCGGCCAGGAGGATGTCCGCGGCCTCTTTCAAAAGCAGGGCAAGGGAGGTGTCGAGGATATCCGAGGACGTAAGCCCCATGTGAATGAAGCGCGAATCGGGCCCTACGAATTCAGACACGCTGGTGAGGAAAGCGATTACGTCGTGCTTGACGGTCCGCTCGATCTCGTCGATGCGGTCGACGTCGAAACGCGCCTTCTCCTTGATCGTCCTGAGCGCCTTTCGGGGAATGTCCCCCTTTTGTGCCAAAGCCTCACAGGCGAGGATCTCGATGTCCAGCCACTTCTGGAACCGGTTCTGAGGGCTCCAGATGGCCTCCATTTCCTTGCGCGAATATCTCGGGATCATGATGCCTCTGTGATGGGTTGATCGTTGCTGAAATCGTGGGGGAATACTACCATGCCCGAACGAAAGGAATCCAGATTTTTCTCCCTGCTCACCGGGTGATGGATGTAGTGGGAAGCTCGGGGGGCAGATGCCCGGACAGTTCCTGCAGGAAGCCGTCCAGATCCCTGAACAGGATGGCCTTCCAGCCCCTTTCGACCGCACGGCCGACATGACCGGCATTGTCGTCGATAAAAAGTACCTCCTGCCCCTTCCGGTTCAACAGTCTCAGGACGTCGTCGAAATGGCTAGCGTCGTTTTTGCTCTTTCCCATGTGAAAGCTGTTGAAGATGTAGTCAAAGCTGCCGTAAAAGCCGAACCGGGCGTCGAGTTCGTCCAGCCAGTTCGTCTGGTCGCTCAGGACGCCCACGGTGAGCCCCCGGTTCTTGAGTTGTTCCACCAGGCCAAGCATCTCTGGGCGCAAGGTGAAACGCTCGAGGATCTCGAGCCGCAGGGCCTCGTCCGTTCCGCGCACATGCGCCTCGCCGCGAAGGGTATCCCACCAGTACCCCTCCCCCGTCCTTCCCGTGACATAACCTGTCCTGAGAACCAGCTCGTGCCCCTTCAGAATGAAGTCCGGCTCAGGCAACCCGCTCAGCCTCCCGATGGCGGCCAGGCCATCCCGAAACCCCTCGTCGGCAAGGACTCCCCCAAAATCGAAGAGAACCGTGTTGACTGTCCTGAACTTCGAGTCAGAAGGCATGTCTTTCCTTTCCTGTCTCACCCGTATCGAAGTGCCGGGGTGCACGGTATTCTACAAAAAAGCCCGGCAGATGGCCGGGCCTTTTGTTTCTGGTGGCGGCGCAGGGACTTGAACCCCGGACACTGCGGATATGAGCCGCATGCTCTAACCGACTGAGCTACGCCGCCTTGAAAAATAAGGGATTTTCTCTATCCCACTTTTTATGAAATGTCAAGCTTCTCCATGCCGTACCAATGCCCCTCCATGCGCTCGTTTTCGTTCCCGTCCTCAGGTCGGGCCCCTGAAAATACCTATTTTGACGGGATGTTCAGCTTGTAGGCCACGATGCAGCTGTTCGTCTTGATGCTCGGACCGACGGAGAGCACCATGGCCATCACGATTTCATCCTGGCCGTCGTTGTCGATGTCCCGGATCTGGTAATCGGCCACGTAGCCGCTGATTTTTTTCGTGCGCCACACCTCGGCCAGTCCGATCCCGTCCCACTCGAGATTGTAGACCTCCGACGACGTGAAGAGCGGCATGTTCTTCAAGACCCTCCCCATGGCAGAGAGGTTCTTGATCACGATGACCTCCTTCTTGCCGTCCTTGTTGAGATCATAGGTCAGAATCCTGGGGTTCATGTAAATCGAGTCCGGGGCATCCACCATGCTCCGTGTGCCTTCAGCAAAGGCGGGCGTGAAAAAATTGTTGCTGCCCCCGTACACTTCATCGCTCCTCCAGAGCAGTTCAGGGGCGCCCATGACCGTCTGGAGATGGATCAGCAGCTTGTTGGTCTTCTCATAGATTCGGAGGAAGTCATTCGTGTCGAACGTGATCACCCGCTCGATTCCCGTTCCATCCACGGCATCCATTGTGAGCCCGTAAACGGACAAGCCTTGTGGGATCTGCAATTTCTCGCCCAGGACGTACTTCCCGTTTTCCCAGGCTAAGGTATGGATCGGATTGATGAAAACGTTCTGCCGGTCATTGGAGAGGATCTGCCCCAGCAGCCTCGGGGTCCCTGTCAAGTTGATCGCCCGCATCATGTAGGGAAGTCCCCTCGCGATCACCTCGTAGTCTCCGTTCCGGTATTCGAGGACGAACGAATCGATCATCTGGCGGTTGATGCTGGTCACGAAGATCTCGGGAATCCCATTGCCGTTGACATCGGCGATATCCACCCCCAAGTATCTATTGAACGTTCCCCCCGAGATCTTCTTCAAAAGCTTGAATTCGTTTTCTTTTTTCTGATAGATGTAAACATTGTTGTTGTCGACGATCACCACTTCGTTGAGGCCGTCGCCGTTGACATCGCCGATATCCATGCCCTTGAATTCGGTCCCGAATTTCGAGCTCATCCAGAACCCTTTCTTGCCGGGGGAATCAGGAGTCGTAATGAAATCCGGGTTGATGATTCCCGTGTAGGTCGTTTTTCCCTTCCGCATGCCCGTGACGATGTCCGTCTCCTGGGATTTGCCGGTCGCCGCCGTGGACCCTGCCCCTGCCCCGGCAATTGCACCGGCTGCCGCCGCGCTCGCCGCCGGCGCTGCCGGAGCCGCAGTGGCTGGCGCAGCGCTCACCACCAGGGCCTCCCCCGTGACGTGGGAGCGGATCCTCTGGGAGAAATCGTTGATCTTGGGAATCACCTCGTTCATCCCGCGGGTCTGCTCGAACAGGGTGACCGGCGACTGACTCGAGGCCACATCGAGCAGTTTCCCGTCCAGGCTCAGGCTGTCGCCGATCTTGGTGATGCTACCCCATACGACGAAGTCGGCCTTGAGCCGCTTGCCGATGGCGGAAGCATCGGCCTCGGAGAGATCCTTTTTCTGATTCTTGTCCATGGCCTCCAGGACGCTTGACTTGCTCAGCACGTCCGTCTTCCCTCCCACCGTCACGCGGGAGATGAGCATGTCCCATATGCCGTCGCGGATGTAGCCGATATTTTCGCTGCTGTTGACGGAAAAAGGCAGAATGGCGATCTTTTTCTGCTGTTGAGCCTCCGGGGTGGAAAATGCCGCGGTCAAAATAAGAATCCCCAGTGCAATCAGGATCGTTTTTTTCATCAGGTCTCTCCTTACCGTCTTGCTTAATGGCCCTGATCCTTTAGCATCGAATGCCCTATGATTCAAGGACCTTTTATTGTAACGCCCGACGACCGTCAGGGTTGACCGAATCGTCTTTTCAGGGAAGCTTTCATCTCGGCGACCTTCTCGAAGACGGAGGGAACCCTTTTTTTCAGCGCTTCGATCACTCGCCCGAAAAGGGGGATTTCGGGGGCCAACAGGGTCAGTGCGACCACAATGAATAGGATTCCCTGCAGGAAAGGAAGCGCGAGGCCGATAATCCCCAGAATCAGAAGGGGCCACCCCACAAGATGCCGCCAATAGGGTCTGCCCGACTTGCCGTCACCGCTCATGGTTCATCCCTTCACTCTTGCTTCTAATCTTACTATATCATGAAATAATGATTTTAAACGTTCTCCATATTTGTTATCCATTCTTCCATGAGATCATCCGATAGCCCGCTCCTCCCGGCGCCGTTCAAGCCGGGATTTCCACTGAAAAACCCGCACGTGCAGACGATTCTTGCAAGTCTGAAAATCCGGGCCCTGGGGGCAAACCCCCTGAGGGAACGGTCCGAGGAAGCACTCGTCGACGCAGGCTCAGGAATCCGGCTACTGGGCTACCGAACCGTTCAGCCCGACGGTCGGAGCCTGGGTCTTGTCATCCTGCTCCACGGCTGGGAGGGCAGCTCGGAGTCCACCTATATGCTGACGACGGGACGCCGGCTCTACCGCAGCGGATACGACGTCTTCCGCCTCAACCTTCGAGACCACGGCAAGAGCCATCACCTCAATGAAGGGGTCTTTCACAGCGCCCGGATCGAGGAAGTCTTCTCGGCCGTCATGAACATCGTTTCCGAGTCTGGCGGCAAGCCCTGCCATCTCGTCGGGTTTTCGCTGGGGGGTAATTTCGGCCTCCGGATTGCCCTTCGGTTGACCGCCGCAACGGTCGGAAACCTCAGGAACATCATCGCCATCAGTCCGGTCCTGGATCCCGTGAAGGCCACCTACGCCATTGACGGGGGGTTTTTCGTCTATCGCGACTACTTCGTGAGGAAATGGAAGCGCTCCCTGAGCCTCAAGCAGCAGCTCTTTCCCGATCAATACGATTTCTCCGATGTCATGGCGCTCAAGAGCTGCATGGAGATCACCCAACGCGCGATCCCTCGCTACACCCCGTACGCGGACGTCTTCGAATATTTTCGGACCTATACACTGACCGGAGCCGACTTCTCCCGCCTAGCCCTGCCGGTCACCATCGTCGCCGCCGAGGACGACCCCGTCATCCCCGTCGACGATTTCCGCACCCTCAGGGGAAACGACCGTCTTCGTGTGTTCATCGAACGCTTCGGCGGGCACTGCGGTTTCCTCCAGGACCTCCGCCTCCGGGTGTGGTTCGAGGACCTCATTGAGAGGAGCATCCACGATGGTACGCGCGATGCCTGACGCTTTTGTCTGACCGTTTTAGACTTCCGGCCGATGAACACCTTGATGCCGCGTCCGAAATGGGTATAATGGTCAAACGATTGGAGCATGGAATGCAGTTACCCGATCTTTCGGCCCCCAAGGGGGTCATCGAACAAATCATCGAGCACCTGGGCAGCGTTTCCATCGACTACGAGGAACGGGTCGAGTTCATCCGAAGTAAGAACGGAAGTGCCGAACGCTGGCTCGCGGCAGGCGTGATCCTCCTGCTGCACTATCACGAGGGAACCGGAAAGGAGGGCGGGTTCGTCCTGCAACTCATCAAGCGCTCCTCCGTGGTCCCCCAGCCCGGGGATATCAGCTGCCCCGGCGGCATGCTCCACCCCGTGGCGGATCGCCTGCTGAGACACCTGATCTCGACGGGGCTCACACCGATTATGCAAGGCAAAGCCCGATCGATGGCAAGAGCGAAAGGTGTAAAGACCCTGGAGCACATCTCCCTGTTTCTGACGAATGCCCTGAGGGAAGCCTGGGAAGAGATCCGGGTCAACCCGCTCAACGTCCAATTCCTGGGAGCCCTTCCCTCACGGGAGCTCTACGTCTTTTCACGCATCATCTTTCCCGTCGTGGGACTTGTCAAGCGGGACTGGACGTTTCAGCCCAACCGTGAGGTGGAGCGGGTCATCGAAATCCCGCTGAAGGCCCTTTTCGACCGGAACCGGTACGGTACTCTGACCGTAGAGATCGAGTCGACACTCCCTTTCCGCCACGAGGTGGAGCCGGTGCGCAACTTCCCCTGTTTTCTCTACACGCCGCCCGGAGGTCATGAGGAGGTCCTCTGGGGGGCCACGATGTCCATCGTCATGAACTTCCTGGAGATCGTCTTCGGGTTCACCCTGCCCGAAAAGAACTCGAACCGCGTGGTCCGCAAATCCCTTCGTCCCGACTACGCGACGGGCAATCATGGACCGTCCTCCCCGTGAGGCAAGGCAGCCGTCATGAATAACCTCTCTCTGAACCTCAACGCCGTTGTCTTCGACTTTGACGGCACGCTGGCCCTCCTGAACATCGATTTCAAGGAGATGCGCAAGGATATCCTCGATCTTGCGGCAACCTACGGGATCTCGGAAGACGGCATGGAGCGGCTGTTTGTACTCGAGATGATCGCAGAGATTCGGGACCGGATCGGCCGAAGAATTCCCGGGCAAGAGGGGGCCTTCTCCGGTCGCGCCTTGAGGCTGGTGAGCGACCGGGAGCTGGCGGGTGCCGTCAACAGCCACCTGTTTCCGGGTGTGAAGGAGATGCTCGTGGAATTGAGGCGTCGCGGGATCAAGACGGGAATCCTCACCCGCAATTGCCTCGATGCGGTTACGGCGATCTTTCCCGACATCCGGGACTACAGCGATGCCATCGTGACCCGGGACGAGGCGGAGCGGGTGAAGCCCCACCCCGATCACATCCGTGCCGTGCTGTGGATCCTGAACGAGGAGCCTGCGCACTCCGCCATGGTCGGCGATCACCCCATGGACATTCTCGTGGGGAAAGAGGTCGGCGCACTGTCCATCGGGGTGCTGACGGGTTACTCCGGCATCGCCGACTTGAAGGCCGCCGGGGC
Source organism: uncultured Syntrophaceae bacterium (assembly GCA_964619035.1). Classification (GTDB taxonomy): domain Bacteria; phylum Desulfobacterota; class Syntrophia; order Syntrophales; family UBA2192; genus UBA2192. Next base: position 35,235 of record CAZUBX010000001.1, on the reverse strand, counting down.
CGACCTGATTCTGGAGCGGGCGTCGGATATCACGGATTGTCTCGAATAGCTGCAAGATTCCGGAATCCGGATGCCCGAAGCCGGCCGCGAAGCGGCTAGTGGTAGACCTTCCGCGTCGGCGCCGGAGCCAGGCGCAGACAGATCCCGCTGACCCGCTGCGAGAGCGTCTGGGCCTCCTGCCACAGTTCCTCCGCCGTCCGGTTCAGCTTGTCCAGTTCCACCGTCATGCGTTTCATGCTTTCGTGGGCTGCCCGTGAGTATTCCCTGATCTGGGCTTCCCGGATCCGGCACTCCTCGATCAGCTCCCGATGCCGTTTGAGCTCTTCCGGTGACAGATTCTTCTCCCGTATCAAATCGTCGATGGTCTTGTCCGGTTTCACGTTTCCCCTCCTTCGTCAAACCGATTCGATGGTACTCTCTTGGGATAAACCTTACCCCGCAACTGCGAAAATGACAATACGACGAAGAGATGATTTTTTCGCGACTTCGCCTAAGAAGGATTCATGAGAACCTATACCAAAATATTCGTAGATGATCCGGCCGGGTTCGCTTCACCGGATTGGACAGGACGAGGGGCGCCCTGCCCAACTTTTGCCCATCGCGATTGAAAAGTATGATATATTTTGATCATTCAAAAACGGAGTCATTGCAGGGAGCAGACATGTTCAGAGTGACCGTCACAAAAAGCTTTTCAGCCGCCCATGCCTTGAAGATCGGCGGCAAGTGCGAGAATCTCCATGGCCACAACTTCAAGGTGGACGTTACCGTGGAGGGTCGGGAACTCGGCCCGGAGGAGATCCTCATCGATTTTCGGGACCTCAAGAAGTGGACGGACGAGGTGCTCGACGAGCTGGATCACAAGTACCTGAACGAACTGGTCTCCTTTTCCGGGGATTGCGCGACTTCGGAGCGCGTGGCGCGTTTCATCTTCGAGAAAGTATCCGCAAAGATGCAGGGGCTCACCGCCCGCCTTGCCGAGGTGACGGTCTGGGAATCCGACAATGCCCGCGTAAGCTACACGGGAGAGGGCCGATGATCGACGTTCAGAGCCGGAGGGACCGCCGGAAGATCGACATCAAGAAGGTGGGCGTCAAGGGCATTCAGTACCCGATCATCGTGCAGGACCGCGCAAACGGGGTCCAGCATGTGAATGCCGCCATCAACATGTACGTGAACCTGCCCCACCGTTTCAAGGGCACCCACATGAGCCGGTTCATCGAGATCCTCAACGAATACCGGGGACAGATCAACATCCGCAGCTTCGAGAAGATCCTCCTCAAGATGCGCGAAAAGCTCAACGCCCGTTCGGCCCACATGGAGATCGAGTTCCCTTATTTCATCGAGAAGCGCGCCCCCGTCTCGGGGGCGAAGAGCCTGATGGATTACCGATGCTGGTTTACGGGAGAAAATGACGGCGAGAGGTCGGACTTCCTGGTGGGCGTGTCGGTGCCCGTGACGACTGTCTGTCCCTGTTCCAAGGAGATGAGCTGCATCGGGGCCCACAACCAGCGCAGCATCGTGCGGGTCCAGGTCCGGTTCAGGAAGTTCTTCTGGATCGAGGATGTCATCAGCCTCGTGGAGGGCTCGGCAAGCGGCGAGGTCTACTCCCTGCTCAAGCGGGTCGACGAAAAGCATGTGACGGAGACAGCCCACGCAAACCCCATGTTCGTAGAGGACGTGGTGCGCTCCGTAGCCGTGAAATTGAACCGCGACAGCAACTTCACCTGGTACAGCGTGGAGGCCGAGAACATCGAGAGCATCCACAACCACAGCGCCTACGCCTTGGTGGAAAAGGAATGACCGGAATCGCCAGGCATCGATCGCCGCGAGGCCGATCATGAGCGGACAGCCCCCCGGAAAGGATAGCCGGGAGGGGAGATTCTTCTACCCCTGGGAGCGGTCGCTCGACCGCCTCGTGACGCCCTTCGAGGAATTTATCCACCGTCAGACGACAAGCGGGATGATCCTGCTGGCCACATCCGTCGTGGCTGTCGTGCTGGCCAACTCCCCCTTTCGTGACACCTACCTGCACCTGACGCACGCCCCTGTCGCTTTCAGGGTGGGCGGGATGGCACTGCAGATGTCCTGGCTGCACCTGGTCAACGAAGGGCTCATGGTCTTTTTCTTTTTCGTCGTCGGCCTCGAGATCAAGCGGGAGATCCGGGTTGGCGAGCTCTCCGAACCGAGAAAGGCCCTTCTTCCCATCATGGCTGCCCTGGGCGGGATGCTGACACCGGCGCTCTTCTACTGGTCCCTGAACCATTCAGGCGAATTCGGCAGGGGCTGGGGAATCCCCATGGCCACCGACATCGCTTTCTGCGTGAGCGCACTGGTCCTGCTGGGCCGTCGCATCCCCCAGGCATTGACCATCTTTCTCGTCAGTCTGGCCATCGTCGACGACATTGGGGCGGTCATCGTCATCGCCATCTTTTACACCCAGTCCATCGACCTGCCTTCACTGGGGTGGGCCGCTGTCGTTTTTGCCGTCCTCGTCGCCTTCAACTTGAGCGGAGTTCGACGGAGCCTTCCTTACGCTCTCGCCGGCGTGGTCCTTTGGATCCTCATCTACAACTCCGGTGTTCACGCCACGATCACGGGGATTCTCGTCGCCTTCTGCATCCCAGCCCGCTCCCGGCACAGCGCCGATTATTTCCGGTCCAACCTGGAGGAGTTGATCGCCCGTTACCGCAACAGTTGCGGGAAGGATGAGAGCGCGCTCACGAGTACAGAGCTGCAGTCCGTCCTGAACCGGCTCGACGATGAGGTCCGGCTCGCCGATTCGCCCCTGCGGCGCATGGAGGATCGGATGCACCTGCCCGTTGCGCTGCTGGTCATCCCGATCTTCGCGCTGACCAATGCCGGGATCGAGATGGAATGGGGAAGCATCGGGGCAACACTGCGTCACCCGGTCACGGTCGGGGTGGTCTCGGGGCTCTTCCTGGGCAAGATGGTGGGGATTTTTCTTTTTTCCTGGGCGGGAATCCGGCTGGGAATGGTGTCTCTGCCCTCGGGCGTGACCTTGCGTCACCTGCTGGGGGTTGGTTTCCTGGGCGGAATCGGGTTTACCATGTCGATCTTCATTGCAGAGCTTTCCTTCCCGGACAGCCGGGAGGCGCTCGTGATGGCCAAATCGGGAATTATGCTGGCATCCCTCCTCTCCGCCCTTGCAGGGTATCTGTGGCTCCGGTTCCTTTGCCCGAAGCCGATTCCTGCCCGCGAGGCCGGATAGACCGTGCTCAAACGCTCTCCTCCATGGGGAGGATGAAGCCCTTGACACCTGAGCGGGGGTGCGCGCGCCGGATCTCGCGGATGGCCTCCTTGATGCGGCTCACCTCGTCGTCGCTGGCGGCGATGAACAGGGCGTTGTTCTTCCCCGGCCAGCAGTGAGTGCCGAGTTTCGGTACCGTGTCCGTCCCCTCTCCCCTGGCCTGGCTCATCTTCGTGTAGGCCCGGACGCCGCTCTTCTTGAAGGCCTCGATCACATCCTCATCGGCGGCATCACAGTAGACGATCAGAAACATCTTCATGGCCCCCTCCTTCAGATCATGTGGCGCCCTCCCCTGCATCCGGCGGGCTCCCGCTTCGCTTTCTCTTGATCAGGCTCGAGATCTTCCGCCACAGAGTCGTTGCGGCGTGAGGCGCCTGTTTCGTTTTCGACCACAGGGACATCAAGGCTCCCGGGGCCTGACGGATTTTCCCCAGAAGAGCCGGAACCTGCCTGATTCTCATCTTCCAGTAAGCCGGGGTGACAAGCTTTCTGAATTCGCCCCGCCTCAGCCAGTCCTGTCCGTCGTCGAAGAGATCGTAGGCTGCAGGGACCACGGCAAGGGTCAGGAACAGCGACGTCAGAAGACCGCCGATGACGGATACGCCCATGGGCGAGCGGGTCTCGGCGCCCTCTCCGACGCCGAAGGCGACGGGAAGCATGCCGAAAATCATGGCAACGGTCGTCATGAGGATGGGCCTGAGCCGCACGGGGCCCGCCTCCAGGATGGCGCTTCTTCGGTCAACCCCACGGGCCCTCAGGGTATTGGTGTAATCCACGAGAAGAATAGCGTTCTTTTTCACGAGCCCCATCAGGAGGATGAGGCCGATATAGCTGAATACGTTGAGGGTCTTTCCCGTGATCAGGAGCGCGCCAAATGCCCCGATGAACGACAGGGGAAGGGAGAGCAGAACCGTGAACGGATGGATGAAGCTCTCGAACTGTGCCGCCAGGACCATATAGGCCATGATGACGCCGAGCAGGATTGCAAACAGCAGGTACTGAAAGGACTCCTGCATCACGTTGGCCTGGCCCTTGTAGCTCGCCGTGAAATCGGAGGGTAGCACGCCGGCCGTGATCCTGTCGAGCTCCGCCATGGCTTGTCCCATCGGCTTCTTCTCCAGGTTGGCAAAGACGGTCACAGCCCGCTGCCGGTCAACCCGGTTGATAATGCTGGGGCCGCCTCCCTCTTGAATCTGCACGACATTCGACAGCTCCACGAGACGTCCGTCCTTTGAGCGCACGTAGATACGCCCGATATCGGAGGGGCTCGACCTGTCGCCCGGATCGAGTCTGGCCCTCACGTCATAGCGTCTCCCCCGCGCCTCGTCCTTGTACTTGGTCACGTCGACCTCTCCGCCGATCAGGAAGTTGACCGCCTCGGCGATCGTAGCGATGTTGACCCCCAGGTCGGCGGCCTTGTCCCTGTCGATGTAGACCTTGACCTCCGGCTTGCCCGATTCCAGGGAGGTGTCCACGTCGACAATTCCGGGGAGGCGGGCGAATTCTGTGGTGATCTGTTTTGCATACTTCTGGAGGGCATCCAGATCCGTTCCCCGGATCGAGTACTGGATGGGCACGTTTCGCTGCCCGCCCCCGATCAGGGATATGTTTTCGGCGCTTGCCTTGAGGCCCGGGATCCGGGACAGGTCTTTACGGATCACTGCCTGGATATCCTGCTGGCTTCTTTTCCGTTCCTTCTTCGGCGTCAGGGTGACCATGAAAACGGCTTTGTTGACCTCCCGGAATCGGCCTCCTCCCTGGGAATAGTACAATCTCGTGATCTCGGGGATCCCCTTGACGATGGCCTCGGCCTTCTGAAAGAGCCCGTCCGTGGCATCGACGGAATAATCGATGGGCGCCTCGAGCCGCACGATGAACTGGCTCTGGTCCTCTGCCGGCACGAATTCCTTGCCGATGAACCGAGTCATCATGAGACTCAAGATAAAAATGACAAGGGCAAGCACAAGAACGGTCTTTCTCCTGTCCAGGCACAACTCGAGGAATCGGCGATAGACCCGCTCCATCTCGCCATAGCGCCTCTCCAGCCAGTCACCCATCCTCTGTATCCGTTGATAAACCATGCGCAGAGGCTTCCATCGAGGACCGGGAGTCTCCTGCCCGTGGGGCTTCAGAAAACGGGAAGACATCATGGGTGTCAGGGTGAAGGAAATGATGAGCGACACGAGAACGGCAAAGACCACGGTGAGGGCAAACTGCAGGAAGAATCGCCCGATGATCCCCTTCATGAACGCCACGGGGAGAAAAATGGCCACGATGGCCATCGTGGTCGCCATGACGGCGAGCCCGATCTCGGCCGTGGCAAAGGATGCCGCTTCCCGGGGTTTCATCCCCAGCTCGATATTCCGGTAGATGTTCTCGATGACGATGATGGCATCATCGATGAGCAGCCCGATGGACAGGGTCAGGCCCAGCATCGTCATGTTGTTGAAGGTGAAACCGAATGCCTGGATGAGGGTAAAAGTGGCAATAACGGAAATCGGAAGGGCCAGGGCGCTGATGAGCGTCGTCCTGACGTTTTTCAGAAAAAGGAAGACGGCGAAAACGGCGAGCAAACCGCCGATGATCAGGTGGTGTTGCACCTCGTTGATGGAGGTCTTGATGAACCGGGACTGGTCGAAAGAGATGCTGAGATTCATCCCCGGCGGCAGGGTCTTCTGGACCTTCGCCAGCTCTTTTTTCACCAGGTCAACGACCTCGACGGTGTTGGTTCCCGACTGCTTCTGGATGCCGAGGCCGACGGCTGTCTCCCCGTTGAGGCGTGCAATGGATCGCCTCTCCTCGAGGCCGTCTTCCGCGCGGCCGATGTCTCTGATGCGTACGGGGGCTCCCTTGGAATAGGCCACGATGAGATCGTTGAAATCGGAAACCCGGGGGAATTCTCCCTTGACCTTGATGGAGTACTCCTTGGAGAGGCTCTCGATCCTCCCCCCGGGTTTCTCTACGTTCTCCCGTGCCAGGGCCTGTGCAACGTCGCTGGACGTGATCTGATAGGCCTGGAGCTTGTCCCGGCTCAGCCAGATGCGCACCTGCCGGAGCCTGAGCCCCGTGACGTTGACGGCCCCCACCCCCGTCACCTTCTGCAGTTTCTCCTGGAGGACCTCATCGGCATAGGTGGACAGCTCACCGATCGAGCGGCTGCCCGAGAGGCTCAGCCACAGGACTGGGGTGGCATCGGGGTCCACCTTCTGAATGATGGGCTCTTCGATGTCGGTCGGGAGCTTCGAGCGGATGATGGAGATTTTCTCCCGCACATCCTGCACGGCGAGATCGATGTTTTTCTCGAGCTCGAATTCCACGGTGACGACGGACACCCCCTCGACGCTCTGGGAGCTGATCGTCTTGACGCCGTTGATCGTGTTGATCGACTCCTCGATCTTGTCCGTCACGTCGATGTCCATGATCTCGGGACTTGCCCCGATCAGACGCGTCGTGACGTTGACAATGGGGAAATCGACTTTGGGGTAGAGATCGACGCCGATACTGGGGTAGCTCACGATGCCCAGGACGACGAGGGCCATGAGGAACATCGTCGCCGTGACGGGCCGTTTGATGGAGGTGTCAGCGAGCCACATTGACCTTCACCCCTTCCGCGAGGTTCTGCTGGCCCACGACGACGAGGGTCTCACCGCCCTTGAGGCCATCGACGACCTCCATCAGGTCGTCGTACTTGTTCCCCACCTTCACCAGCCGTTCCTTGGCCCGGTCTCCTTCCACGACAAAGACCTTGACGTTTTTTCCCTCGTAGAGCATGGACGTCACGGGGATGACGACCGTATCCCTCGCTTCGGTCGTGTAGAGCATGACCTTGGCGAAAAGCCCCGGTTTCAGAAGGCGCTCCGGGTTTGAGGCCCTCGCCTCGACCATGAGGCTCCGGGTCCTCTCGTCGATCGTCGGGTAGAGGATCGTGACCCGCCCCTTGAACTCCCGGTCGGGATAGGCATCTACCTTGAACTGAACGTCCTGGTTGATCTTGAGCCGGCCGATGTCCTTCTCCGATACGGTGAATAGCAGCTTGAGAGGATCGATCTGCACGAGGGTGTACAGCGGGGTTCCGTTGCGGACGTATTCCCCCTGGGAGATCTTCTTTTCGCTGATGTATCCCGCCATGGGGGCGAGGATGCGTGTCTTGGCAAAACGTTCCCGGGCAATGGCCAGGGCGGCCCTGGAACGCTCAAGCTCGGCATCGGCGACAGCCATCCTCATGGCCACATCGTCGAACTGCTGCTTGGTGACGAGTTCTTCCTTATACAGGGTTTCTTTGCGGCCGAACTCCGCCTTCGTATTGACAAGGGTCGCTTCGGCCTGTTTGAGGGCGTATTCGACACGCCTCAGTTCACTGGCATAGTCCCTGTCCTCCACCGTGGCCAGCAGCGCCCCCTTGGACACGAAAGCGCCCTCTTCGACGTTCGTCGTGCGCAGAATTCCCTCGATCTCGCTCGATGCGACCACCTGCTCGAAGGCCTTCATCGAACCGATGGTTTCGATAAAGGGCCTCAGGGATTTTGTCTCCACGGTCTTGACCTGAATGTTGACCGTTTTCTCCTCCGCCACCTTGGCATCCTTCTTCCCGCATGCACCGAGGAGCAGGAACGGGAGAAGAAAGAGTGTCGCCGCCGCTGCCCGGAATCGCCTGGTCGCAGTCAATGAGTTCGCGTCTCGGTTGAGCATCAGATTTGGTTCCTCCGGTTTCCCTAGGGTTTTCTCTCTTCGCCCGTCCTGCCGGCGACAAATTCCATCAGGGGAAAACCCGTCACACGCTGCAGGCGGAGGATGAAGAACTGGTAGTTATAGGTGGCATCGGCCATAAGCTTCTGGGCCGAGATGAGCAGGTTGTTGGCGTCGATGACATCGAGACTGCTGGCCAGCCCGAACTCGAACTGTTTCGCCACCGCCCGGATGTTGTCCTCGGCATAGGCCATCTGGTCCTGGGCGGATTTGTAGATGCCCTTCTGGGCGATGAGATCGAGGTAGGTGTTCTCCACCTCCACGTTCACGGACTTCACAAAGTCCCGGTACTGGAACTCGGCCTGGCGGTACTTCGACTGCGATTCTTGCACCTCCGCCCGCCTCAGTCCGCCTTCGAATAACGGGAAATTGAGGGTGAGGACACCATAGGTACTCTCCCGGTTGATCGTCGGCGTGGCCGGATTCTGGTCCGTTCCGGCGTAGACCCCCGAGAGCGAAACGCTGGGCCAGTACGCCCCCTTGGTGACGTCAACCTGTTTTTCGGCAATCTGGACCTGTGTCTCGATGCTCTTCACATCGGGACGGTTCTTGAGCGCTTTTTCCTTCAAGACATCGAGTGAGACCGTTTCCCGCTCCGTGACGGGAATCTCCCGGATCTGGAAGTCCCGTTCGATCCCCACGAGTCGTGCCAGGTTCACCCGCGAGCTTTCGTAGAAATTTCTTGCCTTGATCTGATCCGAGAGGGCCCCGGAGAGTTCGCCTTCCGCCCGCAGGACCGTGGTCTTCGTGATCTCGCCCGCCTTCAAGCGGGTCTTGGCGGCCTCCCGGTATTTCGTCAGTCGCTCCACGTTGGAGTCGGCGATCTCGAGGCCCTTCCTGGCCTTCAGGAATTCGAAGTAGGCCAGGGACAGGGTGAGAAGAAAATCCTCCCGAAACGTCCGGTTATCAAACCTGCTTTTCTCCACGTTATCCTTGGACTGGGAATAAGACATGAATTCACGCCCGCTCAACGACAGGGTCTCGTCGACGCGAACCCCCCAGTTCCCTTGCGTGTGTGGCTGGATGATGGTTCCCGTGGCAGTCGTTCTTTCCCCCGAGAATTGCGTACCGGCCCCGAATGCGGTTGCTTTCGGCAGAAGCGCCGACAGGGCCTTGTACTTCCCGGAGTCGGCGATCTCCACGTTTTCGCCGGAGATCTTCACCTTCTCGGATTTCTGCATCCCGATCATGTAAAGCTCCTCCAGGGTGTATTCCCCGGCTTGAGCGGGTCCGAATCCGATAACGATCAGCAATCCAAGGGGGACCACCCACTTCATGCAGATTTTCATCCTGCCTCCTGAGTCCTGTTTTTCCGGTCGAGGACGGATGTTACCGCCTGCCCGACTTCTTGTCCCGCGGCGGCGCCCCGGAGGAACACGTCCAGGACGTCGTCCACCTTTCCCAGCAGGGATGCCCCTGAGGGGTTCATGATCCAGGCGAACTTGGAGTAGGCGATGATCCCCACGAGGGCATTGGCCAGGGACTTCGTGTCGAGAGCCCTGAGGACCTGTTGCCGGATTCCTTCGCGAAGGAGATCTTCGATCCATCCGACATGCTTGCGGTGCTCGTCAAGAATGCTGTCCCGCAGCTTCTTCAGACCCTCCGATCTCAGGCCGCTTTCATGACCGACCAACAGACGGTAGAAGTCGATATGGTGCTCCACGTAAGCGAAGTGGGATATCACGAGGGCATTGATCCTGCCCAGGAAGGCCGGCTCCCGGCTCACGGCTCCCATGATTTCGTCGTACATCATACGGACCTTCTCCGTCACCATGACGGAGTAGAGCTCCTCTTTTCCGCGGAAGAAATGATAAAGACTCCCGATCGAAAAGCCGGAGGCTTCCGCGATCTGCGCCATCGTTGTCTCATGGAACCCCTTCGCGGAAAAGATCTTCACCGCCTGCTCGAGAATCTCGGCGCGGCGAAACAGAAATTCCTTTTCCTTCCTCTGCAATTTCCCGGTCATGCCCATACGCTTCCTGAACGAACGTTCATTATTATGAATCGGCGTTCGATAGTGCGTGAGGCAAGGATGATTGTCAAGGTCTTTTTCACGGAAGGCAGGAATATTCTATCGAGGACAAGCTGACCGGAGATGCTTCTCAAATCGTCACGACGAAGCCGATCTGATCCTTCAGCATGGGCAGCATGAGGTTCAGCGCGCGGCGCCCCGCTTCGATGACCTCGTCGGCCCGGTTGAACTCGAGCGGCCCGACATGGGAGACATGGGGCAGGATCAGGACGTCGGGCGGGTCGCCAGCAAGGCGCTGGCGGGCGATCCGATCTCCCATCAGGTTGATGGAGGCTGTAAGCACCTCGAAGAGCGAGGGCTCCCGGAACGCGCCGTCCTGGCTGATCTGCCCCAGGGCCAGGGACTTTCCTTGTTTCATTGTGGCGTTGATGTAGTCGGAGAGATAATCGATCATGTGATCCTTCAGGCCTTTGTTCTCTGAATCGGTACTCTTCGCGCCGGCTGGCCCTTTCATGACCGATTTCCCGCGGTGAATCCGCTCCGACACATAGAGCGTGAGGCCTGCAAAAAAGAGATCCCGGAGGCGAAGCCCCTGTTCCTGTTCCTCCGGTTCCGTTTTCGGGGGTCCGCCGAGAATGGGTTCCCTGGTGATCTCGTACTGGATCTTGATGTCCGTGTTGGGGTTTACGGCAATGACGGTGTTGGCGCCAAGGGAACGGCAAAGCGACACGGGAACGGGATTGATGAGCCCCCCGTCGACGAGGAGCTTGCCGTCCCGGAAGCATGGTGTAAACATTCCCGGCATGGAGAGGCTTGCCCGTATGGCCTCGATGAGGGATCCTTTGCGGATCCAGACCTCTTGCCCCGATGTCAGATCCGTCGCCACGGCTGCGAAGGGTATGGGGAGATCCTCGATGTTCGGGTCCCCGAGCCTTTCCCGAAGGTAATCGGCGATCTTCCCGCTGTCGATGAGACCGGACCGGGGTACGGGCACTTCCATGAACCCCAGCACATCCGACCAGGCGAGTCCGCGGATGAGCTTTTCCGCCTCATCGAGCTTTCCCGCCGCGTAGGCCCCCCCCACGAGGGCGCCGATCGAGGAGCCGCAGACGATATCGATGGCGATATCCGCTTCCTGCAGTCCCCGGATAACCCCGATGTGGGACCAGCCGCGTGCAGAGCCGCTGCCGAGGGCAAGACCGATTTTTCTCATTTTATCCGGCATGGTTGGTCCTCCTGCACTCGAGAGGCGTCCCTTCACCTGGGATGGCAGTCGATGAGAAATCAGGACACGACCGCAGCCACCCTGGATCACCCGATGACCCTTTTTAGCGAAAATTCAAGAAAAATTCAAGGAGTATAACGACGCGACGACTTGTTTCGATCGGAACGGCGGCCTTTGACAGATGAAGCAAAGGCCGAAAGGACTTACTCGCAACCGTATTCACTTTGCCATGAGCGGGAAGATGTGCTAGGTTAAGTGATCACGGGCCGGGGTTTGCATCGGAGGATGAATTCGCGAAATACCCGGCTCATCGATTGCACAGATCCATCACCGGGGTTTGTTCCGCGTGGAAAGATCCTTTGCCAGGGTTTTGCTCGTCCCGCTGGCCGTTGCCATCGGGATTTTTCTCATTCTGCACTTCAACATCCATTCCTTCTTCATGGACCGGGAGCGCCTGTCTGAGTTTCTGACTTCCCACGGTCCCCTTTCGGTTCTCCTGTTCGTCGCACTTCAGATTGCCCAGGTGATCATTTCCCCCCTGCCGGGCGACGTGACGGGGCTCATGGGCGGGTATCTTTACGGACCCGTTCTCGGGACGATTTACTCCACGATCGGCCTCACCATCGGCTCCTGGATTGCTTTTGTTCTTGCCCGCTACCTGGGGCTTCCCTTCGTCGAGAGGATCATCCGTCCGTCGACGATCCGGAAATACGACTACTTCCTGGAGCACCAGGGGCTGGTGATCTCTTTCATTTTCTTCCTGATTCCCGGCTTTCCCAAGGACACCCTTTGCTACATCCTGGGGCTCTCCCACATGCGAAAGCGGCATTTCCTGGTCATCTCCACGACGGGCCGCCTGCTCGGTACAACCCTTCTGTCGCTCCAGGGAAGCTCTCTGCGCAACGATCAGGATGTGCTTTTTTTCATCCTGCTCGGCGTGACCGCGCTGATCATCCTGGGGGGGTATTTCCACGTGGGATGGTGGTTGAGATCGCTTTTCAAGAAGAGGAAGGGATCACGCCCTGCCCTGCCCCCTCCACAGCCACAGCCTGAGAGGGTGGCGCAGCCCCCGGAGGGCGGCACCGAAGGCGAGAAGGGTTGACACCCCTTTCACGGTCTTGAGGACCGGAGCGATCAAGCTCTCCTCGAGGGATTGCGCTGCGGCGTGGACGTCGCCGGCGACTCTCTCGAATCCCTTGCCCGTTTCGGCGGCCCTGTCCGAAAGGGCCTGAATGGAGGACTTCAAGGCATTGGCATTGCGGTTGATTTCGTCGAGGTTTTGAAGAATGGCGGGCAGGTGCCTCTCCATGGTTGCGGTGAGTTCCGTGACATTTCTGCCCGCTCTTCGCATCTCAGCCAATGTCATGGTCGCGACAGCGGCAAGCGCCAGCAGGGCCGCTGCAGCCAGTGCAACGCTGATCTCCCACGGCATGGGCAAAGGCCTCCTCGTTGGGATCCGCCGATCGCCTGGATCGGCCAAGGTCTAGGATTTTAATTTGGCGGCCAGTTCGTCGGCTTTCTTGCGCGCGGTCTCCTCGATCTCCTGGAGACGATGGATCAGGTTGTCCTGGGTGCGCCTCGCCTTGTCATAAAACGAATCATACTCATCCTGGACCTTGTCGGAAAAATTCCTGGCCTTCCCGGCAAGCTCCTGTCTTGTCTCCGAACCGCTTTTCGGCGCAACCAGGATCCCGACCACGACGCCGATCAGCCCCCCGATCAGGGCTCCTGTGAGTATCCCTTTCGCAAAATCGTCTTTCTCGCTCATCTGGTCCTCCCGGGATCATGACGTTGTGTTTTTAAAAAATGGACCGCGCAGGTCGGCCATTCGGGCAGGCTTCCCGGGTCAGGCCCGTCAGGGCCTGAAGGATTCCAGGGCAGTCCGGACGCGTTTCACCAAACCGGCAAAGGTTGTCAGGGAATGAGACATCCGGCTGCGGGTCGAGTCCTTGAGGCGGTCGTCGATGTGTGCGATGCCGCCGCGGAATCGCTCGACACCGAGGGAGAGGTCCTCCACGCGGTTTCTCACCATTTCGACGGATTTTCCGACGGTCGAGGTGAGACGGTCCACATTTTCCAGAATCGAGGGCAGGGAGCGGTTGATCGTCTCTTCCACCGTCGCCCTTACGGCATGGACACTCTGCCGGACGTTGTCCGTGATGTAATCGACATTTTTCAGAATCTGGGGCAGATTCTGATTCAGCGTCGTAATCGTCACGTCAAGATTCCGGACCGTGCGCCTCAGCTGCAGGAGAACGGGGATCGTGAACCCCACGAGAACCGCCAAGGCCAGGCAAAGGATGAACAGGCTTGTTTCCCAGTTCATGGGCTTCATTCTCCTTCCTTAGGACTGCGATGCCGACCCTCCGCCCATTTCCTGTGCCTTTTTCTCCGCCTTGGCTTCCACTTCCTTCAATTTCTTGAGCAGGTTTTCGTAGGCGCTTTTGCTCTTCTCGAGGGCGACATCGTATTCATCCTTGAGCTTTGACGCAACGTCCTTCGCCTTGTCCGACAGCTCGTCACGAGTTTCCTTTCCGCTCTTGGGCGCATAGAGCAACCCGATGATCACACCGACGAGTCCTCCAATGAGAACGCCCTTGGCCCAATCGCCGCATTTGTTTTCGGACATGATGACACCTCCTTTACAGAAATGGTTTTTACTGGCAAGATACGCAATCAGAATTATATGAGCATCGACCTGCGGAGTCAACGTCGAAAACGGGGTTGGCCGATGCTTCACGCCTGCCAAAGAGGATGCCCATGGCAAAAGAACGGGTCACGAGACGCCAGAAAGACATCTCGCGCCTGCTGCGGGAACAGAAGAAAACGGGAAAGCCGAAGCCTCGGCGCCCCGAAAAGAAGAAATGAGGAAAGGAAGATGTTCACGATGAAGCGATTGAGCCTGCTGGTCCTCCTTGCGGCGATGTCCCTGCTGTATAGCGGCTGTGCCTACGTCAACCTTGCACTCCTGCCCGAGCCCGGTCCCCTTCAGGAAAGGGTGGTCGATGGCGAAGGCGACCGGAAAATCCTGCTCGTGGACGTCACGGGAGTCATCTCCGAGGAAAAGCGGCGCAAGCTGGGGCTTCGCGAAGAGATCTCCATGATCGATGAGTTCAGGGAGTCCCTGAAGAAGGCCAGCGGAGACAAGAAGATTGCGGCTCTCGTCATCCGGATCAATTCGCCCGGCGGCACTGTGACGGCGAGCGATATCCTTCATCACGAAATCCTCGAGTATAAGAAGAAAACCGGCGTCAGGGTGGTCGCGTGCATGATGGATGTGGCGGCTTCCGGTGGTTACTACGTGGCAACGGCGGCCGACGAGATCGTGGCCCACCCCACCACGATCACGGGGAGCATCGGCGTCATTGCCATGCGATTCAACGTCCAGGGGCTCTTCGATAAGATCGGCGTGGAGTCCCGAGCCATCAAATCCGGAGATATGAAGGACATCATGTCCCCGTTCCGGCCCGCCACGCCGGAAGAGATCAAGATCGTACAGACGATCATCGATCAGATGAACGGCCGTTTCATCGACGTCATCGTCGAAGGGCGAAAGCCCCTTTCCCGGGAAGCCGTTGTGAAGCTGGCCGACGGCCGCATCTACACGGCCGGCCAGGCGCTCGGGCTTAAGCTCATCGACCGCGTGGGATACCTGGACAACGCCATCGAAGGGGTCAAGACTTCGCTCAATCTCCAAAAGGCTTCCGTCGTAGTTTACCATCGCGCCGGGTCCTTCAAGGGGACCATCTACTCGGAGGCGGGCGGAAACACCACGATCGTAAACATCCTGCCACAGGATTTGGAGAGTTTGATGCCGAGGGGTATGCAGTTCATGTACCTGTGGGCACCCTGAAGCGACAGAAGGTAAGAAGTTGGGAAGGTAAGACGGTAAGAAAATAATTCGATAGAACCCTTAATGTCCCCCGATGGGAGATCCTGCCATGAAGGATATCAGTCGTGTCGGTTGTCCCAAGCTCGACGGACCCGAAATCAGTCAGTACCTCTTCTACCCCCGGGCCTCCTGGAGCAACCCGGTGTCCCAGGAAGGAGTGCGCGACGTCCTGATCCCTGCAGAGCCCGGCGTATCCATCGGGGCGAGATACCACATCGTAAACAAGGAAGGCCCCTCCATCCTCTTTTTCCACGGAAACGGGGAGATCGTCGAAGACTACGAGGACATCGCCGTTCTCTATTTCCGCCTCGGTCTCAATTTTCTGCCAGTCGATTACAGGGGATACGGCCACTCGACGGGTCAGCCGACCGTGAGCGCCATGCTGCGGGATGCCCACGTCGTTTTCGATTACACGAGGAAATGGCTGAATCTCAACGGCTGCTCGGGACCCTTGATCGTCATGGGGCGCTCCCTGGGCAGCGCCTCGGCCCTCGAACTTGCCGAAAATTACCCGGACCACGTCGCGGGCCTCATCATCGAGAGCGGGTTTGCACACTCCCAGACGATCCTGAATCTCGTCGGCGTTGACATGCAACGGGCGGGCATCCTGGAAAGTGAGGCCTTCCGGCACATCGAGAAAATCGGGAACTTCCGAAAGCCAACGCTGATCATCCACGCGGAGCTCGATCAAATCCTCCCCTTCAAAGACGGCGAAGACCTTTACGAGGCGTCGGGTGCCGTCCGGAAGAGACTCCTCAAGATCCCCGGCGCGGATCACAACAACATCTTCATGGTCGGATTCTCCGACTACATGAAGGCCATCGCAGGCTTCGTCGAGGGGCTTCGCTGATTTTCAAAATCCGTCCGTCCGCCTGTCCGGGTCGCCTTACGATTCATGTCACCTGCGACTTCATGCCTCGAAATCTGGACTTCTTCCGCGTTTTTGCATGAGATTTGCATTGACGTCTCAGGCAACAGCCCTGAGCGGTGAAAAAAGGCCGTGCGGGGCGGGATTAAGACCTCAACCAGGGACAGGGTGATGAAAAAATCTATTGATCTCTCGAACGAATTGAATGTTCTCGGCATGCTGGACAAGGCGCGCGAGATTTATTCCGAACTCGGCGATGCACCGGCCATTTCCTATGTCAGGTCC
The DNA here is from genome assembly GCA_964619035.1 of uncultured Syntrophaceae bacterium. Taxonomy (GTDB): domain Bacteria; phylum Desulfobacterota; class Syntrophia; order Syntrophales; family UBA2192; genus UBA2192. The sequence goes on along the minus strand of CAZUBX010000001.1, from coordinate 18,979 downwards.
AATTACAGGCTTTTGTCAAAAATCTATCATCCGGACCTGAACCCGAACAACAGGGAAAAAGCCGAGAAGATGCAGCAGAAGATCAATGAAGTGGCGCATATCATCAATGCGCTGCCTGACAAGGAGCTCATCGAAGTCATCAAAAACGGTGCCCTCAAAAAACCGAGAGAAAAGTGGAAAGTCCTCGTCGTCGAAGACGAATTTGGCTATCAGGACACCCTTCGCAACATCTTCACCATGGAGGGGTTCGAAGTCCGGGTGGCCATCGATGGGGACACGGGGTACGAGGTCTACAAGGACTTCAAGCCGGATTTGGTCCTCACCGACGTCCTCATGCCCAACGTGAACGGCATCGAACTCGTTCGACGGATCCGCAATGACGAATCCGCCGTCAAGATCATTTACATGAGCGGCTTTTTCGGCGTTAAGCGACTCAAGAAGGAGCTCGACGACGAGGTGGCCCATTACCAATACCCCACCCTGTCAAAGCCCTTCAAGGTGAGCTACCTGCTGGAAACCGTCAGGGAGTATCTGGGGATCAACTGAGTCTGATCCAGGACAATTAGAAAACCCCGCTTTGAGGCGGGGTTTTTTGTTTTCCCTCAAGTTTTTCTTTGATCCATGAACTGCTGGATCCGGTTGATGTAGACCCGCGTTTCCCGGGGCAGCTTTTCGGGACGCCGCTCCACATTCCCCATCCCCCAGTTGTAGGCTGCAAGTGCCGTCGGCACATCGCCCCGATACCGGTCCAACAGGCCTTTCAGGTAGCGTGTCCCGCCCATGATGTTCTCTTGCGCGTCATAGGCATCCCGGATCCCCAGGTCCTTTGCCGTTTCGGGCATGATCTGCATCAGGCCCATGGCCCCCTTCGGTGAGGTGCTCTCGTTGCGGAAATTGCTTTCGGCGCGGATGACAGCACGGATGAGTCCCGCATCGACGCCGTATGTCTCCGATGCCTGACGGATGATGGGCTCGTACTGCCGTTCCCTGTCCGATGACTTGCGGACCCTTACAACGGAAGGCACCTCTTCGACGGCCAGCGGGGCTGGATTTTCAGCTCCGGGCTTTGCCTGCCCGGCAGGAGGGGAAACGGCGTTGAGCCCGCCCAGCTGCCAGCGGGAAAAACGCTGATAGAGGGACTGATCGTCCCCTTTATCCCGCATGGATTCCAGCAGATGCTCGTCCAGCATCATTCGGAGCCGTACGATTTCTATGAGTTGGGTGATTTTCTTTTCATCGCCGATTCCGAAGGCCGCCCCCCGGGGCACATTTTCGCCTGAGGCGGCCATCTGCGTTTCCAAGATCTTTTTGAAGTTCCCCACCCCGTCGGTCCCATTCAAAGCGGCACGGCCTGTTTCAAGAGGCTCCCTCTTTCCGGCCCGACGTACGACTTCATCCAAGACAGCTGGTATTTTCATAAACCGCTCCTGTCCCGGAATAGATCAATTTTCATGCCAGCTGGCTTGGGGCCAGCAAGATCGACGCATTTTGCGCTCGCCGCGTTTCCGGTTGATTTCGTTTCAGAAAAAGGTCGAACTGTCCGATTGAATAGATTGGTGTCCCACATTGCGGAAGGAAGGGAAATGGTTCGCAGGATTTTGAATAAGCAAATGGAAAAATACAAAGACCTGATCTATTCCGAAGCCGAAACGATGAAGGGCTTCATGGTCCTGATCATGAAGCCGAGGAACACGGGCCTGCCATGGACCCAAAAGGAAATCAGGGCCATCAAGGCCTGCATTCGGCACCTTGCCCACTACGTGCCGTTTCTGGTTATCTTCCTGCTGCCCTTCGGCTCTTTGCTCCTGCCGGTGATGGCCGAAGTACTCGACCGCCGCCGCGACCGAAGACCCCTGTAAAGTAATTTGTGGTTAGTGGCTTGTGGCTAGTGTTTTATGGAAGTTTCTTTTCACTAGTCACTGATCACAAGTCACTACTTTGTTAACGCTCCGCCCATCTGCATCATGAGCCACACATAGAAATTCACCGGTGTCCCCTCAATCCTGGACTTTGCCCCGCCTCCCCAGTCTGAGAGATACATGCCCATAAGCGGGCTCTCGGCCATGATGACACCGATCGGGGCCACTTCCTCGCTGACCAGGGCCCCCAGGGTGCTGCCCTTGGCGTCGACGGCCTCCACGTCCCAGGCATTGACGGTCCGGCCACCTAGCGGGATCACCCGCCTGGCGATCCGTTTTGCGATCGCTGCGCCCTGGAAATTGCCTACCTCCCTGTCCTCCCCCTCGCCTTTGTAAAAACTCTCAGGGACCGTGAACGGCGCATATCCCTGCACCTGGACGATTACGTCCAGCATTTCGCCGGGGCCTTTTGGGGTCTCCTCGACGAGGAACCGGGTCACAACGGAGGGGTCCTTCTCCGGGGTCATTCCGACCTCCATCCAGGAACAGGGCTTTCCGTCCCGGGTCAGCCTCTCCAGTGTGGCAATGTACATTCTATAGTATTCCTTCTTCGCGCGGTCATGGACGTAATAGCTCGACCAGGCCCCGGGAGTAAACTGAAAAGCATCTCCCACAATCATCATGGGGCGCTGTCCCTGGACCTCGGCCGCACGGCCCTGCGGCACAAACAGCCCCGCCCCGAAAACGACCGCAGCAAGCCAGACGACGATCCATCGATTGAGATTCTTCATACAAAGCATCCCCGCCCTTTACTTCTTCTTCGGTTGCTCCGGCTCGAACCGGGGTTTCCACTCCTTGACACGCGCCGACGCGAGGCGCCCGACATCGTTGTCGGAGGCCGCCTGTAGCTGCAGTTTATAATGCCCGTAGGCGGATTTTTGATCGTTGATGCCCTCGTAGCACTGGCCGAGGATGCCGTGGATCGTCTTGTTTTTCGGACTGGCCTGTGCAACGGTTTCCAGCGGCATGATGGCAGCCCGGTAATTTCCTGTCCTGTAGTAGCTCAAGCCCAAAAGCCGCTGAGCCGTCACATCCCCCGGGAAGATCTGAACCGCCTGTCTCATATAATCTATGCTCCCGGCGTAGTTCTGCTTGCGGTAGTTCATCATCCCGAGGCCGCGAACGGCGGGCTGGTAGTTTCCCTGCAGGGAAAGGGCTGCCCGGAAGTATCGCTCCGCGTCGGCCTGATTGTTCTGTTTGAGGTAGATGAATCCCGCCAAGGCGTAAAAAGGCGGCTGGTAGCGGTCCTCGGTGATGGCCCTGCTCAGGTAATTGTTCGCTTCCACGAGACGGTTTTTCTCGAAGGCCCTCGCAGCCTTGTCGTAGTATTCCGTGTACACCCGGTGCGTCCTGCGCATGTTTGCCGTCATGGACTGGTACGTCGCCCGGCTCGATCCGTCTCCGGACAGGGCGGATCGCGGTGTCGAGCTGATCATCTGCTGCATCTCGTCGATCCGCACGGAGGTGCGGGGGTGTGTCGACAGAAGCTCTTCGAAGAAGTTCCGTTCGCCGGGCTCCTGTCCCACGGACCGGGCATACTCCTTGAAGACCTTGTCCAGGTTCCGGTGAGCGCTCAGGGCGTTGTTCGGGTCGTAGCCCTGGCGGCTCATGTAGGCAACACCGAGCCGGTCCGCCTCGAGTTCGTCATCGCGGCTGTATTTGAGCAGCAGGAGCTGTCCACCCAGGGCGCCAAGCCCCACCACGGCCTCACCGTAGTCATCCCCGCCGACGGCAGCGGCCGCGATGCCCAGGGCCAGGCCCAGCATCATTTTCTGCGACATCTGCTTCGCAGAGTGTTTCGCCGAGACGTGGCCGATTTCGTGCCCCATGACGTAGGCAAATTCCCCCTCGTTTTCCAGCCCGGCGATCAGCCCCCGCGTCATGACCACATGACCCGGAATGGCCCAGGCATTGGGGACGGAGCTGTTCTGGACACTGAAGGTCAGCGGCAGGTTCGGCCTGTGGGATGTCTTGTGCAGCCTCATGACGACGCCCTCGAGATAACGCTTGAGCTGGGCATCCTGGTATTCCCCGCCGCCCCCCTCGGCGCTCCAGAGGGCATCGCGGTAGACCGAGTTGCCGATCTTGATCTCCTCCTCCTCGGAGACCAGCATCAATTCGTCCTTGCCGGTTACGGGGTTCGCGGCACAGGAGGCGAGAAACGCGCACAGCAGGGTCAGCAACAATAAATGCAACGCCACCCGGAAGCTTCCAATTTCCCCTGCACGCGATTTCCATCGGGATTCAATCATTGTCATTTCCCTCATCAACTTCTCAACTCATCAACTTCTTCCTTATTTCAGGCCCGTCATCACGAACAGCCTGCCCTGAAGATTGTCGTCATAAAGAAGAGTCGGCACGACGATCTCTGAGGCCGCGTTGCCGTGCCAGGTCTTGGACACAAGGGTTTGGCTGTTCCGTACGGCCAGGAACGTCACTTCCCCGTTCGGCCCGAGTTGAACGGGCCTCAGGAGAATCTCCCCGGCCCTCACCAGGGTACCCGCATCGGCTGATTCGCCGCGTGTCAGAATGGTCACATCGAGCGTCGAACGGTTGCGGATCGTGGCCATGACCATTCCCGCCTTTTTCACCGCATTTGCCGAACCCGCCTGCACGGTTGCGCCCTGTTCCGTTTCCGGACGGTACTGGCTCGCGGTGAATCCCGCCTTGCTCTCCAGCGGCACAACGTAGGATTCAAGGCCCACATCGGGCCACCAGACCAGGCTCTGGCGATAGCGGATGACGGCGTCGCGAAGCTGGCCTTTTTGCTGGAGGGCATACCCCTCATCCCTGAGGCTGGTGGCAACGGTGCGGCGAATGACGATCTTTCTGCGCTCCGTCTCCAGGCCGATGGTGGAATCCGAAACGACCGCTGCGTCCGCCGCGGCTTTTCCCTCGGCGGCCGAAAGGCCGGCCGCGGTGGCTGCAACGAGCTGTTTCGGTGCGGCCGTATGGCCGGTTGAAGGGGCGGCTGCTGCCGTCCAACGACTCGTTCCCGCCAGCTCGTCAACCCGATTTTCCAGGACCTGGAGTATCTTCGGTGCCTTGAAATCACCCAGGTAATGCCTCACCTGCTTCTTTTTCCCGTCTGTTGCGACGTAGAGGAGCGCCGAGGGGGCATCGGTAATGCTGACCTGGGTATTGGCGTCGTTCAGGGAGTAGAAACCGCTGCGTTCGATCTCCTCGACGAGCGATTTCACCGCATCAGGTGCAATGACGGCCGTCTGGCTCCCCCTGATGCGCACGTGATCCTTTCCGTCGTAGCGAACTGTCCCGTCACCGTAGAGTGTCACCCCGTAGACGGGACAACTCCCGTAGCAGGGGCCCCTCTCGAGGCGAATGACGACCGATTGGGCATCGTAAGCGCCGCAGGGAACGGAGAGGCTCAGCAGGATTAAAGATATAAGGGCAATCCGTCGGAACATGGCGGCCACTCCCTTGGGGTGAGGTAAAAAAATGCCCTGCCCGAGAGTTTCGTCGGGCAAGGCATTTCCGTCAGTCAAGATGTGCAGGCAGAAACATTTCCCGATTCACCGTTTGAACCGATCCTCGGATGCAATCAACCCTCTTCCTAGTTGAGGAAAACCTTGTACTTCTCCAGGGTCTTTCTCCAATCCGGGTTCTTGCGCAGATTCGCGATATCGGGGTCCTTCCGGAGCGAGTCGTAGTCGTTGAACCCGTTGGCCAGGGCGGCATCGAGCTCGACAAAGCCCAGATCAACGTTGCCCATGAGGGAGTGGCACGAGGCCAGGTTGTACCGGATGGCCGGGTCGTTCGGCTTCAGTTCTTTTGCCTTCTTGAGGTCGTCGAGAGCGAGGTTGTACTTCTTCTGCATCATATAGGCGACGGAGCGGTTCGAATAGGCCGTGGCGTAACCCGGGTCTTTCTTGATGGCGTTCGAGAACTCATTGATCGCGTTGTTGATGTTCTCGTTGAAGATGGCCGGGGAGTTGGCGTTCTTGGCCGTGCTGACGTAGGCCATGCCCTGCTTGAGGTGCTGTGTGACTTCGAGGGAAGGCTGTCCGGGTGCTGCCGTAGCAGGTGCTGCAGCAGCAGGCGCTGCCGGTGCCTGCGCCTGGGGAGGCGGGGGCGGAGGCGGAGGCGGCGGTGAGGACTGCTGCCCGCACCCGATGAGGGCAAGGGCGATGAAGCCGGTGACGGCCAGTGACGCGATGATCGTTCTCTTCATGTATCTATCTCCTCCTTAGGATGATGTTGCTATCGCTTTACGCGCATATTCCAGTTGTCATTGGTGGCCATGGCCTGGGGGGTCTGGGTGATGTCGGCCCCCTTCTCCTGCTGAACCCGCTGAGTGGTCCTGGGCTTGGAGTAATCGAAAGCGTCCTTCACCGAACCGTCGTAGCGCTTCATCCCGTCCACGAAATAATAGGTAAAGACGCTGTTGCGCAGCTGGTCCGACTCCCAGGATTTCTCCCCGGAGCTGCTGGCGCTGATGAGGACCTTGCCGTAGGACTCCTGGCTGCCGTCGATGCTTTTCCCCGTGGATGCGGCCTGCCTGGGCTGATCCTCGAGAACGATGTCCTTGGCCCCGAAGAGCCGCTTTCCCTGGGCCGTGGAAACGCCGTAGCCTTCGTTTTCACCCCCCACACCAAGAGACTTCCCGCCCGGCGGGAGGAACCCGGGGATCGCCCGATAGGCCCCGTTGCTGTAACAGGTGTCCAGGACCATGACGAGCCGGCGCGCCCGGAGGTTTTCCACGAAATCCTTGAGGGCCGTCTCCGCCACCGCCGTGTGCCAGACCCGCTCCCGGGGATTGACCTCCGTGTCGTAGGTCACGATGTAGACGCCGCCGAACTTGTCGGGCGGCGTTCCGTGGCTGCTCATGTAGACGACGACCAGATCGTCCTCCTGCGCCGTATTCCGGATGCCGTTGAGGTACTTGACAATGCTCGATGAGGTGGCGTTCTGGTCCGCCAGGAAGTAGGTGTTGTTCTTCGTGAAGCCCGCCTGTTCGAGGAGGAACCGGTAAAAGAGGGTGGCATCCCTCACGGAGTATTGCAGAGGCGTGATGCCGTTTTTGAATTTCCCGACGCCGACGACGAGCGCATAGCGGTTCCGGACGGGACCCACGGGGGCATCGCCTCTCACCTGAGGCTTCAGAACGGCAGCCCGGCTGAAGAGCGATCCGAGTCTTCTTTCCCACTCCTTGACCTTGATGTTCTCCGGCGTGACGGGCGATACCCACTTCACGCCCACGACACTCTGGGCGATCGAGAAGGCCCGGTCAACCTGCATCTCGTCCTCGTAGTCCCCCTTGAGTTCAAGCCGCCCGTAGGAATCGAGGGCGACAAACCCGTTGGGGACTCCCTTTTGCGCAAACTGCTGGTTGATCTGCTGGATGTGGGCGTCGGTGACGGATGTCGACTGTGCCATGACGGCGCCCGGGCCGAGCGCCATCACGATAAAAATGAGACCGATCAGGATTGATGAAACCCGTTTCGTCATGATTTGCTCCATGGGTTATGTCGCTGAATGATCGTCTAGCGGTGATCGACCCATGCCACGTGGATGTCGAGTGAGGCCGTCCCTTTCTTCACGGTCAGGTCCTTCTCGAGGACATCCTCTTTGCCCGCCGCGGCCACCTTGAAACCGATACGGTACTTGCCGTCGGGGACGTCCTTGGGGATGTCGAATTTGCCGTCGGCCTTCCTCGAGCCAGGTGCTGCAGTAATCTCCTGGTCAACTCCGCCGAGGAGAGTCCACTCGTTCTTCGAGGGATCGAAATATTTCACGTAGCGAGTCTCGGTGACCTTCAGCTCCTTGGAGCCTTCGGGAGCCATCACATAGTAGGAGCCTCCCAGGGTGATCGTCTGACCGGGGACGATTGTCGTCGGGGCCACGCTGAAGCTCTGGATCTTGACGACATCTCCCTGGGACGGATTGTATCCTACCTGCCGGGCCGTCTGCTGGTATCCCGCCACGGGCTGGCTCTGCAAGGTCGAGTAGAGGCTCAGGCAGTGACCCCAGGCGGCGAGGAACGCGAAACCGCCGCCCACCAAAGCGCCCACTCCCGCCGATTTCCAGCTGCCGCCGATCAGGGCTCCTACGAGTGCGCCTGCCGCAGCACCGCCTACCGTGTACATGGCGATGCACTTGTTTCGGGCATCGATCCGCTCATCCTCCGTCCGGATCTGCGAGGGATCGGGCAGCACGGATGCGCAGGAGGACAGAAGAAATACGCAAACCAGAAGGACACTGAGCGATTTGATGCGAAAGACCTTCATGAATCCCTCCTGTTAGCGGTGTGTCAGCTTGAGATCGAGGGTGAGGATGCCGCCCTCATCGATCGCCGAGGCCGGGACAACACCGTAGTTGCTGCCGTCCCTTGCGTCGTTCTCCAGCACGATGTCCTTCGTCCCTTTCGCCGAGGGCTTCCAGCCCGCCTTGGGAGAAATCACGGCGTATCCCGTTTGATTCTGGTCCACGACGATGTCCTTCGAACCCTGCATGCTGCTGGCAATCATCACGGGCGGGGGCGGAGGCAGGCTGCTGCCGGCGTCTGCCACTGGTCCGGGAGGAGGCGGAGGCAGGCTGGGGGGTGCCGAGGCCATCGAACCGCCATAGGGCGGAGCCGCGGCGGGAGGCGCTGACGGTGGCGGGGGAACGGTGCCGGGCCCTCCGGCCACGGTCGTGGACTGCCCGCCCCCGATCGGGTTCGGGCTGCCGGACAGCATGATCATGACCTTTTCTGTGCCGGGTGCGCCGGCAAACTTCAGGGCCGTCGATTTGGGAATCTCGTAGAGCTGCTTTGCTTCCACATATTCATTGAACAGAACGGTGGTGTTGCCGGTGGGACCGATGTTCATGATCGTCATGTACCCGGGCCGGTTCGTCCGGACGAGCATCTTGATCCTCTCGCCTGACCTGAAGGTCCTCGTCTTGGGCACGATGGTAAAATCCCCGTTGGGCTTGAGCAGGGCAAGCTTGTAAGAAATTCCCACGTATTTCTCCGGCGCGGCGGGCGTGCTCGGGGCCGGACCGCCGGAAGACATCCGCACGGACGCTCCGTCGCCGCTGTCGAAGATCGCCTTGGCGCCCTTGGGGGATTTCTGGGCGTCCGCAGACAGGGGCATGAAGACCATTGCGCAGACGAGCGCCATAACCGCTGTAAACACCACTTTCTTTCTGTTCATACAACAACCTCCCTGTTTAATGGGTCTTCCTCTGTTTTCCATGGATCCCCGGGTCCGGTCATCGCGATACCCGTGGCGACGGACGCTTGCAACGCGTTCCTCGATATTCTTCGCTGCTGCGCGCCGAGTATAAAAAAACTTGCGATCGCTGTCAACTTGTATCCCGCACTGGACGGACTTTGCACCGTGATGGATGGCTGGTTACGCAGGTTGCAGTCCTTCCCTGCTGACGGAGATTTGACGGTCCGCACCCTGCCCTTTGACGGTGCAACGGCAGACCCCGAACCGAACTCGACAGACTTTGACCGCAGACACAGGTTATTCCGGGCAAAAAGCTACATTGAAATTGATTACTTGCAAAAAATCCTTTATATGATCTTCACGTCCCGGATGGACTTGGAATCGCAATCTCTGCCTGGGGCATGCAAGATGCGTGAAAACGGAGAGGACAATCGCGGGTCTCGCGAAAATCGTTTCTCAGGGATAATGAGATGGTTCCGGGGTTGGAATCGAATGGGTATTTTTGTGTGCTTTGATGGAAATGGCGGGAACCGACATGCGAGTAGCGGAAGTCAGAGAGCGGACGGAAGAAAGCGCCTTGAAACACTTCTGTCTTATGGGAAATGATTCATTTCGCTGCCGCCGCCTCACTTCACATCGACGATATCCGGCAGCACCCACGTCCTGTCGAAATAGGGCTGGGTCGGGCCATAGAAACGGAAATAGGCGAACCAGCCCTTGTTCGGCAGCGTCTTGATCCAGTTCTGCTGTGTTTGACCCCAAGGGCGCGCATGAGGGTAAAAAACTGTCAGGCTGCCGAAATAGTGCCGTATGGGGTTGTCCATACGTAATAATTATCCCGTGTTTCAAAAAGGATGGGCGTGCTGCTTCGACCCTTGGAGCGTTGGTTTGACGAAACGTCCCATCGAGAGCACGGCCCCGAAGATCCCGCCCCAGCAACGAAACGGTTCACTTCACGGGTTTGGCCGCAGGAAGTTTATACGCCCCCTCCATCACCGATTTGCCCGGTCGGTAGATTCGCATCAGGAAGTTCCAGCCTTCCGTGGTATCCAGCCTGTTGGACACATCTCCGCAGGTCTCCGCCGATCCGAAATAAACGGTGAACGTGCCGTCCGCGTTCAGCTTCACATTGGAGGAATTGACGATGTTGTTGTCGCTCTTCATGAAGCCATCGTTTCCATACACGGTGATGGACCAGAAAGCTTTGTTTTCCGGAACCTGATAGGTCGCCTGGTGGCAGACCCGGCAATCATGGCCGCCGCTGTAATTCAGATACGTGGCGTCCCGCTCCGGGAAAAGCCCCCACGCCGCGGCCGCGGCAATATGACGGCTCTTTTCGTCCACCTTGCCCCGCGGCCCCATCATTCCCTTCCAACTGCTGTATCGGGTCGACTCTTTTTCATACTGTGCCGTGAGGGCTTTCAGCGTCTGGAGGTCCCACTTGAACTCCGGCAGCGGCTCGGCGCTGTTGGCCTTGATGATGAACTGATCCTGCAGCTTGTTGACCAGGGCGACTTCGTCCTCGTCTTTCGGGTTGAACACCTGGATGCGCACCCCGAGGCCCAGGTATTTGGTGTCCCGGGGAAGCTCGTGCGTGCCGGTGCGGTAGATGACGGATGGACAATAATGATCGTTGTCCGCGAGATAGACGGACACATACCGATCGCTCGGGAGTTTAGGGACGGTGATCGTGGCGCCCTTCGAGGTATCCACAACGGCCATCAAGTAGAGCGTGTCCCTGTTCATGCGCACGACATTCTGTTTATCGAGAGGAGTGGGACGGAGGAAATGATAGAACCGGTTCACGCCGCCGGCCATTTTGGCAACCACGCCGAACTGTCGATCACTTTCAGCCCGTATGTAGGTTTCAGGCGTCACCTTCACAGCTACCTCCTTCAGGAAGAGAGCGAGTCACTTCATCTTCGCTACGTCGCCGGGTTTCCAGGTCTTCGTGAGAGCCGGTTCGGTCGGCCCGTAGAGCCGCAGAACGGCGAAGTACCCTCTCTCGGGCACCGTGGCGAGCCAGTTCTTCTCCTTGCCCTCCGGGGCTTTAGGCCCCAGGTAGAGATCGGTACTGCCGTCGGCGTTCTGGACCGGCAAGTCGCGCGATCCGAGCGACGGGAAGGGCTGGCCGTTGGCAAGGCCCGAAGCGTTCTCGGCTTCGTATAACGTCACCGACCAGAAGTTCGCGGCCGGCACGTCCTTCGGCATGTTCAGACTGTAGTTCGTCCCACCGGTCAGGGGCACGCCATCGCTGTCGGTGAAGGCGATGACGTAGAACGCTCCCTTGCCGGGAATCTGCGAGAGCATGCCGGGGCTGATCGAGTAGTAGTTCGAGAAAAACCACGGGCGGCAATCGACATCGAGAGCCCCGCCGCGATCCACTCGCCGCCAGCTCAGGTCGAGCTTGCCGCTCGGCTTCTCCGCGGTCGCATCGGCCATCGGATTGACCCAGCGGCGGTCGGGGTACATCCGGAATGACCGACCGGACACAACCTCATCGAAGGCGATCACGCGGCTCATTTTGTACGCGGACTTCGCCGCGCGGTCGAGGATGCCCCGCGTGCGTTCGTCCGGCTTAAATGGTTCCCCCTTCACGATGCCGAGTCCGGCAAGCATGCCCATCCAGTCCGGGTCGGCCAGGTGCGGTCCTTCGGCGTCCACCAGCATTTTCAGTTGGTCGAAGGCAGTCGCGTCGCTGATCGGCAACATGTTGACCGGCACGCCCGAGGCGTCGGGGAACTTCATCGGTTTGGCTTCGCCCTCGAGCGGGTAGATTCGCGTGTTCTCGATCAGATCGACCGGAGGTTGCAGGTTGCTCGCATCCGCGTAGAACGCGCGGAGAAACACGAACACGTTGTTCGTGCCCGAGCGGTACACAAAGTAGCCTTCCGGGACCTCGCCCTTGTAGCCCGGGGGTAGAAGCAGGAACTTGCCGCCCTTCCCCTGATCCGGGCCGAAGAAGCCGACGTCGCCGGCGTACTTGCCACCATCGACGGGGATCGGCCGTTGCCAGAAATCCAACAGGATGCCCTGCAACATGGGCGGGGCGTCGAACACGAGTGGCCCGTCCTTGCCGAGATCGACGTAGCTCATCGCATAGATCACGTCCGAGTTTGGCGTGGTCACCAGCGTCTTGGCGTCGAGGCGCTTCTTCCACACCGGCAAGACGTTGTACCCCTCGCCGAACGTCTTCTCGGAGCCGACCTGCATGCCGAGCGTGTTGATGAGCGGCAACGCCCAGAGGTACGTCTGCGTGGCACGGTGGTAAAGCATCTCGTCGCGAAGCGTCTGCGCGGTTTCCGCCCTGGCCCGGTTCTCCACGAGAGGAAGGGCGGCGATCTTCGCCTGGTGCCGAATGGACTCTGTTTCCGTGGTGTTCATCGTCGCTCCTATGTGGTTGTAGCTGCGAAGGTACGTCGGAAGAGGATGTGCCTCATCCGTCGACGAGCTCGAAGTCGCCGGGCTTCCACGACTTGTCGAACCAAGGCTCGAGCGGCCCGTAGAGGCGCAACAGGGCCGACCAGCTCTTGCCGGGCATGGTCTGCACCCAGTTGCCCTCCTTGCCGGCGGGCGCGGTTGGCGCGAACCAGACGGTGTAGGTGCCATCGGGGTTGGCCTTGAGGTCTGGGCTGTTGCTGTCGACGCCGGCGCTTTGCTGGTCGGTTTCCAGCAGGCTGCGGTGCTGACCCGAGTAAACGACGAAGGACCAGAATTGCGCGACGGGGACGGGCGCCGGCAGCGTCACGCGGTAGGTCTTGCCGCCTTCGAGAAACCGGCCCTGCGCGTCGTGGGGGGTGAACGCGTAGGCCGATCCCTTGCCCACCTCGGAATGCGCCATCGCCGGGGTGATGCCCGTCGCGTTGTAGTGCATCATCGTCCTATAGTCGAGCATGAGTTCGCCGTTGCTCATGAAGTCGTGCCTGCCGCCGACGAAGGGGGTGTACCACTGCCGGTCCTCGTAGAAGTAGGGCTCCCGTCCCCGCGGGCGGTAGCTCAGGGCACGTGCCGTCGCATTCCCGACGGCGGCGGCCTCGGTGAGGATCCGCTTCATGCGTGCATCGGGAGCGAAGGGCTTGCCCTTCTTGATGCCGATCGAGGCCCACAATCCGACCAGCTCGGGGTTGAACGCCTCGGCCGGCTCGTACTGGATCACGGCGTTGAGCTCCTCGTAGAACGAGAAGTCGTTGGCGTGGATCGTGTTGTACCGAACCCCGCTCAGGTCCACGAAGTGCGGCTCGCGCGGGCTCGCCGCTTCCGCCAGCGGGTACAGCCGCCAGTGCTTCTTGACGTGGGCGGCCGTCTTCGCGAGGTCGCCATCGATCACGAAGGCGCGCATCAGCAGCCAGTTGCGGTAGGAGCGCGTCGGTACGACGTGACAGCCGGGCGGGACCTCGCCTTCGTGGCCCGGCGGCAGGAACAGGTACTTGCCGCCCTGGCCGCGGTCGGGACCGGTGAAGCCGACGTCGGTGACCCAGCGGAAGCAGGCGTCATCGACAGGCCCGAGGACCCCGGGCGGGACCTCCATGACCGTCGGCCCGTTCTCGACGTTGATCTCGGCGACGCAATAGACGGTCGTGGTGTTGGGGGTCAGCCAGAGGGTCCGCGCGTCGAACAGCTGCTCGTGGATGCCCATGCTGAAGGTGCCCAGCCCGGCCTCCTTCATGCCCTGGAGGAAGGCGTAGATCGAGGCCGCCGGACACCCGGTCAGGAAGGTCTCGACACCCCGCGAGAAGTCGAGCTGGTCGTAGACCTTTCGCACCGTCTCGTCAGAGGGCATCCCATCGAAGAACTCCAGCCGCCCGAGCCGGGAGGTCTCGACCACGTCTGGGGTCTGGATCGACTCGGGGACCCTCGCCGCGTATTTCGGTTGTTGCTGAGCGGTCATTCCGACACCTCCTACTCACCACAGGCTGTTTATCTTAGGAATCTCGTCTTTCATTGTGCAGAGACAAAGGGCGAAGATCGACATTTGCAACGCATTCCGGAAGCGAGTCTTGCATCGCTTCGGGATGCGCGGCGAACACGTCACTTGACGCGAACGAGATCCGGCAGTTTCCAGCTGCGATCGAAGTAGGCTTCGGTCGGCGCGTAGAGGCGGAAGTATGCGAACCAGCCGCGACCGGGGGCCGTCGGAATCCAGTTCTTTTCCTTGCCCTTCGGTGCCTCCGGGCCGATGTACAAGTCCACGGAACCGTCGGCGTTCTTGATCAGGTCTTTCCGGGAATCCAGCCCGGCGATGTCGTGCTTGGTGTCGATGAAGCTGCGGGTCTCCGTGTCGTAAAGCGTCAGCGCCCAAAATTGCTTGGCAGGTGGGTTCGGCGGAACGCGGAGGGTATAGTTGTTGCCGCCCTGCAGCCACTGCCCGTCCTTGTCCTTCCGGATGCCCATGTAGGCCTGTCCCACTCCAAGAGTCGGCCTCGTCATCCCGGCGGACAGCGTTACCGCCTCGTAGAAGTAAGCCGTACGCTCATCAAGGGCGGTGTGATACTTGGTCTCCTGATCGGCCTCCAAGAGAATGAGGTGCTTCCACTGGGCGTCGGCCCAGATCGTGGCTTCCTTCTGACGCTTGGCATAAGTGTTCGCTCGCGCCATCGACTCTCCGACCACCGCCGCTTGTTCCAGAATCTTCTTCTGCCGCGCGTCCGGCTCGAACTTCTTGCCCTTTTCGATGCCGAGCGGCTTGAGCATGGCCACCATCATGCGGTCGCGGTCGTGGACGGGTTCCTCATTGAGCATCTTGGAGACGAACTGCCAGAACTCGAGCCCGGTTCCCGGCCAAGCGTACCACTTCTTCCCTTCTGCGGGAATGATCCGCGTCTTGCGTGGATTGTCTCGTTTGGCATAGGGATAGGCTTGATAACTGCTCTTGAGCACTTCCGCTTGTTTCGGGTCTGTAGTCAGCACGCGAAACGCATGAAAGATGTTGTTTGTGGGAGATTCGAAGACGCGGTAGCCCTCGACGTCTTTGGGGGCTTTCTGACCGGGCGGCACCACCAGGTACTTGCCACCTTCGCCCTTGTCCGGCCCACTCAGGCCCATGTCGGTGATCGGGCGCTGCCACATGTCGAGGAGGCCGCCGGCAGTCAGACCTTTCGGGTAGTCAATCACCAGCGGGCCGGTTCGCTCCAGGTTCAAGTAGCCAACCAGGTACGTCGTGGTGTCGTTCGGTGTGAGGATTCCCATCTTTTCGCGAACACTCACCGTAAGCACGAGATCGCCATCCTCCTGGCCGAAGACTTTCTCGTGCTGCTCCTGCCATTTCGCGAAGGAGACGATCGGAATCGCCCACAGGTAGGCTTGCGTGGCCCGCTGGAAGTCCATCTCGTCGTACAGCTTGGTGACGGTGGCGTCGGTCGGGTAACCGCCGTCGAACGCCAACGGCCCGATGCGGGAATGGATCGTGCCGGTCATGGGCAGGGGTTGCGCTTGTGTCGTGTCGTTCTGCATGGGGTTCACCTTACAAGAGTCAAATGGTTTGCTCTGCAATTCAATTCCAGACTGAAATTCCCGAGATTACCGAATCCGCTGCAACAGTGGTTGCTTCCAGGTGCCGTTGAGTACTTCGGGCTTGGGCATGTAGATGCGCAGGCGGTAGTCCCGCCCGATAGTCAGTACGACATGGCGGCCGTCTCCTTATTAATATCATTAACGGTTCGACGCGTCAAAGGGTTGGTTACCACCGGGCGGCCTCATCGACACAGGCATATATGAATTTTTCTTGCGAAAGAGCCATGATCCGCATAATACTGCTCACCGTAAAATCCGCAGCCGGAAACACCCGTATCCGGTTGATGTCTCGTCAATGAACAGGATCGGGAGCATTCACTCTTTCAGGAAACAAGCCGGGGGCGCCTGGTCATGAATTGATCCGGGATTTTAGAGGCCGGAGAAAAAAGTGGTGCCTGGGGCGGGAATCGAACCCGCACAGCCCTAGGGACCGAGGGATTTTAAGTCCCTTGCGTCTACCAGTTCCGCCACCCAGGCCATGAGACAAGTACCCGCTTGTATATTATCTTTGCGGGTGGCTGTCAAGATGCGAGGCAGCCGGATGGCTGCAAATCCGGCAAAGAAAGCGTGCAATTGCGCATCCGAGGGAGGCACCATGCAGGAAGTCGACATCATCCTCGAAGGCGGCACGATCCTGACCCTGGACGACGCCGACACGATCGTCCCGTCGGGTGCCGTCGCCATCCGGAAAGACACGATTGTCGCGGTGGGTCCCCGGAGCGACGTCATGGGCCGCTACCGCGGCCGGACGGTCATCGAGGCGACAAACCATGTCATCATGCCCGGTCTTGTCAACGCCCACACCCATGCGGCCATGACCTGTTTCCGGGGGATAGCCGATGACCTGGAACTGATGGAATGGCTCAATCGATACATCTTCCCCGCCGAGGCGAAAAACGTGGACCCGGAGCTTGCCTATTGGGGAAGCCTGCTGGCCTGCGTCGAGATGATCCGCTCCGGAACGACGACCTTCTGCGACATGTACATCTTCGAGGACGAGACGGCGAAAGCGGCAAGCCTCGCCAGGATGCGCTGCCTTCTCGGAGAGGTGCTTTTCGATTTCCCCTCCCCCAATTTCAAGACGCCCGATGAAGGCCTTGCCTGCACGAAGGACCTCATCGAAAAATGGGCCAACGACCCGCTCGTGCGTATCACCGTGGAGCCTCACGCCCTCTATACCTGCTCGGAGGATCTGCTGAAGAAATCCAAGGCCCTGGCCGACCGCTACGGGGTCCCCCTGGCCCTTCACCTGCTGGAGACGAAATCGGAGCGTGAGGCCTTGGTCGCAAAGCTCGGGTGCAGCCCCGTTCAATACCTTCAAAACATAGGCCTCCTGGATGAGAACCTGGTGGCGTTCCACGGCGTCTGGCTCGACGCCGCGGATATCGGAATGTTTGCCCGGGCGGGTGCGAAGATCGTGCACAACCCCGAGAGCAACATGAAACTGGCATCGGGTGTCGCCCCCGTGCCTGACTTGCAGGCGGCAGGCGTAACCGTTGCCATGGGGACAGATGGCTGCGCCAGCAATAACAACCTGGACATGTTCCAGGAGATGGACACGGCGGCCAAGCTCCACAAGGCCTTCAGGCTGGACCCCACGGTGATGAGCGCAGGCACCGTCCTGAAAATGGCAACCCGCGACGGCGCCCGGGCCCTCGGAATGGGGGAAGAGGTAGGATCCCTGCAACCCGGGATGAAGGCCGATGTGATCACCGTCGATTTCAACAGCCCCCATCTCACGCCGGTATACAGCGAGCACTCCCACCTCGTCTATTGCGCCTCGGGATCCGACGTCGACACGGTCATGATCAATGGGCGAATCGTCATGAGAAACCGCAAGCTCCTCACCGTAGACGAGCAGGAGATCATGGACCGCGTCAACCATATCGCCCTGCGGATCCGGGCAAGCCTCGGGATGTGAGGTCCCCCGTATGAACCAAACTGAAAAAATCGACATTCTCATCACGGGCGGCACCCTTCTCACCCTGTCCGGGCGCATGGACGTCATCGAGGACGGCGCCGTCGGCATCTCCGGGGGAAAGATCCGCTTTGCCTGCACCAGGGCCAATGCCCCGGCCGTATGCCCTGTCGAAACGATCGATGCCACGGGCTGTGCCGTCATGCCGGGCCTTGTGAACACACACACCCACCTGCCGATGACCTGCTTCCGGGGGCTTGCAGACGATTTACCGCTCATGGAGTGGCTCCACGAACACATCTTCCCCGCCGAGGCAAAGCACGTGAACCGCGAGATGATCTACCGTGGCGCTCTTCTCGGCATGGCCGAGATGATCCGCTCGGGGACGACGACCTGCTGCGACAGCTACTTCTACGAGAGCCATGTCGTGCAGGCGGCCGTCGATGCCGGCATGCGAATCGTGGCGGGCCAGGGGTTCATCGACTTCAGCCCGCCCGATGCGGATGAGATCAAGAAGAAAGCCGCGGCAGCCGAGAAATTCATCTCGAAATGGCAGCCCCTCTCCCCGATGGTTACACCGTCTCTTTTCTGTCACTCCGCCTACACCTGCGCGACTCAAACCCTGCAGACCGTGAAACGCGTCGCCGACGAGGCCGGAGTCCCCTTCATGATGCACCTGGCCGAGACGAAGGAGGAGGTGGACATCATCGAGTCCCGTTACGGGCTGAGGCCCGTGCACTACCTCGAGAAGATCGGGGTCCTCGGCGGGAAATCGGCGGCTGTCCACTGCGTGTGGCTCGACGAGAGCGAGATGGATGTGCTCGCGGCAAGCGGCACCGGCGTCTGTCACTGCCCCGAGAGCAACATGAAGCTCGCCTCGGGCATCGCCCGCATCCCCGAGCTTCTGGAACGCGGGGTAGCCGTGGGGCTCGGGACGGACGGCTGCGCAAGCAACAACGACCTGGACATGCTGCTCGAGATCGACACGATGGCGAAGCTTCACAAGGTCTCGACGATGAACCCGACGGTGATGGATGCCGCAACGGCCCTTCGGATTGCCACGACCGGGGGCGCCCGCGTGCTGGGCCTTCAGCATCTCATCGGGAGCGTCGAGCCCGGAAAGTGCGCCGATCTCATCGTGCTCGACATGAAGCAGGCACACCTCACCCCCCTGTACCATCTGTACTCCCAGATCGTCTATGCATGCAGGGGAAGCGATGTGAGGGATGTGATCATTGACGGGAAGATGGTGATGCGCAACCGGAGGCTGCTGACCCTGGATATCGCGAAGGTCATGGACGATGTTCGCGAGATCGCCGACCGGGTGCGCGGGAAGGAATAGGAATCAGTTGATGGGTTGAACAGTTGACTGGTTGATTAGTTCTGTCGGTAATTCGGCCTGGTCCCTTGTATGTTACTCCATCCTGTAAATTCTTTATCTGAACAACACCCTGTAG